>NZ_JBDIAQ010000117.1:0-10933 GCF_039812505.1 Intrasporangium sp. | reverse complement strand
CCGCTGACGTAGGCTGTCGTGTCGTGGCCGTGGACTTCCCGCAAGAGCTCAAGGACCTGCGCGCGACGATGGACTCGGTGCGCGGGGTGACCGACCTCGACGCGCTCGGCGTGCGGATCACCGACCTCGAGAAGCAGGCGGCCGCCCCCGACCTGTGGGACGACCCCGAGCACGCGCAGCAGGTCACCAGTGCACTCTCGCGCGCCGGCGCCGAACGCGACCGGGTCCTCGGGATGGACCGCCGCGTCGAGGACCTCGAAGTCCTCGTGGAGCTGGCCCAGGAGGAGCACGACGCCGCCACGCTCGAGGAGGCCGAGCACGAGCTGGAGTCGCTCAAGAAGGACGTCGGGGAGCTCGAGGTGCGCACCCTGCTGTCCGGCGAGTACGACGAGCGCGCAGCGGTGGTGACGATCCGGTCCGGCGCGGGTGGTGTGGACGCGGCCGACTTCGCCGAGATGCTGCTGCGGATGTACCTGCGCTGGGCCGAGCGGCACGGCTACCCGACCAAGGTGATGGACACCTCATACGCCGAGGAGGCCGGCCTGAAGTCGGCGACCTTCGAGGTCAACGTCCCCTACGCGTACGGCCACCTGGCCGTCGAGGGCGGCACCCACCGGCTCGTGCGGATCAGCCCGTTCGACAACCAGGGCCGGCGCCAGACGAGCTTCGCGGCGGTCGAGGTCATCCCGCTGATCGAGAGCGACGACTCGATCGAGATCCCCGAGAACGAGATCAAGGTCGACGTCTTCCGCTCGAGCGGTCCGGGCGGGCAGAGCGTCAACACGACCGACTCCGCGGTGCGGATGACCCACTTGCCGACCGGCATCGTCGTGTCGATGCAGAACGAGAAGTCCCAGATCCAGAACCGCGCCGCCGCCCTGAGGGTGCTCCAGTCCCGCCTGCTGCTGATGCGCAAGGCCGAGGAGGCCGCCGCCAAGAAGGAGCTCGCCGGTGACGTCAAGGCGAGCTGGGGCGACCAGATGCGCTCCTACGTGCTCAACCCCTACCAGATGGTCAAGGACCTGCGCACCAGCCACGAGACCGGCAACCCCTCGGCGGTCTTCGACGGTGACATCGATGACTTCATCGAGTCGGGCATCCGCTGGACGGTCGAGCAGCGCAAGGCCGCCGCCGCGGCGTCCGCCTGAGCCGAGCGCGCCGGACCGCTCCCCGCGCGCCACGCCGGTCGTCCCGGTAGCACGGGTTGGGCGCCGTCCGGCCGTAACCTCGTGGATGGCCCGGTGACACGCCGCAGGTATGCCGCCGAGCCCGGGTGCTGCCCGGTCTGCCCTCCCGCTCACGTTAGGTCCGCCCGCATGATCCTCTTCGAGAACGTCACGAAGACCTACCCGAGGACGCAGCGGCCCGCGCTCGACGACGTCTCCCTCGAGATCCCCCGGGGCGAGTTCGCCTTCGTCGTCGGCGAGTCCGGCTCCGGCAAGTCGACCCTGCTGCAGCTGGTCATGAAGGAGCACGACGCGACGCAGGGCCGCGTGCTGGTCGCCGGGCGCGAGCTCGATCGGCTGCCCGCGCGCAAGGTGCCGGCCCTGCGGCGCGAGATCGGCTTCGTCTTCCAGGACTTCCGCCTGCTGCCGAACAAGACGGTCGCCCAGAACGTGGCCTACGCCCTGCAGATCCTCGGTGCCTCCAGGACGCGGATCCGCCAGACGGTGCCCGAGACGCTGGAACTGGTCGGGCTGGCGGGCAAGGAGAAGCGGCTGCCGCACCAGCTCTCCGGTGGGGAGCAGCAGCGGGTCGCCATCGCCCGCGCCTTCGTCAACCGGCCGTCGATCCTGCTGGCCGACGAGCCTACCGGCAACCTCGACCCCGGGACGAGCCTCGACATCGTCCAGCTGCTCGAGCGGATCAACCGGACGGGCACGACCGTCGTGATGGCCACCCACGACACGGCCACGGTCAACGCGATGCGGCGTCGGGTGATCGAGCTGCACCACGGGGTCCTCGTGCGCGACCAGCAGGCCGGGGAGTACACCACCGGCAGCATCCCCAGGGTCCGGGTCGGCCCGGCCCGGCCGGGCCACGCCGAGCCCGACAGCGCCGAGCCCGACAGCGTGGTCAGGCGGCGTACCGCCGTGGACACGCACTGATCGGGGGACCATGAAACTGACGTTCCTGCTCGGCGAGATCGGCAACGGTCTGCGCCGCAACCTGTCGATGGCCGTGTCGGTCGTGATCGTCACGATGATCTCGATGTACCTGCTCGGCCTCGGGCTGATGGGCCAGCGCCAGGTCGACACGATGAAGGACTACTGGTACGACCGCGTCCAGGTCACGGTCCTGCTCTGCGCCGACAAGACCCGCTACCCGAACTGCGGCGGTGAGCCCACCACGCAGACCGAGCGAGCCGCGGTCAAGGACGAGCTCGAGGCCCTGCGCCCGACGGTCAAGGAGATCTTCTACGAGTCGCGGGACCAGGCCTACGAACGGTTCCGGACCGCCTACCGCAACTCCCCGCTGGCCCGGGCCGGGGAGTCGTACTTCGCCGACTCCTTCCGGGTCAACCTCAACGACCCCGGCAAGTTCGACGTCGTCGCGAGCACCGTCAAGGGGATGCCGGGGGTGGCCGACGTGCAGGACCAGAAGAAGCTGCTCGAGAAGTTCTTCACCTTCATGAACACCGTCTCGTGGTCGGCCATCGCGCTCGCCGCGCTCATGGTCCTGGCCGCGGTCATGCTGATCTCGACGACGATCCGGCAGACGGCGTTCAGCCGGCGCCGCGAGACCGGGATCATGCGGCTGGTCGGGGCCTCCAACTTCACGATCCGCTTCCCGTTCGTCATGGAGACGATCATCGCCGGCGTGGTCGGCGCCGGCCTGGCGGTGGGCATGCTCTGGGCGACCGTCCAGTACGGGGTGACCGGGTTCCTCAGCGAGACGGTGACCGACATCGCCTTCATCGGGGTGGCCGATGTCTGGGTCGTCGCGCCGGTGATCGTGCTCGGGGTGGCCGCCCTCGCGTCGGTGACGTCATGGGTGACCCTGCGCCGGTACCTGCGCGTGTGACCGGCCGGCTCCAGCAGGGGCGGCAGGCGACCGGAGCGGGCCGCCGCACCGCCCGTCGAACCAACCGTTCGCAGGGTCGAGGGGTATCGCAGGGCCGAAGGGGTGTTGTCGGAGCGACAGGTGTGGTACCAATGAGCCCTATGTGGCCAAAGTTGGGCAATTGCTCACCCCGTCCGCGCACCCGGTTGACCGCCGCCGGCGCGGCTCTGGCCTGCACGCTCTCACTGGGCCCCGCGCTCGCGGCCCGGGCCGACGACGTCCAGGACCAGAAGCGGCAGGCCGACCGGCGGATCAGCGCGCTCGGGCAGCAGCTCGAGGGAACCAACACCCGGCTGGCCGGCGCCTACGTCAACCTCGAGCGGACCAAGGCCGCGCTGCCGGGAGCACGCCAGCGCCTGGCCGGTGCGCAGGCCACGGCCGGCCGCGCCGTGGCGGCGCAGGCCCGGGCCGAGGACACCGAGCGCCGGGCGCTGGCCGCCGAGGCCAGGGCCCGGGCGCACAACGAGCAGGTGGCGCAGCGGCTGGCCGTCGCCAAGGCCGACGAGGCCCGGGCCAGGGAGCGACTTGGCCGGACGCAGGAGCAGCTGCGCGCCTCACAGGACGCGCTGGACGCCTATGCCGCCGAGGTCTTCCAGAGCGGCGGCGACGAGTCGCCGCTCGGACTCGTCTTCGGCACCGGGTCGCCGCAGGACCTCGCCGACCGGGTCGTCATGGCCGACACCGCCAGCAACGTGGCCGGCGACACCGTCGACCGGCTCGCCACGATCCGCGCGGACGACATCTCGGCCCGGGCCTACCTGACATCCGTCCGGGGCGAGGTCGCCGAGCTGAAACGCCAGGCCGAGACCGCCCTGCAGAACGCCACGGCCGCGGCTTCCGCCGCGACCCGGGCCAAGGAGCAGGCGATCGTCGCGCGGCAGAACGCCGAGACGGCCCGCGCCAACGCTGCGTCCGCCAAGACCCACCTGGACCGGCTCAAGTCCGAGCAGACGGCGTACGCCCGCGACCTGCGGGCCCAGCAGGCGAACGAACAGGCCGACCTCGCGGCGGCCCGCGCCGAGGCAGCACGACTGAACGCGATCCTGGTCGAACGGGCCCGGCTCGCCCGCCTGGCCGAGCAGCGCCGGAACGCCCCGCCCGCCGCGACCCCCTCGAACTACCTGAGCCACCCGGCCAACGGGCCCACGACCTCGGGCTTCGGGATGCGCTGGCACCCCATCCTCAAGAAATGGATGCTCCATGACGGCTTGGACTGGGCCGTCGCCTGCGGCACCCCGGTCTACGCGGCGGCGCCGGGTCAGGTCATCCGCGCCGGCTGGCGCCCCAGCGGCTGGGGCAACCAGGTCGTCATCGACCACGGCATGCACCGCGGGGTCGACCTCGTCACGACGTACAACCACCTGTCGCGCATCGTCAAGTGGGGCGGGCACGTGAACCGCGGCCAGCTGGTCGGGTACTCGGGCACCACGGGCTACTCGACGGGCTGCCACCTGCACTTCGGCGTCTACGAGGACGGCACGCCGGTCGACCCCTACCGGTGGCTCTGAGCGAGCACACCCGTACCGCGTCCCAACGGGTAGCGTTGACGCGCGCGGACCGTTCGCGCGGGCGCGAGGCGACAGGAGGACAGCGCGGTGGCCAAGGAGAAGGGTCGCTCGGTCATCGCGAGCAACCGCAAGGCGCGCCACGACTACCACATCGAGGACACCTACGAGGCAGGTATCGCCCTGACCGGCACCGAGGTCAAGGCACTGCGGATGGGCCGGGCCTCGATCGTGGACGGTTTCGCCATGTTCTCCGGCGAGGACCTCTACCTCGAGAACGTCCACATCCCCGAGTACCTCGGCGGGACCTGGACCAACCACGCGCCCCGGCGCCGCCGCAAGCTGCTGCTGCACCGCCGCGAGCTGACCAAGATCGCGGGCCGCACCCGCGAGTCCGGCCGGACCATCGTGCCGCTCACGCTCTACTTCAAGGACGGGCGGGTCAAGGTGGAGATCGCCCTGGCAACGGGCAAGAAGCAGTACGACAAGCGACACGCGCTGCGCGAGCGACAGGACCGGCGCGACGCGGAGCGGGCCCTCAGCGCCGCACGGCACCGCGGTAGGCGAGGGTGAGCCTGACCCGCACGGACCGCGGTCCGGTGGCGGACCCGGTCGCGTCGCGCCGGCCGGCACGGGTGCCGGCACTCCTCGCGCTGCTGCTGGCCACTGCAGCCCTCGTGTTTACCCCCGCCGTAGCCGCCCGAGCCGCCGGCGGCGAGGCGATGACCTCCTTCCGCGCCGTCTACGACCTGCAGCCGGACGGCAGCGTCAGGGTCGCCGAGACGATCCAGTGGCGGTTCCCGAGCGGCGAGGAGCGGCACGGGATCTTCCGCGACATCGTGGTGCGGATGGGCGTGGCCGACCGGCCGGACAGCTACCGCTACTTCGAGATGACCGACGTGTCGGTCTCGAGCCCGACCGGGGCGCCCGCCCAGTTCCGGGTCACCCCGGACGGTGCCGCCGACCAGATCCGCATCGGCAGCGCCGACGAGTGGACGAGCGGCACCCAGACCTATCTGGTCGGCTACACCCTGCACAACCTGCTCAACCCGATCGCGCAGAACGACATCGGGCAGAACGACATCGCCCAGAACGACATCGCGCAGAATGACACTGTCGAGCTGCACTACAACGTCTTCGGCGGTGACGAGGAGACCCAGCGCGACCACGCCAGCATCACGGTCAACGCCCCGGCCGCCTCGACCGACGTGCTGTGCTTCCGGGGCGAGACGGGCTCGGACACGAGGTGCCGGGCGAAGGCGGGCGAGCCCACCTCGTTCAGCGCCGACGACCTCGCCCCCGGTGAGGCGATGACCGTGGTCGCCCGGTACCCCGCCGCCGCGTTCGACGACCCTCGCCCCGACATCCGCGAGGGCGACCTCGACGCGGGCTCGGCCGGCGCGGCGGCCCCCGCGGTCAACGCCGCCGCGTGGGTGGCCGGGATCGGTGCCCCCGTCATCGCCGCTGCCGTGATGGCCACGCTGTGGTGGACCCGCGGACGCGACGAGCAGTACGCCGGCCTGGCCCCCGGCCTCACCCCGGCAGGCGTCGGCGACGGCAGCGGGACGGGAACCGGTGGAGCACCGTTGACCAGACGGCGGCGCAGGCAGCCGGTGGCGGTGCAGTTCCACCCGCCGCCGGGCGTGCAGCCGGGCATGGTGGGCACCCTCGTCGACGAGACGGCCAACCCGATCGACGTCTCCGCGACGGTCATCGACCTGGCCGTGCGGGGATACCTGCAGATCGACGAGATCAGGGCCGAGGGGATCTTCACGCGGACCGACTGGGTGCTCCGCCGGCTCGACCCGCCCCCGGGGGACCACCTGCTGCCCTACGAGGGCGAGCTGCTCGGCGGGCTCTTCCGGCAGGGCGCGTCCGAGGTCCGGCTGTCGGAGCTGAAGAACACCTTCGCGGACACCCTGAAGCGCATCCAGTCGATGCTCTACCGCGAGGTCGTCCAGCGGGGCTGGTTCCACCGCTCCCCGCAGTCGCAGCGCGCCGCCTGGCAGGCGTTGGGCATCGTGCTGGCCGTCAGCGGCGGGCTCGTCCTGTTCTACGGGCGCTCCCTCGTCGCGGGCCTGCTGGGTGGGGGCTTCACCGGCGGGCTCGTGCTCGGGATCGGTCTGGTCGCATCGGGCGGCATTGTGCTGCTCGTCGGGAGGGGGATGGCGGCCAGGACCCCGGAGGGCTCGGCGGTGCTGGCCCAGTCGCTCGGCTTCAAGGAGTACCTCGTCACGGCGGAGGCCGGCCAGATCGCCTTCGAGGAGGCGTCGAACATCTTCAGCCGCTACCTGCCGTTTGCCGTCGTCTTCGGCGTGGCGGACCGGTGGGCCAGGACGTTCGCCGAGGTCGCCCGCGCGGCCGAGGCCGCCGACCAGGCGCTCGTCATGCCGACCTGGTACGTCTGGAGCGGCGGCGCCTTCCCCGACTTCACCAGCATCGCCGACGGCGTCGCCGGCTTCTCGACGACCTCGACCGGCACGTTCACCTCGACCCCCGGCTCGAGCGGCACGTCGGGCTTCTCGTCCGGCGGCGGCTTCAGCGGCTCCGGTGGTGGCGGCTCGTCGTCCGGGTCGTGGTGAAGACCTCGAACGGACCGTCGGAGGGCGAACCGGCCGGTGCGGCGGCCCGTTCGGTCGCCCGCGCCGGGCTCGATGGCCGCGGCGCCGGACGCCGCGCCTGAGGAGGACGGCTCGGGAGGACGACGGCGCGGGAGGCGGGCTGGGCGGCATACGGCTGCCGGATGCCGCTCACCACCGGCGCACCGGGCCGGCCCTTCGTGGCCGGACCGCCTGGTGCACGAACCCGGTCGACCTCGAACGGACCGTTCGCGTCGGCACGGCGCGCGTCCGGTCAGGAGATGACGGCGATCAGGTCGCCGCCCTCGACCTGCTGCTGGGCCCGGATCGCGACGCGCCCGACGGTGCCCGCGACCGGTGCGGTGATGTTCGCCTCCATCTTCATCGCCTCGATGGTCGCCAGGACGCCGCCCTGCTCGACGTGCTCGCCCTCCCGGACGGTGAGGGTCACGGCGCCGGCGAAGGGTGCCGAGACGTGGTGCGGATCGGCCGGGTCGGCCTTCTCGGCCGCCTTGACGGCGACCTCGGACGACCGGTCGCGCACCTGGACGGGTCGCAGCTGGCCTCCGACGGTGCACATGACCGTGCGCATCCCGCGGGCGTCTGCCGCGCCGACCGACTGGACGCTGAGGAGCAGGCGTTTGCCGGGCTCGATCTCGACGTCGTACTCCTCGCCCGGTTCCAGGCCGTGCAGGAACTCGCTCGTGTCCAGGACCGACAGGTCCCCGTAGGCCTCCCGCGCCGCCTCGTAGTCCCGGGCCGGGCCCGGGAACAGCAGCCGGCTGAGCGTCCGGCGGGGCGTCGTCTCGAGCTCGTCCTGCTGCTGCGGGGTCAGCGCCTCCTGACGGGGCCTGGCCACCCGGCCCGCCAGCGCCTTGGTGCGGAAGGGCTCCGGCCAGCCCCCCGGGGGGTCGCCGAGCTCACCCTGCAGGAAGCCGATGACCGAGTCGGGGATGTCGTAGCGCTGCGGGTTCGCCTCGAAGTCGGCCGGGTCCGCACCGGTGCCGACGAGCGCCAGGGCCAGGTCTCCCACCACCTTGCTGCTCGGGGTTACCTTGACCAGGTTGCCGAGGATCCGGTTCGCGGCGGCGTACATGTCCTCGATCGCCTCGAACCGGTCCCCCAGGCCGAGCGCGATCGCCTGCTGGCGCAGGTTGGACAGCTGCCCGCCGGGGATCTCGTGCACGTACACGCGACCGGTCGGGGAGGACAGGCCGGACTCGAACGGCCGGTACAGGTGGCGCACGGCCTCCCAGTAGGGCTCGAGTGCCGAGACGCTGCCCAGGTCGAGGCCGGTGGGCCGGTCGGTGTCGTCGGTCGCCGCGACGAGGGCGGACAGGGGCGGCTGGCTGGTGGTGCCGGCCATGGTGGCGCTCGCCGCGTCTACCGCGTCGACGCCGGCCCCGATCGCCGCGAGCAGGGTCCCGATCTGACCGCCTGCCGTGTCGTGGGTGTGCAGGTGCACCGGCAGGTCGAAACGCTCGCGGAGCGCGGTGACGAGGCGGCGGGCGGCCGGGGCCCGCAGCAGTCCCGCCATGTCCTTGACCGCCAGGATGTGCGCGCCCGTGTCGGCGATGCGCTCGGCGAGCCGCAGGTAGTAGTCGAGGGTGTAGAGCCGCTCGCGGGGGCTCGTGAGGTTGCCGGTGTAGCACAGCGCCACCTCGGCCACCGCGGTGCCGGTCTCGAGCACGGCCTCGATGGCGGGGCGCATCTGCTCGACGTCGTTGAGCGCGTCGAAGATCCGGAAGATGTCGATGCCGGCAGCGGCTGCCTCCCGCACGAAGGTCGTGGTGACCTGCGTCGGATAGGGGGTGTAGCCCACCGTGTTGCGGCCCCGCAGGAGCATCTGGAGGGCGACGTTCGGCATCGCCTCGCGCAGCGCGGTGAGCCGCTCCCAGGGGTCCTCGTGCAGGAACCGCAGCGCGACGTCGTACGTGGCGCCGCCCCACGCCTCCACGGAGAGCAGCTGGGGGGTCAGCTGCGCCACGTGGCGGGCGGCCAGGACCAGGTCGCGGGTGCGCATCCGTGTCGCGAGGAGGGACTGGTGGGCGTCGCGGAAGGTCGTGTCCGTCACCGCCACCTCTGGCGCCGCCCGCAGCGCCCGGGCGAAGCCGCCCGGCCCCAGGTCGCGCAGCCGGTCGCGCGAGCCCGGCGGCAACGGCGCGTCGGTCAGCTCGGGCAGCTTGGCGGCGGGGCGTACCGTCGCCCCGGCCCGGCCGTGCGGCCGGTTGACCGTGACGTCGGCCAGGTAGGTCAGCAGCCTGGTCGCCCGGTCCGCCGGGACCCTGGCCCGGAGCAGCTCGGGACGCTGGTCGATGAAGGATGTCGTCGCCTGCCCCGCCTGGAAGACCGGGTCGTCGAGGACCGCCTCGAGGAACGGGATGTTCGTCGAGACCCCGCGCACCCGGAACTCGGCCAGGGCCCTACGGGCCCGCCGCACCGCCAGGGGAAAGGTCCGCGCCCGGCAGGTCAGCTTGACGAGCATCGAGTCGAAGTGGGGCGACACCTCGGCACCGACGAACACCGTGCCGCCGTCGAGCCGCACCCCCGACCCCCCGGCCGAGCGGTACGTCGTGATGACGCCGGCGTCGGGGCGGAAGCCGTTGGCCGGGTCCTCGGTCGTGATCCGGCACTGGAGGGCATAGCCGCGGGTGCGGATGTCCTGCTGGCGCAGGCCGGTCGTGGCGAAGGTCTCGCCGGAGGCGACCAGCATCTGCATGACGACGAGGTCGACGTCGGTGACCTCCTCGGTGACCGTGTGCTCGACCTGGATCCGGGGGTTCATCTCGATGAACACGTAGCGCCCGTCGCCCCCGACGAGGAACTCGACCGTGCCGGCGTTGACGTACCCGATCGAGCCGGCGAAGCGCACCGCGTCGGCGCAGATCCGCGCCCGCAGCTGCGGGTCGAGCGAGGGGGCGGGGGCGATCTCGATGACCTTCTGGTGGCGCCGCTGCAGCGAGCAGTCGCGCTCGTACAGGTGCAGCACCTCGCCGGTGCCGTCCGCGAGGACCTGCACCTCGATGTGGCGCGGGTCGAGCACCGCCTCCTCCAGGTAGAGGGTCGGGTCGCCGAACGCCGACTCCGCCTCGCGCTGGGCGGCGTCCAGCGCGGCACGAAGTGCGGCCGGGTCGTCCACCCGGCGCATGCCCCGGCCGCCGCCGCCGGAGACCGCCTTGACGAAGAGCGGGAACCCGACCGCGGCGGCCGCCGCCTCGAGCTCGGCCAGGTCGGCCGACGGGGCCGAGCCGGCCAGCGTGGGCAGCCCCGCCGCGCGGGCCGCCGAGATGGCCCGGGCCTTGTTGCCGGCCAGGTGCAGCACCGCGGCGGGTGGGCCGATGAAGGTGATCCCGGCCGCCTCGCAGGCCGCGGCCAGGTCGGGGTTCTCGGACAGGAAGCCGTAGCCGGGGTAGATCGCGTCGGCCCCGGCCTCGACGGCCTTGGCGACGATGCCGGCGTGGTCCAGGTAGGCCCTGACCGGGTGGCCCACCTCCCCGATCTGGTAGGCCTCGTCGGCCTTGAGCCGGTGCTCGGACATCCGGTCCTCGTAGGGGAACACCGCGACCGTCCGGGCGCCGAGCTCGGTCGCCGCGCGGAACGCGCGCACCGCGATCTCGCCACGGTTGGCGACCAGGATCTTGCGGAACATGTGGCCTCCGAGTTCGGGCAGTGCACCGCCGGGCGGTCCGGCGACGGGTCGACGACCCGTCGCCAGCCTAGGCCGACCGGCCCGGTCGGCCCGGTCGCACCGCCCGGATCCGAGACGACGGTGCAGCGGGAATCTCG
>NZ_JBDIAQ010000116.1:0-11073 GCF_039812505.1 Intrasporangium sp. | reverse complement strand
CCACTCGACCCCAACATAATCCGCGACTACCAGCTCGCCTGTGCAGCCGCCGAAGCCGCGTAACCGCGAAAGTCAAATCCGTCCCTGAGTCCGGGATTGTCGGGCAGCCCGACCGCCCCAGCGGTGGGAAGGCGTGTCAGGCGCAGCTGTCCCCACTCCTGCAGCTCGTCTGGTTCGAGCATCTGTTCGACCCGTTCGATGCTGTCCTGGTAGTGGATGGGTGAGCTACCTCCGTGGTGCACCCGGTCGTGCAGCTCTTGGACGGACAGGCCGTTCAGGTCGGGCAGGTCGCGGGGGGAGCGGCTCGGGTTGAAGGACCGGTTGGTCAGTGCGAAGCGGATCATGCGTCCGATCTTGCCGATGAGCCGGTCCACCTCGTCCTGAGCGTCGGCGCGACTGGCGGCGAACCGGGAGGCCGGGATGTGCTGGCGCAGCACGTGCTCGAACTCGGAGCAGATGTCGCTGACGATCTGCTCCAGCGTGGCGTCTGCCCCTTCGAACTCGTCCAGGATCCGGTCGACCTCCGGTTTGGTGATCAGCTGCCACTGCAGCGCCATCTCCAGCGAGCGAAGCTGGGTGACCTTGTCGGCGTTGGAGGGCAGGAACCAGATCCGGTCGGCGCTGGTGTCGCTGCGTCCACCGATGGCTGCCCCGTCGCTGTCGCGCACCTGCTGCGGCGCGGTCGGGCCGCGGCCCTGGTCCTTGTTGTTCGCCGACCACAGCGCGCGCAGCCAGGACGCGAGTGGGACCTGCTGGCCGTCTGCTTCGAGCTTGCGGATCCGGTCGCGTGCGGTCCCGGTGGGTTTCGGATTGAAGTCCGGGTCGCTGCCCCAACGCAGGTACTCCTCGAAGAAGAACACTAGGGCTTTCTTGTTGCGTTCGCTGAGCCGGTAGTCGGGCCGGCCAGTCAACCCGCTCGAGGCCAGGTATGACAAGGAATGGCGGGTCCCGTCTCGCTGCAGGTCGATCCGGTGCATCTTGCCCAGGTTGCTTGGCAGCCACACCGCGGCCAGCTGGTGCTCGGACAGGGAGAACTCGCCGCCGGCCACATGCAGGTTTGCCGGCGGGCGGCCCCAGGCGCGGACCGTGGGGATCGCCCCGCCGACCCGCTTCCCGTCGCGCAGCTCGCCGCTGGGGTTGACCAGCACCCACCCGTTCGGGACCGGCACCAGCAGCAGCCCGCAGGACGAGGTGGCGAAGCCGCCCCGGTCGTTGGGGCGGTCGGGCAACTCGATGTGCATCAGGTCGACGGCCGGGTCAAGACCGGCCAGGTGCGGGAAGGTCTGGCGCAGCAGGGAGCCCGGGTCATCGAGCATGTCCAGGGCCCGGTGCATCCCGCCGGGCCGACCGAAGGCCAGGATCAGGTTCTGGTCGTGCTCGATCTTGTAGGACACCGACGGTGCCCCGCCGGCCGGGTGGACGACCACGTTGATGGTATCGATCACGGCTGCTCCTGAAGTGGATGCGACCCAGCCTCACGCAGGGCTCTGTCCCCGTTCCCGCACACGTGTGCGGTCAAGGGTCGATGGGGAAGTTGGCAACGTCGCCTTGCCCGTTGCGGTACAGCACTGCCGTGGGTTGCCGGTCCTCAGGCACCCGGAACGGGATGATTCCCTGCCCGCAGTCACCGCTCTGGTAGTACGCGGACGGTGGCAGAACCCCGGGCAGCCCGGTCAGATCCTCGGCAGGTGTTCGCGGGCTCATGCCGCGCACCGAGAGCAACCACGGCTCCCAACTGATCCGAGTCTTCCCGTTGACGGCGTCCGGGGCCGGCGAGGTGACGCACACGCGCACGGTGACCGCGAACCGGTCACGCGTCAACGCGGAGACCTTGCGCACGGAGACCGTGAAATGATCGAAGGTCGTCACGGCAGGACGTGCCGGAGAAGTCGCCTGGCCGGCCGGCTCGACTCGTGCCGCCACGCCGGCTGCCGGGGTCGTCGTACTGGTGGACGACGCTGCTCTCGACGGGTCAGACTGACCTGTTGGTGGGTTGCCCCCGGGGAGGAGCCACAGGGTGGCACCGGCAGCGGCGAGTACCGCCGCGGCGGTGCCAAGCAGCAGTGGAGCGCGGCCCCCAGACCGCCCGCTGGGCTGGACCGGGTTATCGGAAGGAAGGACGACGTTGAGGCTGTGCTGCGCCTTGGGCCCGTCCTGATTCCAGCCGGCTGGCAGCGGGGCCAGACTGGCCGGGACCGTGAAAGCGGCGCCTGAAACCTGGACGGGCACGGTGAGGGCATCGAGCCTGGCCATCAGGGATGCCGCGCTTCTGGGGCGTGCTTGCGGGTCGGGACTCATCAGGTCCCGTACCGCCGAAGCGACCCCGGGTGCGAGGCTGTCCGGCAGTTCCAGGTCGGCTGGCTGCGTATACCGCACCCAACCGGTGGGGACCTCGCCTGCGGTGCGTGCCGAGGCAAGCTCCCCGGTCGCGGCGAAGTAGGCCGTGACCCCCAATGCGTACAAGTCGCAGCCGCCGTGGGGGGCGGCACGCACCCGTCCGGACCGACCCGGAAGGCCTCTGGGGGGATGAAACCGACGGTGCCCGAAGGGCCCATGCCGGTGCCGGTCAGGCCTGCCGCCGAGGTGGTGCGCAGCACACCGAAGTCGGCAAGCCGCACCTCGAGGGTGTGCCCAGGCTCGAGCAGGATGTTGCTCGGCTTGACATCACGGTGGAGCAGGTCGCGACGGTGCATGACCTGCAGCGCCTCGGCGCACTGGTGAATCAGCCGGGCGATCTGGTCTGCGGGCAGCGGACCATGGCGACTCACGAAGTGACCCAGCGACCCGCCAGCGACCAATGGCATGACGATGTAGTCGCCGTGCTGGCCGGAGTTCCAGTCGAGGGTCTCCAGTAGGTGCGGGCCATGGATCCGGGATGCAGACTCGGCGACCCACCGCTGGTGCAGGAGCAGGTCCTCACCCAGATCGGCAAGCTTGACGGCCACGAAAATGCGCTCGGTGATGTCCCAGGCACGCCACACCGCACCCACCCCGCCGTGGCCGAGCGCGTCGACAAGAACGTAGCGGCCACCGACCAGGTCCCCCGCTGTTCCCCAGCCACGCACCTTGGCATTCTTACAGGAAACGTTGCAGGGCGAGTCCCGACTGCTCTAGGTCCGACGGGTCGCCGGGGTCGCACTTGAGCCTTGGACGCTCGCGACCGAGACGTGCACACGTGTGCGGCCGGCCTGCACAACCGAGGCCAATGCTCGGGTCATGACCTCTCCCGCTGACCCGGTCGGTGTCCAGCTGAACGTCTCTGTGCCCAACCGCCGGCGGATGATCACCCGGCTTGCCATCACGGTCATGGCAGCGGCAGCAACACCGGTGCTGGTTTCCTGTGGCGCGATGGACCGGCGGCCACCGGACGCGACCGTGACGCAGGTGGCTAGTGCTGCCGAGGCGTTCGGTCCACCGGATGCGATCCCAACCCGGCCCGAGCCTACGACAGGGTCGAGGAGGTCACCTCAGGTGTTGCCGACCCTGGACGCGCGAGCCGACGCAGGGGAAACGAAGACGCAAGGGAGCGGCTGGCAGGCCTGCCCCCGGAGGCCACATCGCGCCGACGAGAGCGAGCGACTCCACTTTCCGGTCTCGGACATGGCCCACGTCCCCGTCGGGCAAGGTGAGCACGAGGTGCTCGTCCTACGCCTGTCCACGCCGTCCGGACAGATCCTCAACCTGCCCGATGACATGTGGGATTCTGCCGAGTTCGGGCCGCCCCCGACCGGTTGGGTCGGCCAGAGCCAGTTCCGGGCCGGCAGAGCACCCCGGGAGACCCTCGCTTGGCGGCAGCTGTTCGACCGGCTCGACGTCCCCGCGCCGAGTCTGAATGATGACCGTATCCGGTACCTGGTCAACGAGGGCTTCACCGAATCCGACCGGGTCGACCTCGACGTGTTGAGCACCGGCCCATCACTGACTTGCATGATGCGGCGTGCCGCGGTGCCCGACACCACTATCATCTCGCTGTCCTCGTTCGGCCTTCGCCCCGGCGGACTCGGGCCGTTGAGGGTCGGCATGTCCGGGACAGCTCTGATGCGGTACGGCGTGGTCAACCAGCACGATGGGCGCTGGTCCAACAAGACGGGCGACCTCGAGACCACCGGTATCACCTTCCTCAGCAACGGCGATGACGCGACGAATGCGCTAACCGGGATCGTCATCGACCCACGCCGAGGACACCCCGTCGACAGGCTCGGCTATACGTTCTCCCAGGACGCGATGCCGCATGGATGGCGTGCCGTGAAAGTCACACCTGACCTCGCCCACGCCTTCCAGATCGAAGGAGCCGACTGGATCCTGTTCAGCGATGAGGGTGCTCTGACACTCTGGTTCACTGATGAACCCGGCTACGCAGCGCGCGGATACATCGACAGAGCCGCAGCGACAGCAGGGACGGGTCTGGGCACCTACCGTCCACCCGCGCCGGCCCAGTGACCTGTCCAACGGTGACATGATCCATCGCAGACTGGCAGCAGCTGAGGCAACGTACTCTCGCGTCGAGAGGCTTCCCCCTGTCGTTCGGACCAGCGCGGGCGACAATCGGGTCTTCGCAGTGCCGGGTCGACGGCGTAGCCGCCTATAGGCGCAGGCGAGGCCCTGTTACGGTTACCGCCCTATGTCCCGGTGGGGGATCGAGGCGGGCCGGGTCCCGCAGCGTGCCCGGAATCGCCGGTCGTCGCGCGACCGGTTACCCGCCTGCTCGGCCCGACCGTTCCGACCGAGATCCTCTTCCCCCTTGGGGCCTGCGTGCGTCCGGTCCGGGTGCAGCTCAGCCCTGGGCGCCCACCGGTGCGCCCACGACGAGGGCCAGCCCGGTCAGGGCCGTCACGGCGACGAGCCCGACGGACACCGCGACCAGCGGACGCGCGAGCAGCGCGTGCAGCACATGCTCGAGGCGGTTCTCGGGTCGGGCGTCGGCGTGGCCGAGCCGCCAGCCGCCCTCGAGCGCGCCGGCCCGCTCCATCCGGCGCTCGAACCAGACCGTGAGGAACGGCGGGACCGCGCTGGCCAACCCCAGTACGGTCCGGCGGTAGGTCCACCGCTGGTTGACCGAGACGAGCACGGTGAGCAGGCAGAACGTGATGAAGACGACCCCGTGGACCAGCCCGAAGACTTTGACCCCCAGATCGGTCGTGCCGGTGACGTACTTGAGGAACATCCCGGTCAGCAGCAGTGCCCAGGACACCACCTCGGCGAGGGCGATGCGGCGGTAGAGGGTGCGGGGTGACATGGTGCTCCTTCGGCTGGCTCGGACGTCGGCAGTGCTCGGGCGGAGACGCAAGTCTCGCAAGGCCGTGCGTGCTGAGCCAGCCAGCGACATCATCCGAAAGGATGACCCGCTCGGGCGGCACGGCCGATCCGGCCCCGACCCGCGTTACGGTCGTGCAATGAGCGACTTCCAGCACCTGCTCGTCACCCGGGACGGCGACACGGTGACGATCACGATGAACCGTCCCCGGCGGCGCAACTCCCTCTCGGCGGACCACCTCGCCGAGCTGTTGCAGGCCTTCCGGGAGACGGCCGAGACCGACGCGACCGGGATCGTGCTGGCCGGCAACGGCCCGGTGTTCTCCGCCGGCCACGACTTCGGCGACGTCGCGGCCCGGGACCTGACCGGCGTGCGCGACCTGCTGCGGCTCTGCACCGAGCTCATGCAGACGATCGAGACCGTCCCGCAGGTCGTCGTCGCCCGCGTCCACGCGCTCGCGACCGCGGCCGGTTGCCAGCTCGTCGCCTCGTGCGATCTCGCCGTGGCGGCCGAGTCGGCCGGGTTCGCCCTGCCGGGCGGCAAGGGCGGCTGGTTCTGCCACACCCCGGCCGTGCCGGTCGCCCGGTCGATCGGCCGCAAGCGACTCATGGAGATGGCCCTGACCGGGGACGTGATCGACGCCGCGACCGCGCTCGACTGGGGCCTGGTCAACCGCGTGGTGCCCGACGACGACCTCGACGACGCGGTCGCCGACCTGCTGGCCCGCGCGACGAAGGGGTCCCGGGCGAGCAAGGCGCTGGGCAAACAGACGTTGCACGCCCAGCTCGGCCGGCCGGAGGCGGATGCCTACACGATCGCGGTCGAGGTCATGGCGGCCGCCTCCCAGCTGGCCGGCGCCAAGGAGGGGATGGCGGCCTTCCTCGAGAAGCGCCATCCCAAGTGGCCCGACTGAGCTGCGGGCTTCGACCGAGCCGGCCGACAAGCGCGCGCCGGAGGATGCCTTGACAGGCTCCTGACCGGGCCTCGACCCTTGTCTGGTGGGGCGTCGCGTCGGGGTCGCGAGGCGTCCCGGGCAGCACATCGGGAGGTGTGTGATGGGCCAGGCAGCCAGCTCCACCGGACCGTCCCGGACCTTGGCGTCCGCCCTCGCGGTCCTGGCAATAGTGGTGCTCACCGGGGCGCAGAGCAGCTGCCGCGAGCGGGCGAGCAGCGACCGCGCCTCGCCCGAGCCCTCGGGCTCGGTCGTGTACTCGGTGGCGTCCAACGCCGGAATCGAGACGGTCTCGTTCATCGGGAGCGACGGGCGGACGAAGACCGACACGAACGTCGGCCGGTCCTGGAGCGGACGTGGCCCGGCGAAGCACGGTGTCGTGCGTGTCTCGGCGACGACGAGCCGCGACGATGCGTGGATCAAGTGCTCGGTCGAGGTCGAGGGCCGGATCACCCAGCAGGCCAGCGCCCAGGGCACCTCGGGGTCAAGGGTCGTGTGCGAGACGCGTTACTGAGGTCGGTGGATCAAGGCCGAGCCGAGCGGGCACTCCGGCGGCCCGCCGCTGACGGCAGCCGCTCGGCGGCATACCGGCCTGTCGGCGCGGGCGGTTACTGTTCGGCCATGGCCACCGCCCTCTACCGCCGCTACCGGCCCGAGAGCTTTGCCGACGTCATCGGCCAGGAGCACGTCACGGGCCCGCTCATGCAGGCGCTGCGCACCGGGCGGGTCGGGCACGCCTACCTCTTCAGCGGTCCGCGCGGATGCGGCAAGACGACGAGCGCGCGCATCCTCGCCCGCTGCCTCAACTGCGCGCAGGGCCCCACGCCGACCCCGTGCGGCACCTGCGAGTCCTGCGTCGCGCTGGCGCGGGGCGGGCCGGGCAGCGTCGACGTCATCGAGATCGACGCGGCCAGCCACGGCGGCGTCGACGACGCACGTGACCTGCGCGAGCGGGCCAGCTACGGGCCGGCGCTCAGCCGCTACAAGGTCTACATCATCGACGAGGCGCACATGGTCACGCCGCAGGGCTTCAACGCCCTGCTCAAGATCGTCGAGGAGCCGCCCGAGCACGTGAAGTTCGTGTTTGCCACCACCGAGCCCGAGAAGGTCATCGGCACGATCCGCTCGCGCACCCATCACTATCCGTTCCGGCTGGTGCCTCCGGCCAAGCTGGCCGCCTACCTGACGGGCATCCTCGAGCAGGAGGGGGTCGCGGCCGAGCCGGGCGTCCTGTCGTTCGTGTGCCGGGCCGGTGGCGGCTCGGTGCGTGACTCGCTCTCGGTGCTCGACCAGCTCATCGCCGGGTCCGGCCCCGAGGGGCTGACCTACGCCGGCACGGTGGCGCTGCTCGGCTTCACCGACGCCGAGCTGCTCGACGCGACGATCGACGCGCTGGCCGCCGGTGATGCGGCGGCGACGTTCCGGCAGGTCGACAAGGTGATCGAGTCGGGCCACGACCCTCGCCGCTTCGTCGAGGACGTCCTCGAGCGGCTGCGTGACCTGATCATCGTGGCAGCGGTGCAGGACGGCGCCGGCCAGGTGCTGCGCGGCGTCACCGAGGACCAGCTCGACCGCATGCGGGTGCAGCAGGCCGCGTTCGGGCCGGCTGCGCTCTCGCGGGCGGCCGACATCGCCAACGCCGGCCTGACCGAGATGACCGGCGCCACCTCGCCCCGACTCCAGCTGGAGCTGATCTGCGCGCGCATCCTCCTGCCGGGGGCCTCCGGCCCGCAGGGGTATGCCGCTCGCCTCGACCGCATCGAGCGTCGCCTCGAGGTGGGCGGCGCGGTGCCCTCCCTCGAGTCCCCGGGCGGTCAGGCCCCTGGGGCCGCGCCGCCGGGACCGTCCGAGGTCCACGTGGCGGCGCCGACAGCCGCACCGCCGAGGCCGTCGGCCCCCCAGCCCGCGAGAGCGCCGTCCGCGGCCCGGCCGGGGCCGGGGCCTGCTAGCCCTCAGCCGCCGGTAGCGGCGGCCCCGGGTCCGTCGCCCGCGGCCGTCGCGGGCACCGGGCTCGACACCGACGCCATCCGGCGGGCCTGGGCGGACGTGCTCGGACGGGTCTTCCGGATGCGCCGGATCACCTGGACCTTCGTCTCGCAGAACGCCCAGGTCGTCGGGTACGACGGGCACACCCTGACCCTGGGGATCGCGACCGAGGGTCTGACCAACACCTTCCGGGTCGGCAACCACGCCGAGATCGTCCGGCAGGCCCTGATCGACGAGCTGGGGCTCGACGTCCAGGTCGAGGGAGTGTACGTGCCTCCCGGCGCGACCACTGACCAGGGTCCGCCGTCGGCATCGCGTACCGAGCCGCCGGGTGGTCCCGGTGGGTCGGGTGGGTCGGCCTCCGGGTCGGCCGCATCTACCGGAGACGCCGCCGCAGCGCCACGCCCTCCCGCGCCACGGCCCGGTTCGGCCACCTCTCCGAGCCGTGGTGGCCACCGGAGCGGCGACGTCCGCGACAACGGCCCGACCGCCGGGACGGGGCCGGCCTCTCCCGTGAGCCGGTCGCTCGAGGACAACGCCGGCTGGGGGAGCGTCACCGCGCCCCCGCCCGACTGGGCGGCTCCGACCGCGGCAGGGTCGGCGGGTCCGCGCTCGAACGGCAATCCCACGGCGGCGGCTGCGGAGCCGGGACCGGTGAGCGTGCCCGGCCCGGTCGGGCCCCCCGCGGTGGGTCGAGTGCCGGGACCGGTGAGCGCGCCAGGCCCGGCCGAGACCCCGACGGCGGCTTCAGCGCGCGGGCCGGTACACCCGTCCGACCCGGCCGGGCCGGGCCGGGCAGCCTCCCGCCCCGCCCGGCCGGGCGCCGACACGGTTCGGGCGTCCCTCGACGCTGCCCGCCGGAGCCGCACACCGGAGCGGTCGGACCGGGCTTCGGGCGCAGCCCCGGTGGTCGGGGCCGGCACCGGGCCCACCGGCGTCCATCCCGACTTCGGCGGCACCGACGACTCCGCCGTCAGCGGCGACGACGAGGACATCGAGGTCTCCACCGACGTCGGACGGGCCGTCGTCGAGAAGGTCCTGGGCGGCCGGGTCCTGCAGGAGTTCCAGGAGTAGCAGCCGCGCCCGCCGACGCGAGCCTGGCCGGCAGCGGCGGGCGTACCGTACGAGGATGGCCTTCGATGTCGCCGGCGATGCCTACGGGCGCTACATGGGCCGCTACTCCGAGCCGCTCGCCGCCCGCTTCGTCGAATGGCTCGCCCCGCCCGTCGAGGCGAAGGCGCTCGACGTCGGCTGCGGCCCGGGTGCCCTCACCGCTGTCCTCGTCGAGCGCTTCGGCAGTGCGCACGTCTGCGCCGTCGACCCCTCGCCGACCTTCCGCACGGCGCTGGCGCAGCGCCTGCCCGGCGTCGAC
This sequence comes from Intrasporangium sp., assembly GCF_039812505.1. GTDB lineage: Bacteria > Actinomycetota > Actinomycetes > Actinomycetales > Dermatophilaceae > Intrasporangium_A. The sequence goes on along the minus strand of NZ_JBDIAQ010000116.1, from coordinate 1,509 downwards.
GTCCGGGAGGCCCGGGCCGGTGAGCTGCCGTGGGACGACGCCACCTTCGAGCTCGTCCTCGCGTCCCTGGTCGTCCACTTCATGCCCGACCCGGTCGCGGGTCTGCGGGAGATGCGCCGCGTCACCAAGCCGGGCGGCACCGTCGCCGTCACCGTCTGGGACCTCGCCGGGCACCGGGCGCCGATGAGCCTGTTGCGGCAGGCGGCTGTCCAGCTCGACCCGGACGCCCCGGGCGAGGAGGGCCTGCCGGGAGCCAGACGGCACGAGCTCGGCGGGCTGCTGCAACAGGCGGGGCTGCAGGCGGTGTCGGAGGCCGAGCTGGGGGTTGCGGTGACGTACCGGTCGTTCGACGAGTGGTGGGAGCCGTACACGCTCGGCGTCGGGCCCACCGGCGACTACATCCACAGCCTCGCGCCCGGGCAGCAGGAGGCCCTGCGCGACCGTTGCCGCGACCGCACCGGAGACGGGCCGTTCGAGGTCCGCGCGACCGCATGGGCGGCCCGCGGCCGGGTCTGACCAAGGTCGCCGCAGTCCTGGTTGCCCGCTCCCCGGCCTGGCCGGTGTTCCGTCCCGCCACACGCCCGGTCACCGACCGCCCAGCCGGGTGCCCGGCCCCTAGAGTGGGCCCATGCTCTACAGCGTCACTCGCGGTGCGCTCGTTCCGCTGACCCGAGTCCTCTACCGACCGACGATCGAGGGCAAGCAGAACGTCCCGCTCACCGGCGGTGTCATCCTCGCGAGCAACCACCGGTCCTTCATCGACTCGTTCGCGATCCCGCTGGTGGCGCCCCGACACGTCCGGTTCCTGGCCAAGCAGGACTACTGGACCGGCACCGGCGTCAAGGGAGCGCTCTCGCGGGGCTTCTTCACGGCCGTCGGCATGGTCCCGGTCAACCGCCGCTCCCCGACCGCCGCGCAGGAGAGCCTCGACGCCGGGCTGGAGGTGCTCCGGGCCGGTGAGGCGTTCGGCATCTACCCGGAGGGCACCCGGTCGCGTGACGGTCGGCTCTACCGCGGACGCACCGGGGTCGCCTGGCTGGCCCTGCATGCCGGGGTCCCGGTCGTCCCGGTCGGGCTGATCGGGACCGAGGACATCCAGCCGGTCGGTTCGAGCTTCCCGCGCCTGGCCAAGGTGACGGTGCGCTTCGGCGAGCCCATCGCCGTCGAGCCCTACCAGGATCTCCCGGCGGGCAAGGCCCGGCGGCTGCTGACCGACGACGTCATGGACGCGATCGCGGCCCTGACCGGTCAGGAGCGTGCCGGCGAGTACAACACCGTCCCGAGCAGCGGCGACCCCGGCACCTGAGCCCCGTCTGACCTGCAGCTGCCCTGTCGCGGCCGTGCCGAACGCGCATCACGGCACCGTCGGTCCGGACACATGCACGCTCGACCGGAAGAACTGCACGCTCGACCCGGAGAGGCGCACACTCGATCAGACCCTATGAGGGTCGCGGGTTGCCCGGGGTCTTGAGGCCCGGGGCCTCGCGTATGCAGGATTCGTGGATCACC
>NZ_JBDIAQ010000115.1:0-11097 GCF_039812505.1 Intrasporangium sp. | reverse complement strand
TCACCCGAAGGTGTCGACCTCCTCCGGCGTCGCGCGCCGCACCACGACCCGGGTCCAGGCCCCGACGTAGAGACGGTCGTCGTCGTCGAGCTCACGCTTCGGCCCCACCGAGATCGGCTGGTCGGGCAGCGGCCCCGACGCCGGCCCGACGAACGTGCCGTTCGACGAGTCCAGGTCCTCGACGAACCACCGGGAACCGTCGGTCGTCAGCTGCGCGTGCCGACGGCTCACCCCGGGGTCCGTCGACAGGTCGATCTCGGGGTTGGTGTTGCGGCTGGAGGAGACCCGCCCGAGCAGCAGGCTCCGGTGGCGCAACGGGATGATCGTCGGCAGGCCGGGGGAGGGGCACGGGTCCTCGGCCTGCTGCGTGGCGTACCAGTCCGGGTCGACCCAGACCTCGGCGACCCACTCGAACGGCTCGCCCTGCTCCCGGCCTGCCTCGCTCAGTGCCGTCGCCGCGGCCTCGGCGGCGCTGCCGCGCGGCATCGCGCCGGTCGTGAAGTCGTACCCGCACGCCTCGCAGAACAGTGCACCCTCGGAGTTGGCGGTGTGGCAGTTCGGGCACTCCAGGCCGACCGGTTCGGCCGGCGGTGGCCCGGCCGGCGCCGTCCCAGCCGGGTCCAGGTCGAGGGACGACCCACCAGCCGGTATGCCGCTCACCCCGGGACCGCTGCCGGGGTCCCCGACCGTCGTGGCCGCCTCACCGGCAGTGGGCGGCGCCGCCGGCCCTGGCGCCCCTGACCCGGCAGCCGCAGCCCCCGCCGGGGTGCGCGCCGCGGCGTCGATCGGCGACCCGCACGTGTCGCAGTAGTCCTCGGCCTGCGAGGTGTGCCCGTTGGGGCAGACCGCGCTCATCGACGCACCCGGGTCGTCTTGGTCGAGGCGGTGTCGAGCGACATCTCGTCCATCTTCGAGGCCGACTTCTTGAGCCGGACCGTACCGGTGTCGGCGTCGTCGACCTCGACGACCTTCTTCAGCCGGGCGGTCATGTCGTCGTTGCCGGTCTCGCCGGCGAGCCGTACGGCCCGCCCCAGCTTTGCCGTCGCCAGGTCGTCCTGCCCGGCGGCCTTGGCGGCCAGCCCCTCCTGGATCGCCCGGGCGAGCTCGGCCTGGCCGGTGTAGGCGGCGACCGCCGGGTCGATCCGCGTAGTCAGGGAGTCGTCGCCGGACCACTTCGCCTTGACCAGGCCCTGCGCGAGAACCGTGTCGCCGATCGAGATCTGCACCCGCGCGGCCAGCTGCTCCTGCCCGATCGTGCGCGCCGGCAGTCGCACCGCGACGTGGTAGTCGCGCGACTCGTCGGTCCACGCGCCCGTCGGGTAGGCGCCGGTCAGCGGGTTGACCGGGGTGCGCCGGGCGGTGAGATCCTCGAGGGTGGGCGAGACCTGCTTGACGAAGAGCAGCTCGGCGCCCTGCGGCACCCAGACCCGCAGCTCGGCCGAGGCGACCCCTCGTGACATCGACGCGCGCATCATCGCCTCGAACTCCGCCGCCATCTCCTCCGGCGCCGGGATGAGGTCGACCGTGCCGAGCAGGGCCGACGCGATGCTGCGGACCTCCTCGACCCGCCACTGGTCGCCGACACCGCGGCAGTCGCACTGGAAGACCCCGACGCACGACTGCACCGCGGTCTGCAGCGAGGCCGCGGTCTCGCCCTCGTTGACCCCGTCGGTGAGCAGGATCGCGTGGCGCTTGGTCACGTGGGGCACGGTCTCGAAGATGCGCCGGGCCAGGGTGAGCCAGGTCCCCATGGCCGTGCCGCCGCTGGCCCGGAGCATCTCGACCGCCCGGATCGCCTCGCCGCGCGTCCGCGGCGACATGATCGCCAGCGCGCTCTGCCGCGAGGTGGGGTAGACGATCTGGGCGGTGCCGTTGCCGGACACGACCGCGAACAGGGTGCCGTCGGTGATCTCCTTCAGGGCCGCGGTCGCCGCGACCCCAGCCGCCTGGACGCCGCGCCGACCCATCGAGCCGGACGTGTCGATCAGGATCACCTCGGCGGCCGACCCGTCACTGCGCGGCGCGCCCGTGGCCGGGCCCGCCGCCGCGCCGGTGCTGGTGATGCGCACGATGCCGTGCACGTCCGTGCCACCCGCCGGCAGGAACTCGTTCTGGAACACCTCGGCGGTGAAGTCAGCCATTGCTGGGGTCCTCCTCCTGGGGCGGCTGCGCGCCGTTCGATACCGTCGATCCTCGCCCAGCCAGTCTCGCGAGGGCAACCGTGATGTTGTCCCGGCCGCCCTGCTCGTTGGCGAAGTCCACGAGCGCCTGGGCGAGTGCGCCGGGCTCGTGCCCGACCCCGGCGGCGGCCGTCGCGACCAGGCCGCGGACGGCTTCGGGCTCGGAGCAGTAGTTCCACAGCCCGTCCGAGCACACCAGCAGCCAACCGGGCGCCCGCGGCGCCACGGTCGCCAGGTGCGGGGTCAGGTCGTCGGGCGCGTCCGACCCGAGCCACCGGGTGATGGAGTGGGCCTGCGGTCCGTTCTCGGCCTGCTCGCGGGGGACCCCGGCCCGGATCCGCTCGGCCGCGAAGGAGTCGTCCTCGCCGAGCTGCCGGGCCGGCCGGCCGGCGTCATCCGGCAGCCAGTACACCCGGCTGTCACCGACGGTGCCCGCCACCACCGTGCCGTCCTCGACGACGGCGGCGGCGAAGGTGCAGGACGGCGGGTTGGGCACGTGGTCCGTGACGGTCGCCTTGACGGCCTCGTTCGCCCGGAGCACGGCGGCGGTCAGCGCGCGTCCGGTGGCGGCGACCCACGCCTCCGGGGTCCCGGCGCCGCGCGGGAGCGGCCTGGACAGGTGGTCGCGGGCCTCCTGCGCCGCTGCGAGCGAGGCGATGTGCGAGTCGGTGGCCATCGAGACCCCGTCGCAGACGACCAGCACGGCGCGGCGCCCCGCCGGCTCGTCCGCCCAGAGCGCCATGGCGTCCTCGTTGCGGGTATGCCGCCGGCCGATGTCGCAGACGCCCGCGACCCATGTGGTGGGTGCCTGGGTGAAGTGGTCGCGGGGGTCGGGTGGCGGGGTGCCGCACTGGTCGCAGTAGCCGTCGACGATCCGGCCCTGCCCGCAGGCCCGGCAGCGGTCGTCCGGCTGCGGCGCCACGTCATCCGGCACGACGCCGGTCCAGCCGGTGTCGAGCGGGGACTCGTCGCCGGCCGGCGCGGTCTGCGGGGTGGCCGCCGCGACCAGCGGGTCGGGCGTGGTCAGGGCGGAGGCGTGCCCGGTCAGGTCCGCGCCGCAGGCCTCGCAGAAGCTGGCCCCGGGGTCGTGGGCGGCTCCGCACGACGGACAGCTCGGTCGGGGCTGCGCTGGGTGGGTCATCGGTCCGTACCCCTTGTCGCTCGGATGCTGGGCCTGGCGTCATACCGGACCGCTGGTGCCCGCTCGACCGGAAGTGGTGCCTGCTCGACGGGGACGAGGTGGCCGCCCGACGCGGGCAGGGGCGCGGGAGCGGTGGTCACAGCAGGCTCCACGGGCGGATCGTGTTCGCCTCGTCGACGAGCCGGACCCGCTCCCCGAGGTCGGGGGTGTGCGCAGCCAGGTCGCGCAGCGACTGCTCCAGCCCGAGCCGCAGCTGCGGGACCGTGGCCTTGCGACCGCCGACCAGCGACTGCGGTGCGCTGCCGCTCCGCGCGACCCGGGCGAGGGCCTCGCGGTAGATCAGCGTCGTCACCTCGGCCCGGTGTCGCGGCGCCATCGCCGTGTCGCCCATCATGTCCATCGCCTCGGCCAGGTCGGCCAGGCTGCGGTTGGCCCGGGCGAGCAGCTCGGCCAGCCCGGACCGGGCGGTGCGGTAGGAGCTCGACTCGGGCGGTACGAGCCGGTATGCCGCGACCGCGCCCTCGACGTCGCTGCGCGCGGCCCGGATCCGGGCCAGGCCGAAGGCGGCCATCGGGACGTAGGCCGCGTCGGTGCGGGCGCAGGCGACGTACAGGCCCTCGGCGACGCCGTCGTCGCCGGCCTTCTCGCACGCGTGCGCGAGCGCGAGCTTCGGGGCCAGCTCACCCGGCACCTGGCCGTAGACCGCGTTGAAGGAGGCCTGCGCGGCCCGGAAGTCGCCGCGCTGCAGGGCCGAGAGCCCCTGGACCCAGACGGCCCGCCATTCCCACGGGTCGGCCGTCAGCAGCTCGCCCGCGGTCAGGTCGGCGATGTCGGAGCGGCCGGTCTCGAGACTGGCCCGCGCCCGGGCCAGCAACACCTCGGTCGACTCCCTCGGGGGGAGGTCCAGCCGGTGGAGCCGCTCCGCCGGGGTGCCCTGGATGGTCTGCAGCCACCCGGTCATCGGGTCGTGTGGGTCGACGCGCAGCGGCGGCAGGTTGCGCCAGTCGTCCGCCTCGTCCCCGGCCGCCGGAGACTCGAACAGCAGCGAGGAGACCGTCGCGGTCGCGGCGCCGGCCCCGCGGTCGATCGCGACGACCTCGCGCAGCACGCCGACCATCTGGGAGCGCAGCTCGTCGGCCGAGACGAACCGGTCGTCCCGGCTGGGTGCGCACGCCTTGGCCACGAGCCGGTAGAAGGAGTCGTACTTCTGCAGGACCGGGTTGGCGTCCTGCGGGGGCAGCACGTTCAGGTAGGTCGACTGGTAGCCACGGAACTCCGTCGTCAGCACCACGAGGGTGCGCCCGATCGTGTAGATGTCCGACGCCACCGACGTGCCGAGCTCGGCGACCTCGGGCGCCTGGTAGCCGACGGTGCCGAAGATCGCCGAGTCCTCGTCGTCGATGCGGCGCACCCCGCCGAGGTCGATCAGCTTGACCTCGTCGCCGACCTGGATGATGTTGTCCGGCTTGAAGTCGCAGTAGACCAGGCCGAGGTCGTGCAGGTACTGGAAGGCCGGCAGGATCTCCAGGATGTAGGCGAGCGCCTGGTCGACCGGCAGCGGGTTGTAGGCGCCGGCCTGCTGCATCCGCTGCTTGAGCAGCGCCTTGAGCGAGGTGCCGCCGACGTACTCCATGACGATGTAGCCGTCGTCCTCGTGCGTCACGAAGTTGTAGATCTCGACGATGCTCGGGTGCGAGACCTGGGCCAGGAAGCGCTGCTCGGCGATCGCCGCGGCGAGCGCGTCCGGGTCGGCCGAGTTGAGCAGGCCCTTCAGCACGACCCACCGGTCCGAGACGTTCTTGTCCCGGGCCAGGTAGATCCAGCCCAGCCCGCCGTGGGCCAGGCACCCGGCCACGAGGTACTGTCCGGCCACCAGGTCACCCGGGTGCAGCTTGGGGTCGAACGAGAACGGGTGCCGGCACCTGGCGCAGAACCCGGTGGTGCGCCCCGGGTGGCCGTCGCGGCCCCGGCCGACCGGCTCGCCGCACTTGGGGCAGAATCGCTTGTTCTCGGGGACGGTGGGGTCGGTCAGCAGCGCCTTCTCGGCGTCGATGGCCGGGGCGGGGCGGACCGTGGTGATGCCGCCGCCGAGCCGCGCGCTGCGCAGCCGCTGCGACCCGGTCAGGCGCCGGGTCGCGATGCTGCCGGCCTGCCGGGCGCGCCGGGACCCGAGCGCCGTCGAGGCGAGGTTGCTCGACGCCGTGGACCGGGTGGACAGCTCGGGGCCGGTCCCGGCCGGCGCGGTCGGCTCGTCGGCGAGCTGCACCTGCCCGACCTGGGTGGCGGGGGTGCCGCAGACGTCGCAGTATCCGTCGTCGATGTGGCCGGGGCAGCCGGGCTGGTCGCAGGGGGTGCCGTCCGGCACGGTCGGGCCCCCGCTCGGCGCGGCAGCCGGCGGGACCGGCCGGGCCGGAGCGGTCGCGACCGAGGCGCCCGGACGGGGGCCGGCCGGGCCGACGCCGGTGGCCGGGGCACGTCCGCCGGTGCCCGGCATGGTCGGCGCCCCGGTCGGCGTCTCGGGTGGCGTGGCCGGCACTCCGCTCGGCACCCCGACGGCCACCTCGCCCGGGGTCCCGGCGGCCACCTCGCCCGGGGTCTCGGGGCGGCTCGTCGCTGCCATCCCGCAGACGTCGCAGTAGCCGTCGACGATCGTGCCCGGGCAGCCGGGCTGGGCGCACCTGGTCATGGCCGGGCCTTTCGGGGACGTGGCCTGGTCACGGCCTGAACGTACGACTGGTAGGCGTCGGCGAGGGCGCTCGCCCGGTCGAGCCGCACCGGTGCCGCACCGAGCACCGCGTCGAGCCGGGCCCTCAGCTCGTCGAGGTCGCCCTGCGTCTCGGGCCCGAGCCGGGCAGCCGCGGCCATCGCGGTGACCGCGCCCACGCGCCCGACGAGCTCGTCGCGCTCGGCCAGCCCAGCGGCATACGCCTCGTGCGCCAGGTCGAGCGCGCGGGCGACGCGGTCGAGACGCTGTCGGTATGCCGCCAGCTCGGCGGGCGCCTGCGGGACCGGTCCCAGCGCGTGCACGTTCGGGATGGCCAGCTGCGGCGCGGGGTCGATCGCGGCGACGCAGGCCCGCTCGAGGGCGCGGATCGCCTCCGCCCGGGCGTCGAGCTCGGCGACGCGCTGGGTCTGCCGGACCCGGTCCTTGACGGCCTGGGTGCGCTCGGCGGACGCGACGATCAGGTCGCGCTCGAGGACGGCGGCCTCGATCTCGAGGGGTCCGATGACGCCACCGGTGTCGGCGCCGCGGCGGGCCCGCTCGGTCAGCTCGGCCAGGCGCCGGTCGAGCCGGGCGAGCGACTCGCTCGCCGCGTCGCGCTGGGCGCCCGCGGGCACGAGCGGCACCTGGTCGCGGATCCGTTCGAGGGTCTGGCGCAGCAGGGTGATGCGCTGGCTCGCCTCCGCGACGCCGGGCGCGAGCGAGGCCCGCGCCTGCAGGGTGCGGGTCAGCGAGTCGAGCAGCCGGCAGGCCTCCGGCAGGGTCACGGCGAGGGAGGCGGTGCCCGGGACGGACAGCGACTGGCTCGCCTCGCCGCCGAGCCGGCCGTGGATGAGCGTGGCGAGCCGTTCGGCCTCGGCCGGGCCGACCCGGCCGCCGTCGAAGACCGTCTCGAGCAGGACGTAGCGGTCGTGGACCGCCTTCCAGAAGGTCAGCGCGACGGTCAGGTCGGTGGTGACGGCGGCCTGCTCGCCGGGGTCGAGGCGCAGGACCGCGGCGTCGACGGCGTCGAGGTCGGCGCGGCGCTGGTCGACCCAGACGTGCAGCGCTCCCAGGTAGGTCTGGGCGGCGGCCGGGTCGACGGGGACGCCGAGGGCCCCGGGAGCGGGTGGCGCCAGGATCCCGCCGTCGAGCGGCGCCTGCGCAGGACTGGTCATGAGCGGCCGTACACCGCCTTCGGTGGGCTGGGCGCGGGACCGAGCACCCGGCGTAGCCACCGGTCGTAGATGGCGGTCCACCTGCCGTCGCTCATCAGGTCGGCCAGCAGACGGTTGACGTAGCGGACCAGGTAGGTGTCGGCCCGGTTGAAGGCCAGCCCGTAGGGCTCGCTGCTGATCGCCGGGGCCGAGGTGACCACGGCGTACGGGTCCTGTGCGGCCAGGCCGGCCAGCACGATGTCGTCGCCGGTGATGGCCTCGACCTTGCCCTGCTGGAAGAGGGCCAGACAGCCGGTGTGGGTCGCGGCCGCGACCGGGACCGGGCCGTTGACCTTCTTGAGGTTGGCCATCGTGGAGGTGTCCCGAGGGGCGCAGACCCGTTGCCCCTTCAGGTCCGCGAGCGTCCTGGCCGGATTGCCCCGGGCGACCAGGACCTTCTGCCCGGAGTGGTAGTACTCGGCGGAGAAGGCGACCTGCTCCCACCGGTCGCAGGTGATCGTCATGTTGCGGGCGACCATGTCGACCTCGCGTTGCTGCAGCAGCGGGATGCGGTCTGCGGCGGTGATGACCCGCAGCCGGATCTTGTCCGGGTTGCCGAACAGGCTGCCCGCGACCGCCTTGGCGAGGTCGATGTCGAAGCCCTCGATCCGGCCGGTCAACGGGTTGCGGGAGCCGAACAGGTAGGTGTCGGCCGAGACCCCGACGACCAGGTACCCGCGCTTGAGAATCCGGCGGGTCGTCTCGTCGGAGATGTCCGAGGATGCCGGGATGCTGGGCAGGGGGTCGTAGGTCTGGAGCGGGTTGCTGCAGGTCGCCGGCGCGGGGGCCGCGGGTGCCGAGGTGGCCGGTGCGGTCGGTGGTGCGGGGACGGGGGTCTCGGCGTAGGTGACCCCGGTGCAGGCGGCCAGGGCGGCGACGGCGGACGTCGCGACAAGGGCGCGCAGGGTACGTCCGGCGCGGCCGATGCGTGCGTCGCGTGCGGCGCGTGCGGCGCGACCGGCCCGGGATCCTCGGCCGGGACTCGTGGCCGCGGCCGGGCGGGAGGTGGGGGTCGACGTCACCGGTACTCCTCGATCCGCTTGCCCATGCCCCGGATGACCAGCCAGCAGGCCACCAGGGACAGCAGGGCGATGCCGGTGGCGTAGGCGGGCGCGGCGCCGCCGAGGCCGTCGATCCGTTGGACCGCCGCCTGGCTGGCCTCGTCGCGGGCGGCCGTGACGTCGCGGTCGAACCGGGCGAACCGCGCGCTGGGGTCCGACGCCTTGGTACTGGTCGCCAGGGCGACCGCGCGGTCCCAGTCGCCGCCGTCGTCGAGCTTGCGGATCTGCCGGTGCCCGTCGGAGTAGGCCCGCCACTCGGCCAGCAGGGAGCTGTCGAAGCCGGTCAGGGACTTCTCGACCGTGGTCGCGTTCTGCTGCCAGGCCTTCTCGTACGCGGCGCCCGAACCCTGCTTGATGAGGGTGAGGCTCTCGTTGGCGCGCGCGTCGTTGGCGGCCGTGCTGACCTTGGCCAGCAGCACGGTGTCCTGGTACTGGCTGGTCCGCACGTCGGTCGCGGTCGCGGCGACCGTGCCGATCGTCGACATGGCCGTCACGAGGGCGAGTGCCAGCAGCACGATCGCCACCGAGAGCGGGACGTTGAGGTAGCGGTGCGTGCGCCGGGCGAGCCAGACGGCGACGCCGACCAGGACGAGGACCGCCGCGACGCCGACCAGCAGCAGCCCGCTCGAGTCGGCCCGGTCGAACTCGGCCCGGGCCCGGCCCTCGTTCGCCTGCACGACCGCGTCGAGGATCGGCATCGCGTCGCTGCGCAGGCCGGCGCTCGCCTCGGTCAGGTAGGTCGCCCCGACCGGCAGTCCCAGCCGGTTGTTCGAGCGGGCCTGCTCGACGAGGGTCGCGTAGGTCTGGACCTTGACCGCGAGCGTGGCCAGGGCGTCGGCGTCGGCCGGCTGGGCGGCCGAGGCCTGGGTGATGCCCTCGGCGACCGCGGTCATGGCCCGGTCGTAGGCCGCTCGCTGCTGCGCCGGCTCGAGGCCCCCGACGAGGAACGCGTTCGTGGCGAGGGCGTCGGCGCGCAGGAGGTCGACCTGCAGGGTCTGGGCGCGCACCACCTGCGCGATGTTGGTGGCGGCGCGGTCGGCGGCGGCCCGTGACCCGATCAGCGCCTGGGCACACACGGCCCCGAGGACGAGCGCGGCCAGGACGGCGAGGGCGCCGAGCAGCCGCATGCGCCCGGGGGTGCCGTGGACGAGGGCGCGCAGGGCGTTGCCGGCCTCGCTGGCCGTCTGGGGGACGGTCGGCAGCGAGCCCTGGATCGTGCGCGGCGCGGCCACGGTCATTCCTCCTCCTGGGTCCCGGTCGTGCGTCCCGAGCCTGCCGGACCCGGGCCGGCGCCGCCATCGGGGGTTGCCCTGACCGGGTCCTGACCCGACCCCGGGGTCGGGGCCGGCGGGTCGTCGGGACCCGGCCCCGTCGCGGGTGGCACAGGGTCGGGCGGGGCAGCGTCGGGCGGGGCAGGGTCGGGCTCGGGGCGCTCGGTGAAGTCGCCGGCGGTCAGCAGCCGCAGCTCGTCCCGGGTCGGGTTTCGGGCATCCTTCAACCGCCACGCGTGCCGGCCGACCGCGGCCTCGAACAGGTTGCGCGCGAACCGCCCGTTGCCGAACGCGGGCGTGCGCGGCGTCGCCTCGAGGGTCTGGCGCACCCGCCGCTTCGCGTCCGCGGTCAGCTCGTAGTCGCTCGCTCCGGCGATCGACACGAGGATGGCCAGCAGCTCGTCGTCGGAGTAGTCGTCGAACTCGATCGTGGTCGTCAGGCGGCTGGCCAGGCCGGGGTTGGTCGCGATGAACCGGGCCATCGGGTCGGGGTAGCCGGCCACGACCACGACGAGGTCCTCGCGATGGTCCTCCATCTCCTTGACGAGGGTGTTGACCGCCTCCAGCGCGTACTGGTCGCCGGTCAGGCTGTAGGCCTCGTCGATGAACAGCACCCCCCCGATCGCCCGGGCGCACACCTCGGCCGTCTTGATCGCGGTCTGGCCCACGTAGCCCGCGACCAGCTCGGACCGGTCGACCTCGACGAGCTGGCCCTGCGGGAGCAGCTCGAGCGCCCGGTAGATCGAGCCGATGAGCCGGGCGACGGTCGTCTTGCCGGTGCCGGGGTTGCCGACGAAGACGAGGTGCCGCGAGAGCGGGGTCTGCCGCAGCCCGGCCCTGGTGCGCATCCGTTCGACGGTGAGCAGGGCGACCTGCCGGTGCACCTCCTTCTTGACCCGGTGCAGGCCGATCATCGCGTCGAGCTCGGCGAGCAGCTCCTCGACGGTCGGCGCGGGCTCGGCCGGCTGCCCGGCGGTCTCCGCGGCGGGTGCCGCGGCAGGGTGCGGTTGCGCGGCGGCGGGTCTCGCCTGCTCGGGTATGCCGCCGGGCCGGCTCCCGGCGTCCGCCTCGTCGGGGTGGGGCTGCGGGCGCAGCCCCCAGGAGCGCAGCACCGCGTCGGTGCCCGGCCCGCTCGGCAGCTGCGGGAGCAGCCCGGTCGACCGGCCGGTAGTCGGGTCGGGGGTGGGCGAGGGTGACGTGGGTGGGTCGCCGAGGGGTCCCAGGAGCGGGCCGGAGCCGGCGGGGAGGTGGGGACCTCGGGCCCGGGATGGAGCTGCCGAGTCGCGGACCGCGTCGAGGTAGGCGGCGGACGCCGCGGCGGCGTTGGCGGTCACGGTGATGCTCGGCTCGCCGAGGGTGCAGGCGGCCGCGGCGACGTCGGTCAGGGCGGTGGCGTACTCCTCGGCGGCCGGGTGGCGGGCCTCGGCGAGGGTGAGCAGCAGGGCCGTCGGGTGCTCCCGCCAGCGGCGGCCGGCGACGGCGGCGTCGAAGAACGCCCGGTTGGTCTCGGCGAGCTCGGTCGGGCC
>NZ_JBDIAQ010000114.1:0-11414 GCF_039812505.1 Intrasporangium sp. | reverse complement strand
GTCATACACGCCGTCGAGTTCATTGGCAGACTGATGGCACGTGGCGCCACCCACGAGAAAACCATGACGAGGGTCAATTCGCACGCGCAACGAGTGCGTCTATACGCCGTGGCGCGAACAGGTGGTCGCACAGCGCCGTGACGAGCCCGCTGACACCAGCGAGTTCCCCTTGTTCTGCAGGGATGATCTGAAGATGTCGAGTCGCCAGTGGGAGGGATCGTGCGTAAACGGACTCTCGCACACCCGCGAACAGGTGGCTCTCCGCTGCGGACAGCTCGCCCCCAAGCACCACGACCTCTGGGTTGAGGAGGCTGACTGCGTCGGACAGGGCGATGCCGATTATGCGTCCGGCATCCCTGACGAGACGGGTTGCCATCGCGTTGCCGCCTCGGACCAGCCGGACCACGTCCGGTACGGACGCGACCTGGAGTCCACTAGCGCGTAGGTCGCGCACTATGGCCCACCCACCGGCATACGCTTCGGTACATCCATGGTTCCCACATCGGCATTCCGGTGGCTCTCCTTTCCCGGGGACGAAGACCTGTATGTGCCCAATATCGCCGGCGGCTCCGTCGGCGCCGCGGAAGATTGAGCCACCCGTGATGAGGCCGGCACCGATACCTGTTCCGAGCTTCAGCATGACCATAGACCTGACTTTGGGGTGAGCGAGCCGATGCTCGCCAATCGTCATTGCATTGGCGTCATTTTCGACGATGACAGGGCAGGCGAAGTGTTCAGTGACGTATGGGCGTATCGGGACGCGGTCCCAGCCACTCATGATCGGTGGACTGATGACCATCCCAGCAGCACTGTCTACAGGACCCGGCAGCCCCACTCCTACACCCAGGACCCGTGTAGGGCCCGCGCCGAGTTCACTGAGCATGGTTGTGAGCCGTACCAGTAGGCTGGTCAGCCATCGTTTCGGTCCGGTGGTGATGTCCATCGAGATCCGCGACTGTGCCAATACCGTCCCGTCTAGGTCCGTGACTGCGGCACGGACTCCAGTCGCCCCGCCGTCTCCGATCAGCAGGACTCCATCCTCATAACGGAACCTGAAACGGATGGGTGGTCGACCCCTCGTCGTCGCGGCCATCTCGGTTGGTGTGATCAGGCCTGCTCGTTGCAGGGCATCCAGCCGAAGTCCGACGGTAGCTCGCGACAGGCCTGTTCGTTCCACAAGGTCCGCGCGTGTGAGCTCTCCGTGGGTGCGGATGAGGGTAAGCACATGCCCGGGGCTGCCCGGACGGTCCCATCCATCCATCACGGTCGCCTCCTCGCCGAGCCGAGTGCCCTGGTGTGGGCTGCCTCCTGATTCTAACAAGCGCTGACGTGGTTTTGCTTGACACCTAGCAGAAACATGAGGTTCACTTGGCGGAAGTCGGACAGGGCGGTCCGGCTCTCCAAACCAAGAGAGGCCCACATGACACACACCCACACCCCTCGTCTCGCGTTCGTCTTGGGTGCCGGCGTTCTTGTTGCCGGTCTGGCTGCCTGCGGAGGCGGTTCCTCGCCGAGTGCCGGATCCACGGGCGCGACCCCGGGCACCACCAACGCGAAGATCGCCGCCGTCATCAAAGGCCTCGACAACCCGTTCTTCCAGACCATGGAGGCCGGGATCAACGCGCAGGCCAAGTCGGCGTCCGCCAGCGTCACGGTCCAGGCTGCGACCTCGGTCACGGACACGAGTGGTCAGGCGGACAAGCTAACCAGCCTCGCGGGGCAGGACTACGGGTGCTTCATCATTAACCCGATCACCGGCACGAACCTCATTCAGGGCGTCGCGCAGATCTCTGCCAAGAACGTGCCGATCGTGAACATCGACCTCCCGATCGACAAGGCCGCCGCGCAAGCTGCGGGCGCGAAGATCGCGACCTACATCGGCACCGACAACGTGGAGGCGGGCACCATGGCCGGCAAGGAGATGGGGGCGCTTCTGCCCAGCGGCGGAGACGTCGCCCTGGTCGGCGGCATTGCTGGTGACGTCACGAGCGGTGCCAGACTCGAAGGCTTCCAGAAGGGCATTCCGGGCAACATCAAGGTCGTCCAGACGGTCGCAGCGGACTGGGACCGTCAGCAGGCGCTGACCAAGGCGTCGGACATCATGCGCGCCAAGCCGGACTTGAAGGGCTTCTTCGTCGCCAACGACGACATGGGTCTGGGCGTTGCTCGTGCCGTCGCGAATTCCGGTAAGACTGGGCAGATCAAGGTGATCAGCGTGGACGGGAACAAGGACGCTTTCGAGGCCATCAAGGCTGGAGACCTCAACGCGACGGTCGCTCAGTATCCCTACGTCATCGGCATGATGGGTGTGGAGGCCTGCCAGGCGGCCATCGGGGGCAAGACCCTGCCCGAGTCCGTGAAGGCGCCCGTCCAGGTCGTCACCAAGGACAACGTCGACAAGGCGCTCAGTGCGGCTCCCAAGCCCGGCGAGTCATACGACGACCCGTTCCAAGCCCTCTTGAAGTGACGGGACGCCCATGACGACCGCACCCACTGCTGCCCCGAGCAGGATGGCAGCTTTTCGTGACCTGTCCAAGTGGGCCGACTGGGCCGCGCTCGTCGGCCTGATCGTCCTGGTCATCGTCTTCCAGTCGCTCAACTCGACCTTCCTGTCCGCCGGCAACATCCGTTCGATGCTCGTCGCTGCGGCCATCCTGATCGTGCTCACCATCGGGCAGACCTTCGTCGTCGCGACCGCAGGCATCGACCTGTCGATCGCCTCGATCATGACCCTGTCCGCGGTCGTCTTCGGCATGGTGTTCGTCGGTGGACTGGGTCTGCCGCTTGCCATCATCGCCGCGATCATCGCCGGTGCGCTCGTCGGGTGGGCCAACGGGCTGCTCATCGCTCGCGGCAAGATCACCGACTTCATCGTCACCCTGGCGACGCTCTCGGCGGCCTCGGGGCTGGCCCTGATCCTCTCGGACGGCAAGCCGGCAACGATCATCAGCGCTCCACTGCTCAAGCTTTCTACCGGTGCGGTCGGGATCATCGGCTACAGCGTGATCATTGCCTTGGTCATCGCGGTCATCGCCCACGTGGTGCTGTTCCACACCCGGTTCGGCACGCACGTGCTCGCAACCGGCGGCAACGTGGAGGCAGCGAACGCGACCGGGGTGCGCACCGAGCGCGTGAAGACGATCGTCTACGTGATCTCTGGCCTCCTTGCCGGGGTCGCCGCCGTGCTCCTGGTTGCGCGGGTCGGCGCGGCTGAACCAGCGGCGAACACTGCCTTCCTGCTCAACTCTGTCGCCGCGGTCGTGCTCGGTGGGGTCAGTCTGTTCGGCGGTCGCGCGACCATCATCGGCCCGGTGATCGGTGCCCTGCTGCTGACGGCGCTCGTCAACGGCCTGACGCTGCTGGGCGTCTCGCAGTTCTACCAACCCCTGGCGGTGGGCATCGTCGTCATCCTTGCCGCCTTCCTCACGAGGTTCCAGAAATGAACGAAGAGACCACGACCCCAACGTCAACCGTTCCGCTGCACTACGACGTCCCGGACGACGCACTCCTCGATGTGCGCGACGTGTCCCTCTCTTTCGGCCAGGTCCGCGCCCTGCGTGATGTCACCATGCACGCTCGCCGGGGCGAGGTCACCGCCATCGTCGGTGACAACGGTGCCGGCAAGTCAACCCTCATCCGGTGCGTCAGCGGCATCCACCGGCCCGACGCAGGCACCATCAGCTTCGACGGCGAGAGGATCCACTTCCACTCGCCCGAGGACGCCCGTGAGGCCGGCATCGAGACCGTCCATCAGAACCTCGCCCTGGTCGAGGACCTCACGGTCTGGCAGAACCTCTTCCTCAACCGCGAGGTCGTCCGCGGCTTCGGCCCGTTCAAGTTCCTCGACCGCGGCACGATGCGCAAGGAGGCGGCCCGGATGGTGTCGAGCCTCGCGGTCAACGTTCCGGCTGTCGGCTCTCGCGTCCGACGGCTCAGCGGTGGGCAACGTCAGGCCGTATCCATCTGTCGCGCGGCCGGATTCACCTCGAAACTGATCATCATGGACGAGCCCACGGCGGCGCTCGGCGTGCAGGAGACCGCACGCGTCGAAGAGCTCATCATACGGCTCCGGAACGAGGGTCATGCGATCATCCTGATCAGCCACAACTTCGCCCAGGTCCTCAAGCTGAGCGACGCGGTCTGGATCATGCGCGCTGGGCGCTGCGTCGCCGGGCGGCGCACCGTGCAGACCAACGGTGACGAGATCGTGGCGCTCATCACCGGCGCCCGTGCAGGTGACCTGGAGGATGTCCCGACCTGAGCGCCGTCCGGAGCGGTTACGAACGAGCCCTCCACATACCGATCCCGTTGCAATCGCGCCCGCGTGCACGTCCAATCGATGCGCACAAGGACCCAGTAGACACAAGAACATGAAGGAAGCCAGATGACCAACCAACCCGCACCCGCGGCCAAGGCCGTGGCGAACCAGATCGGCGTGCATGCACTCGTCTTCGTCGGAGACACGTCCCCGGCGAGCGTCGAGGCGGCCGTCACCCGAACCGCGGCGGTCGGCTACGACCTGCTCGAGTTCTCACTGCACGACTCGATCAACCTCGACCGCGCCGCTACGCGAGCATTGCTCAAGCAGCACGGCCTGTCCGCGGCGTGCTCCCGGGGCCTCGCCCGCGACGCAGATGTCTCCAGCGAGGACCCCGCCGTCGTCGCTCGCGGTCAAGAGCTGCTCCGCGAGTCGCTCCGGCTCACCGCGGACATCGGTGGCACCGTCCTGACCGGCGCCCTCTACAGTGCCTTCGGGAAGGCGCCCGGCCCGCTGAGCAAGGCGGGGCGCGACCATGTCGTCGGGGTTCTCAAGGAGCTGGCGCAAGAGGCGGCCCCACTCGAGGTCACCCTCGGGCTGGAGGTGTGCAACCGCTACGAGACCAACGTCGTGAACACGGCCCACGACGCGCTCGCGCTCGCGGACGACATCGGCGCCGACAACGTCATGATCCACCTCGACAGCTACCACATGAACATCGAGGAGAGCGACTTCGTCAAGCCGGTGCTGGAGGTGGGGGACCGGCTGGGTTACGTCCACGTCGGTGAGAACCACCGCGGATACCTGGGCTCGGGTCACCTCGACTTCGACTCCTTCTTCGGGGTGCTCCGCAGCACCGGGTATCGCGGTCCGGTCACCTTCGAGTCCTTCTCCTCGGCGGTGCTCGCCCCCGGCCTGTCCAACGACCTCGCCATCTGGCGCAACCTGTGGGACGACGGCGATAACCTCGCCCGACACGCCCACGCCTTCATCAAGGCCGGCCTCACCCCGCCGGCATGACCACGAGCCTGGGCATCGCCCACCTTGCCGAGGCCGCGATCGAGTTGGTCGGCGACAAACGCAGGGCCATCCTGGGCATCGCCGGCGCTCCCGGCGCCGGCAAGTCCACGCTGGCGGACGCCCTCCTCGCGACGGTGGCCGAGCGGCGAGGAGCCGACTGGGTCGCCCACGTGCCGATGGACGGCTTCCATCTCGCCGATGTCCAGCTCGACCGGCTCGGTTCCCGCTCGAGGAAGGGCGCGCCCGACACCTTCGACGCGGACGGGTACGCCCACCTGCTCGGGCGCCTGCTCGAGGAGCCCGACTCGTGGGTCTACGCTCCGGGGTTCGAACGGACACTGGAGCAGCCCATCGCCGCGGCGATGGTCGTGCCCCCGGCCGCTCGGCTCGTGGTCACCGAAGGGAACTACCTGCTCCTGCCCGAGCCGCGGTGGCAGGCGGCGCGTGAACGTCTGGCCCAGGTGTGGCTCGTCACCGGTGACGACGAACTTCGCCGTTCGCGACTGGTCGCCCGCCACGTCGCCTTCGGCAAGTCGCCGCAGGAAGCCGCGAGGTGGGTCGACCGGTCGGACGAGGCCAACGCGCGGCTGGTTGCCGCCGCTGCCGGTCGTGCCGACCGCATCGTCGTTGCGTCCGACTCCGGCTGGGCGATCGGATCCCCCGCCGACAACAGATCGTGATGGGGGCCTGGACCCGGGCCCGGATGCACCTCACCGCCTGGTCCAGTCGCTGCAGCCGTTCGACTCGAAGAACTTGTCGTGCTTCTTGATCGTGACGACGACCTGGCCGGAGGTGTTGCCGTTGGCGATGATCGAGTCGAGCCCGTCCGACCCGGACAGCCTTGCCCAGTAGCAGTTCCCACTGGGCGACGCCTTGGAGACGTATGTCCCCGGCTTCACGTCGACGCCGACCTGGTAGGTGCCGTCGCCCGCCATCGCGACGGCCGGGGGCGGTGGGCCCACCCTGACCGTCGTCTTCGGGCCGGGCACCTTGACTGTCTTGGTCACGGTCGGCCCCGGCACGGTGCTCTGTGCACCTGGTGCGGTGACCGTGACGGCCGGGGTCGCGGCGGTGGGTGTCGCATCCGGCGCGCTCGACCCTCCGGCCGCGCCGATCCCGAAGGCGACCAGTGCCGTCGCTGTATACCCGATGACGTGCTTTGTGTTCACGATTGTCCTTCTGAGTTTGTCCAGATTTGATGGTAGGTGGTTAGGGCCTCTTGCGTCCGGCGAACTGTGCGGACCGGCCGCGCCCCCTCAACGCGGCCGGCCCAGCCGGTGGCGGGTCGGCCGGCCCCCTCCTCCGGCCGACCCGCGAGAGGATCAGGCCGCGCCGGTGCCGGTCCCGTCCTCGTCGGAGGCGTCCGACACCAGGTCGGCCGCCTCCAGGGCAACCCCGCGCAACGCGTCGAGCGCCTTCCCCAGGTGGCGCTCCACCCCCGACTGCACGGTGTTGCACTCCCTGTCGATCGTGTCCGCCCCCCGGCGGACCGACCCGGATGCCTTGCGGATGGCGTTGATCCGCTCCATCAGGCCCATGGCCGCCGTGATGCTCTCCTCGGCGGTCTCGAGCCCCTCGACGTCCCGGCGCGACGAGGCCACGACCGCACTCGTCCGCATGAGCTGCACGACGGTGCGCAGCAGGTCCGGCTCGTCGACGCCCGGGTCGAACGCCACGACCACCCGGCGCGGGCCGAGCACCCGGATCGTCTGGCCCTTGTTCTGGGCGACGTTGCGGACCACGCCGACCGAGGCCGTCGCCTCACGGTTGCGCTCGGCCGCCTCGAGATAGTCGTTCCAGTCGCGGCTGTCGCTCGAGTCGTGCATCTCGATCACGACACGCGCTGGGCCGCCGCCGACCGTGAGCACGCCGTCGCCCTTCTTGCAGCTGCGGATCGTGCCGGCGAAGCCGCCCGTGGCGACGTACTCGTCACCGAGCCCGGCCGCGATCCGCTCCATCACCGCGCCGACCGCCGCCTCGAAGCCGCCGCCCTTGAGCGGCGTGACGCTGGCCGTCCTCGCGGCGGCCTGCCGCGCCGCCTGCTGCACCTCGACCGCCTTCGCGAGCTGCTCGACCTTCCCGACGAGGGCAGCGTGGTTCTTGTCCATCGACGCGGTCAGGGCCTGCTGCTGCTCCGCCAGTGCCGCCGCCTGCTTGGCGAACGGCGACGTCGGGTCGGCCGGGTCGAACTGCCGGCTCACCTTGTCCAGGAGCTTGTCGGTCTGCTCGAAGGCCCGCTCGCCCATGGCGCGCCCGGCGGCGTCGAGGACCGGGCCGAGCCTGGCCAGCAGCTCCGGGTGCTCGCCGCCGATCAGCCGCTCGATGTCGTCGCGCAGGGCCTTCGTCGACAGCTCCACCGTCGCCGCGAAGCCCTTGCGGCCCGCTGCCTCGGTGTCGAGGATCGCCTTGCGCGCCGCGTCCGCGGCCTTGCCCATGGCGTCCGCGGCGACCGTCGCCGCCGTCGCCGTTGCCTTCGCGGCGAGCTCGCTCGACTCGACGGTCCGCGTACCCACCTCGCTGACGAGCCTCTCGAGCTCGAACGTGTCCTGCGCGGCCCCGGCCGACGCGATCGCCCTGGCCCCGATGCCGAGCGCCTGGGTCACGAACGGCGCGAGATCCGTCGAGCCCATCCCGTCGGCACCGTCATCCCTGGCAGCCCCGTCGGCCCCGACCGCGGCGCTGCGGGTGCCGGCCGCCCAGCGACGAGCCTGCGCCACGACCTCCGAGTCCGTGACGGTCAGGTGGTCGATGACGACGGCCGGCGTGGCGGCGTCGAAGGACACCGCAGCGGGTGTTGTGATGGTGCGGTCGCTCATGATGACTCCTCTGGTTCGCCGGAGCGGGGGTGCTGCCGGTGGACCGAGACTCGCCGTTCTCGAAGGAACCGCCTAACCAACGGCCCGATAACCCCCCTTATCAGCGTTCGCCGGGCCAAGATCGCTCGGCTGCCCTACGGTGAACCACAGACGTCACCTACCGAGGGAGGGAGACACCATGAGGACCGCGTCGGCCCTGCACCTCTCGCTCTCCGACGTCGCCCGCCTCGCCGGTGTCCAGCGCCCGGTCGCCACCATGTGGCGCAAGCGCCCCCACGAGGCCCGTCCCTTCCCGGAGCCGGTCGCGACCATCGGCGGCCAGGAGCGCTTCGACGCCTTCGAGATCGCCGACTACCTCGCCACCACCGGTCGCGGCAACACCCGCGTCGAGCGCGAGGACGTCGCCGCCCATGCCACCCTGGCCGGGGTCGCCGGCCTGCCCGAGTCGTCGGTGTTCACCGCCCTGACCGCGCTGCTCACCCTCAGCGTCCTCACCGGCGAGCCGCTCTCCGGTCTCACGAGTGCCGGTGTGCTCGCCCTCGCCGCCGACGCCGACCCCGGTGACACGTACGTGCGCCGTGAGCTCGAGGCCGTCGCAGGCGACCTCGCCACTCTCGCCGCGCACACCGACGCCCTCGCCGATGCGTCCTACTCCGTCCCCGCCGCGTTCGAGCTGCTGCTGCGTCAACAGCGTCGCTCGCTGCCCGGGCGGGCCGCCGTCGCCCTTCGCGACGAGGCGGTCGAGCTCGTGGCCCGCGTCGCGGGCGCCCTTGCCGCCGAAGCGGACTGGGCGACGCCCGTGTTCGCCGACGTCACCGACGGCAGCGGCGACCTGCTGCTCAAGACCATTCAGGGGTATGCCGCTGAGCCGGCTCCCAGCGCCGCCACCGTCCCGCTCGACACCCCTTCCGCACGGCTGGTCCGACGCCGACTCAGGGCGCACGACATCCATCGCATCGACGCGGGGGTCGATGACGCCGGCTCGGCCCTGCCGGCGGCGGAGTCCGACGGCACCGTGCACGTCCTGCAGCTGCCGACTGTGGCGGCTCCCGCCATGCCGGACGTCGAGGTCCTCGACGTCATCGGTGACCTGCTCGTGCAGCTCGCGCCCGACTCCAGGGTCGTGGTGATCGGTCCGGCGACCGCACTGGCGGACCAGCCCGCGAACGCCGAAGCGGATCGGGCGAGGGATGCCGTCCTGCGCAGCGGCCGGCTGCGCGCCGTCGTCCGGCTGCCCGCCGGGCTCATGGTCCAGTCGCCTCGCCGGCACCTCGCGTTGTGGGCGCTCGGGCCGACCTACGCCGACGTGCCAATCGCCGAGCGCTGGACGTTCGTCGGCGACCTGTCCGACACGGCCCTCGACGCGTCCGTGCTCGAAGATGTCGTGACGGACGTCGTCGCGTCGATGACGAGCCCGCGCGTGGCGCGAACGCACGCCTACCGATTCGCTCGGCCGGTCCCGACGACCAGGCTGATCCCCGGACGGAAGGCCTTGGTTGGCAGCCCGATCCGCAGGCGGGACGGGGCCGTCGGCATCGTGACGCTCGGTGACGCGACCGACCGGCGGATGTGCCGCGTCCTGCCCGGCAACCGGGTGCGCCCCGACGACCTGCTCACCCACGGGCGGCGAGCCGTCGGGCCGAGTGAGCTGCTCGGCGAGTCGCCGATCGGCGGACGGGCGGTCGACCCGGTGACGTTCCCGTCGGCGTACCCGTCGTCGCGGTACACCGAGCCGGGCGACCTCGTCTTCTGCACTGCGCCGCGCGTCGCGGCGTGGGTCGACCGCGAGGGCGGCTCGGTCGTGCTCAGCCCCGCTCGGTCGGTGCGGGTCGTCGGAGGCGGGGACAGCGGCATACCACCGCTGTCTCCGGACGTGATCGCGGCGGACATCGCCCGCGCGGCCGGTGCTGCGACGGGCGAGGCGAAGGACTGGCGCCGCTGGCCCATCCGGCTCGTCCCGCGCGAGCGGCTGGCCGCTCTGAAAGCGGAGCTCGACCGGGTCGCGGCCGAGCGAGCAGCCCTGACAGCACGACTCGCCGACCTCGACGTCCAAGCGGCGCGGGCCATTGACGAGGCGACCAGACCCCAACCGGAAGGACACTGACGATGCCACCGAGGAGCAAGAAGGCAGCGGCCACGACCGCCCCGTCGACGATGAAGGAGCTGAAGGACACCCTGTGGAGGGCCGCCGACAAGCTGCGCGGCTCGATGGACGCCTCGCAGTACAAGGACGTCGTGCTCGGGCTGGTCTTCCTCAAGTACGTCTCCGACTCGTTCACCGCGCGCCGTGACGAGCTGCGCCGTGAGCTGGTCGAGTTCGGTATCCCGGAGGACCGGCTCGAGGGCGAGCTGAACGACGTGGACGAATACCGCGCCCACAACGTGTTCTTCGTGCCGCGGACCGCGCGGTGGGAGTACCTGTCGACGCACGCGAAGGGCCTGCCCGCGCAGGACGGCGAGCCGGGCAAGACCATTGGGCAGCTCGTCGACGACGCGTTCGTGCTGCTCGTCGGGGCCAACCCGATCCTCAAGGGCGCTGTGCCGAGCGGGTTCAACCGCGAGTCGGTGGACCAGCGCCGGCTCGGGGAGCTGCTCGACATCCTCAACACGGCGAGGTTCGCCGGGGACGGGGCTGCCAGGGCGCGGGACCTGCTCGGCGAGGTGTACGAGTACTTCCTCGAGAAGTTCGCCCAGGCCGAGGGCAAACGCGGCGGCGAGTTCTTCACCCCGCCGTCGGTGGTGCGGGTGCTCGTCAACGTCCTCGAGCCGGCGCAGGGGCGGATCTACGACCCGTGCTGCGGGTCGGGGGGCATGTTCGTGCAGGCCGAAAAGTTCCTCGAGGCGCACGACCGGGACAAGACCGCGTTGTCGATCTACGGGCAGGAGCTGAACGAGCGGACCTGGCGGATGGCCCGGATGAACCTGGCGATCCACGGCCTGAACGGCAACCTCGGCCCGGTCTGGGGAGACACGTTCGCCCGCGACATGCATGCGGACATGCAGGCCGACTACGTGCTGGCCAACCCGCCGTTCAACATCAAGGACTGGCACCGCAACCAGGACGACCCCCGTTGGCGGTATGGCGTGCCCCCGGCCGGGAACGCGAACTACGCGTGGATCCAGCACATCCTGAGCAAGCTCGCGCCCGGCGGGTCGGCTGGTGTGGTCATGGCGAATGGGTCGATGTCGACGACCTCGGGCGGGGAGGGCGAGATCCGCGCCCAGATCGTCGAGGCGGACCTCGTGTCGTGCATGGTCGCGCTGCCGAGCCAGCTGTTCCGAAGCACCGGGATCCCGGCGTGCCTGTGGTTCTTCGCGAC
>NZ_JBDIAQ010000113.1:0-11541 GCF_039812505.1 Intrasporangium sp. | reverse complement strand
CCATGAGTGCAGACCCCGAGCTCGACGTCCGCAGCGAGCCGCCGGCCCGCCGCCACGACCTGATCCTCGGCACCTACCAGGCGCTCGAGGCAGGCACCGGCTTCGAGCTGGTCAACGACCACGACCCGAAGCCGCTCTTCTACCAGTTCGACGCCGAGTACAAGGGTCAGTTCACCTGGGACTACCTCGAGCAGGGTCCCGAGGTGTGGCGGGTGCGCATCGGGCGTCCCGCGGCCTGAGTCCCTTCTCGTCCTGACGGCACCAGGACCGAACCGAAAGGGTATGCCGCCCAGCCGAGCTGGGCGGCATACCCTTTCGTCTGCAGCGGGTCAGGCGATCGGCGCGAACCCGGCCGTGAAGTGCCGCAGCGCCGGCGGCTCGTCCGTGATGCGGTAGCCGGGCAGCGCGGCTGCGTTCTCCGCGACGCGCTCGCACACCTCGATGACGTAGTCGATGTGGCTCTGGGTGTAGGTCCGGCGCGGGATTGCGAGCCGGACCAGCTCCATCGCGGCCGGCACCTCGGACCCGTCCGGATGGCGGCCGAACATCACCGACCCGATCTCGCACGACCGGATCCCACCGGCCTCGTAGAGCGCGACGGCCACCGACTGGCCCGGGTACTGCAGCGGCTCGAGGTGCGGCGCCAGCCGGCGCGCGTCGAGGTAGACCGCGTGTCCGCCGATCGGACGCAGCACCGGGATGCCCCGCTCGTGCAGAGCGTCGCCGAGGTAGGCGGTCGAGCGGATCCGGTAGCGCAGGTAGTCGTGCTGGACGACCTCCTTGAGCCCCTGTGCCAGCGCCTCCAGGTCGCGGCCGGCCAGCCCGCCGTAGGTGGGGAAGCCCTCGGTCAGTATCAGCTGGGTGCGGCAGACCCGGGCCAGCTCGTCGTCGTTCATCGCCAGCCAGCCGCCGATGTTGCCCATCGGGTCCTTCTTCGCGCTCATCGTCATGCCATCGGCCAGGGCGGCCATCTCGCGCACGATGTCGGCGACGTCGCGCTCCCCCTGCCCGGCCTCGCGCTCCCGGATGAACCAGGCGTTCTCGGCGAACCGGCAGGCGTCGAGGAAGAGCGGCTTGCCGTAGTGCTCGCAGATCTTGCGCACTCCGCGCAGGTTCTCCAGCGAGACCGGTTGGCCCCCGCCGCTGTTGTTGGTCACCGTCACCATGACGCACGGCACGTCGTCGGCGTGCGCGGCGAGCAGGGCCTCGAGCGCGTCGAGGTCGACGTTGCCCTTGAACGGGTGCTCCGAGACGGGGTCGTGACCCTCGGCGACGACGAGGTCGACCGCGGTGGCCCCGGTCGCCTCGACGTTGGCCCGGGTCGTGTCGAAGTGGGTGTTGCTCGGCACGATCCTGCCCGGACCGCCCAGCGCGGAGAAGAGGATCCGTTCGGCGGCCCGCCCTTGGTGGACGGGGATGACATGCTCGTACGGGAACAGCTCGCGCACCGCGTCGACGAAGACGAACCACGAGGGCGATCCGGCGTAGGACTCGTCGCCGTGCTGGATGGCGGCCCACTGGTCCCGGCTCATCGCACCGGTCCCCGAGTCGGTGAGCAGGTCGATCAGGACGTGCTCGGCGCGCAGCTGGAACAGGTTGTACGACGCCTCCCGCAGGTGCTCGCCGCGCTCGGCGCGGGTGGTCATGCGCAGCGGTTCGACGGAGTGGATCCGGAACGGCTCGATGATGGTGCGGAAGGGGGCGTCGGCGCGGTTGTCAGGCATACCATCACTGTGTCCGGATGCCGCCGGGCCCGGAAGGGGCGCTGCGTGCCGTTTCGTCGGGGTGACCTTGCGATCATGGCCGCTTCAGGGTCCTGACTTCGTGATCGACAGGTGGGCAGCAAGTGGACCGGGTCGACTGGCACATCGTGGCGGAGCTGCAGACGGACGGGCGGCTCTCCTACAACGAGCTGTCGCGCCGGGTGCGGCTCTCGGCGCCCGCCGTCGCCGAACGCGTCCGACGGCTCGAGGAGTCCGGGGTGATCACCGGCTACCACGCGCACGTCGACCTCGAGCGGACCGGCCGTCCGGTGCGTGCCGTCGTCGTCATGGACTGCTACGGGCCGACCTGCCTGCTGCGCGACCCCGAGGTGAGCGCCTGGCCGGAGGTGCGTGAGCTGTACCGGGTGACCGGCCAGGGCTGCTCGGTCCTGGTCGTCGCGACCGAGTCCATGTCGGCCTTCGAGGGGCTGATCGACCGGCTCGCCCGCTACGGCCGGCCCAGCAGCAGCATGGTGCTGGCCGACCTGCTGCCCTGGAGCCCGGTGACCGAGCCGGCGGCGGAGCCGGGCGGGCCGGCAGGAGGGTAGGCTCTTTTCACACGGAAGTTCCCGTGTTTATCTGTGACCCATTCCGTTCATCTGGTGACCCACTCCCCGGGAGGAAGCATGAGCACGCCGGTCGTCGACACGCGAGAGGGCGGCCGCGCCAGCTGCGCCGACCTGACGAACACGGCCTTCGACGGGCTGGCCGCAGGGGACCGGTTCATCCTCGTGGCCGACCACGACCCGACGCCGTTGAAGTACATGCTCAACGCCGAGCGGGCCGGGCAGGTCAGCTGGACCCCGCTCGAGCAGGGGCCCGAGCTCTGGCGGGTCGAGGTCGGACGCACCTCGGCCTGACTCGCCCGCCGCACCCCTCCGACGCTCGGCGGTCCGCCGGGGACCGTACGCGCCGTTCGTGCCGCGGGGCGCGTGTTGCGTTCGTCGGAGCGGATGAGCGAGACTGCGGCCACGTCGAAATGGAGGCTCCAAGTGACCGACTACACAGTCGTTAACCCTGCTACCGGCGAGACCCTCGCCAGCTACCCGACCAACACCGACGCCGAGGTGCAGGACGCCCTCGCCGCCGCGCACGCGGCCTTCCAGGACTGGCGTGGCAAGCCGGTCGCGGAACGCGCGGAGATCGTGCGCCGTGTCGCGCAGCTGCACCGCGAGCGCCGGGACGAGCTGGCCGCGATCATCGCACGCGAGATGGGCAAGCCCCTGGCGGATGCCGAGGGCGAGGTCGACTTCGCCGCCGACATCACCGAGTACTACGCGGACCACGCCGACAAGATCACCGGCGACCAGCCGGTCGACATCCTCGGCGAGGGCACGGCGGTGATCCGCCGCTCGCCGCTCGGCGTGCTGCTGGGCATCATGCCGTGGAACTACCCGTACTACCAGGTGGCCCGGTTCGCCGCGCCCAACCTCGTCATCGGCAACACCATCCTGCTCAAGCACGCACCCCAGTGCCCCGAGTCGGCCGCGGCCATCGAGAAGATCTACCGGGATGCCGGGATCCCCGACGGCGCGTACGTCGGGCTGCGCCTGACGAACGACCAGGCGGCCGTCGTCGTGGCCGACCCGCGCGTCCAGGGCGTGTCGGTCACCGGCTCGGAACGCGCCGGCGCGGCGGTCGCCGAGATCGCCGGCCGCAACCTGAAGAAGGTCGCGCTCGAGCTCGGCGGGTCCGACCCGTTCATCCTGCTGTCCACCGACGACCTGGACGCCGCGGTGGAGTCCGCCGTGAACGCGCGGCTGGACAACACCGGGCAGGCGTGCAACGCCGCCAAGCGCTTCATCGTGTCCGAGGACCTGTACGACGAGTTCCTGGCGAAGTTCACCGCGGGCATGACCGCGGCCCGGACCGGGGACCCGTTCGCCGAGGGCACCCGCCTCGGGCCGTTGTCGTCGCTGGCCGCGGCCGAGCGGCTCGACGAGCAGGTGCAGCGGGCGGTTGCGCAGGGTGCGACGCTGGTGGCCGGCGGCAAGCGTGACGGTGCGTTCTTCGAGAGCACCGTGCTGACCGGTGTCACCAAGGACATGGACGCCTACCGCGAGGAGTTCTTCGGCCCGGTCGGCGTCGTCTACAAGGTGTCCGGCGAGAACGAGGCCGTCGCGCTCGCGAACGACACGCCGTTCGGGCTCGGGTCGTACGTGTTCACCACCGACACGGAGCAGGCGGCCCGCATCGCGGACAAGATCGATGCCGGCATGGTCTACGTCAACATCGTGCAGGCCGACGAGCCCGGGCTGCCCTTCGGCGGCGTCAAGCGCAGCGGCACCTCGCGCGAGATGGGGCTGCTGGCCGCCGACGAGTTCGTCAACAAGAAGCTCATCCGGGTCGGGCCGTAACCCGCGTCGTTCGAGGTCCGGTGCCCAGCCCTCGCGAGCCCGGGCCCGGACCTCGAACTTCTGGATCTTGCCGGTCGCGGTCTTGGGCAGGGCGACCACGACCCGGACGACCTTCGGGACCTGGAAGCCGCCCAGCCGCGACCTCGCGTACTCGGTGACGCGGGCCGGCAGCTGCTCGGCGCCGAGCCCGCCGTAGGCGGGGTCGTACTCGATGCCGAGCAGCCCGACCGCGGCTGCCTCGGGAAAGACCTCGTGCGCGGGAAAGGCCCCGTCCCGCTCCCAGCCGTCCGCACGCGGGTTGACCACGGTGTCGACGAAGTGCCGGATGCCCCGGCGAAAGACCGCGTGGTCGTCGGTGAGGCGCATGGTCAGAAGGTGGACCGTGCACCTGCCCAAAACAAGCAGGCTTGCTTGTTTTGGGTCGGGTGTGCCACGCTGCGATGTCATGACCGACATGAGCCGTCAGCCGGGGGACGCCGGGGTCCTGCGCGTCGGCAACTGCTCCGGGTTCTACGGCGACCGGCTCTCGGCGATGCGCGAGATGCTGGAGGGCGGCCGGCTCGACGTCCTGACCGGGGACTACCTCGCGGAGCTGACCATGCTCATCCTCGGCCGCGACCGGGCGCGGGACCAGGGGCTCGGCTACGTCCGCACGTTCCTGCGCCAGCTCGAGGACTGCCTCGGCCTGGCCCAGGACAAGGGCGTGCGCATCGTCACCAACGCGGGCGGCCTGAACCCGCACGGCTGCGCCGCTGCTGTCCACCACCTTGCCGGCCGCCTGGGGCTCGACGTCTCGGTCGCCGTCGTCGACGGCGACGACCTCACCGACCGGGCCGCCGAGCTCGGCCTGGGCACACCGCTGGCGGCCAACGCCTACCTCGGCGGCTTCGGCGTCGCCGCCGCCTGCCGGGCCGGCACCGACGTTGTGATCACCGGCAGGGTCACCGACGCCTCCGTGGTCGTCGGACCAGCGATCGCCCGGTTCGACTGGGGGCGCACGGAGTTCGACGCCATCGCCGGTGCCATGGCGGCCGGGCACGTCATCGAGTGCGGCACCCAGGCGACCGGCGGCAACCTGGCCTTCTTCCGCGAGATACCCAACCTGACCAGGCCCGGCTTCCCCATCGCCGAGATCCGCCGGGACGGCTCCTCCGTCGTCACGAAGCACCCCGGCACCGGCGGCGCGGTGACCATCGACACCGTCGTCTCGCAGCTGCTCTACGAGGTGCAGGACGCCCGCTACGCCGGGCCCGACGCGGTGCTGCGCCTCGACTCGGTCACCCTCGAGCAACAAGGTCCCGACCGGGTCCTGCTCGCCGGCGTTCGCGGCGAGCCTCCACCCCCCGATCTCAAGGTGTCGTGCACGAGCGTCGGCGGCTACCGGGGCGAGCTGACCTTCGTGCTCACCGGTCTCGACATCGAGGCGAAGGCCGAGCTCGCCCGGCGACAGGTCGAGGCGGCGCTCCCGGTTCGGCCCGCCCAGCTCACCTGGACCCTGGCCCGCACCGACCACGAGGACCCCGACACCCAGGCGCGTGCCGCCGCGACCCTCACCGTGACGGCCCGCGATCCCGACGAGCGCAAGGTCGGCCGAGCCTTCTCGGGCGCCGCCGTCGAGATCGCCCTCGCCAGCTATCCGGGCTGTTTCCTCACCAGCCCACCCGGCGGCGGCTCCGCCTACGGCGTCTACCGGCCCGCCTACGTGCGGCAGGAGGTGCCCGCCCACACCGTCACGCTCCCGGGCGGCGAACGCGTCGCCATCGAACCGCCTTCGGTGACAAGGCTCCTCGAGCCGCTGTCGGACGACTTGTCCACGCGCGCGACGAGCGTTCCTCACGAACCCGGCTCAGCGGCATACGAACCCGTCGTGAGCGCTCCCCTCGGGACGATCGTCGGTGCCCGCTCCGGTGACAAGGGCGGCAACGCCAACGTCGGCGTGTGGGTGCGCTCGGACGACGAGTTCGCCTGGCTGGACGAGTTCCTCACCGTCGACCGGCTGCGGGAGCTGCTCCCCGAGACGCGCGCGCTGACCGTCACGCGCACCCGGCTCCCGCGGCTTCGCGCGCTCAACTTCGTCATCGAGGGGCTCCTTGGCGAAGGGGTCGCGTATGCCGCTCGCTTCGACCCGCAGGCCAAGGCCCTCGGCGAGTGGCTGAGGGCGCGGCACGTCGGGCTGCCCGCCCGGTTCCTTCCCGCCGCCACGGAGGTGGAGCACCCATGACCATCCTGCGCAGCGCGATCGACCCGACGAGCGACGAGGCGCGGGCCAACGCAGCGGCGATGACCGCGCAGCTCGCCGAGATCGACGCGCAGCTCGCGCTCGCTATCGCCGGCGGTGGTGAGCGTGCCGTCGCGCGGCACCGCAGCCGCGGCAAGCTCACCGCCCGCGAGCGGATCGAGCTGCTCCTCGACCGCGACGCGCCGTTCCTCGAGCTCGCGCCGTTCGCCGGCTACGGCAGCCGCTTCACCGTGGGTGGCAGCGTGGTCGCGGGCATCGGGGTCGTCGAGGGGGTCGAGTGCCTGCTCGTCGCCAACGACCCGACGGTCAAGGGCGGCGCGAGCAACCCCGCATCGGTGAAGAAGACCCTGCGGATGCACGAGATCGCCCGCCAGAACAGGCTTCCCGTCATCAGCCTCGTCGAGTCCGGCGGCGCGGACCTGCCGACTCAGAAGGAGATCTTCATCCCCGGCGGCGCGATCTTCCGCAACCTCACACGGCTGTCCGCCGCGGGGATCCCGACGGTCGCGCTCGTCTTCGGCAACTCCACCGCGGGCGGGGCCTACCTGCCGGGGATGAGCGACCACGTCGTGATGATCGAGGAGCGCTCCAAGGTCTTCCTCGGCGGGCCCCCGCTCGTCAGGGCCGCGACCGGGGAGGAGTCCGACGACGAGTCGCTCGGCGGCGCCGCCATGCACGCCCGAACCTCCGGGCTCGCCGACTACTACGCGCTCGACGAGCAGGACGCGATCCGGATCGGGCGGCGCATCGTCGCGCGGCTGAACCGGCGCAAGGCGTCCGGGCCCGTGACCACGACTCCCGAACCGCCGCGGTATGCCGCCGAGGACCTGCTCGGCATCGTGCCCCCCGACCTGAAGAACCCGTTCGACCCGCGCGAGGTCATCGCCCGGATCGTCGACGACTCGGACTTCGACGAGTTCAAACCGCTCTACGGCACCTCGCTCGTCACCGGGTGGGCGCAGCTGCACGGCTTCCCGATCGGGATCCTGGCCAACGCCCGAGGCGTGCTGTTCAGCCAGGAGTCGCAGAAGGCGGCCCAGTTCATCCAGCTCGCCAACCAGACCGACACCCCCCTGCTGTTCCTGCACAACACGACCGGCTACATGGTCGGCAAGGAGTACGAGCAGGGCGGCATCATCAAGCACGGCGCGATGATGATCAACGCCGTGTCCAACTCGACGGTCCCGCACATCTCGGTCCTGCTCGGCAACTCGTACGGCGCCGGGCACTACGGCATGTGCGGCCGGGCCTACGAGCCGCGGTTCGTCTTCGCCTGGCCGAGCGCCCGCAGCTCGGTGATGGGCGCGCAGCAGCTCGCCGAGGTCACCTACTCGGTGTCGAAGGCCTCGGCGCTCGCCCAGGGCAACCCGTTCGACGAGGGGGGCGCGCTCGCGGTGCGCGCCGCGATCGAGCAGCAGATCACCGCCGAGGCGCTGCCGCTGGTGCTGTCCGGCCTGGTCTACGACGACGGGATCATCGACCCGCGCGACACCCGGTCGGTGCTCGGCATCGCCCTGTCCGCGATCCACAACGCACCGGTCGAGGGCGCGACCTCGTTCGGGGTCTTCCGGATGTGAGGCACTCGTGACGACACCGGACCCACCCACCCCTGGTCGGACGATCACCAGCGTGCTGGTCGCCAACCGCGGCGAGATCGCCCGCCGGGTCTTCGCCACCTGCCGCCGGCGGGGCATCGCCACGGTCGCGGTCTACTCCGACGCGGACACCGACAGCCCGCACGTGGACGACGCCGACGCCGCGGTCCGGCTGGCGGGCACCACGCCGGCCGAGACCTACCTGCGCGGTGACCTCGTCATCGCGGCGGCCCACCGGGCCGGGGCCGACGCGATCCACCCCGGCTACGGCTTCCTGTCCGAGAACGCCGAGTTCGCGGCAGCCGTGCAAGCGGCCGGGCTCATCTGGATCGGTCCGGAGCCCCGCGCGATCCGGCTGATGGGATCCAAGGTCGAGTCGAAACAGCTGATGGCCGAGGCCGGCGTCCCGGTGCTCGACCGCCTCGACCCGGCCGGCATCAGCGCGGCCCACCTGCCGGTCCTGGTCAAGGCCTCGGCGGGCGGCGGTGGTCGCGGGATGCGGATCGTGCGCACGCTTGACGAGGTCGGTGCCGCGGTCGGGAGCGCCTCACGTGAGGCGGCCGCGTCGTTCGGTGACCCCATGGTCTTCTGCGAGCGCTACCTCGAGGCAGGTCACCACATCGAGGTCCAGGTCATGGGCGACGCGCACGGCACGGTCTGGGCCCTCGGGGAGCGAGAGTGCTCGCTGCAACGCCGCCACCAGAAGGTGATCGAGGAGGCGCCCTCTCCCCTGGTCGAGCACCTCGGAGGGGATCTGCGCGCGCGGCTCCTCACCGCCGCGCGCAACGCCGCGGCTGCCGTGGACTACCGCGGGGCCGGGACCGTCGAGTTCCTCGCCGACGACCGGGGCCGTTTCTGGTTCCTCGAGATGAACACCCGGCTGCAGGTCGAGCACCCCGTCACCGAGTCGGTCACCGGGCTCGACCTCGTCGGCCTGCAGCTCGACATGGCGGCGGGGCTGGCCCTGCACGGCGCCGAGCCGACGATGACCGGCCACTCCATCGAGGCCCGGCTCTACGCCGAGGACCCGGCCCACGACTGGCAGCCCCAGAGCGGCACCCTGCACCTGCTCGAGCTGCCGGACGCCACGACGTCGTTCGCGATCCCCGAGGAGCATGGGATCCGGCTCGACTCGGGGGTGCGCGACGGCAGCGTCGTGGGTGTCGCCTACGACCCGATGCTCGCCAAGGTCATCTCCCGGGCACCGACCCGGGACGAGGCCGCCCGCGAGCTCGCGGGCGCGCTGCGGCGGGCCCGCATCCACGGCCCGACGACCAACCGTGACCTGCTCGTCGCGAGCCTGCTGCACTCCGACTACCTGTCCGGCGCTGCGGACACCAGGTTCTACACGCAGCACGACCCGGCCGGGCTGGCGAGCGCGGCGGCCCTGGAGCCGACGCTGGGTGCCCTCGTCGCGGCGTTGGCCGATGCTGCCCTCGATCGTGCCGACGCGGCTGTCCTGCAAGGGATCCCGAGCGGGTTCCGCAACGTGCCCGGGGGCTTCCAGCGGCGGGGCTACACGGTTCGGGCGGACGAGCTCGTGGTCGGCTACCGGCACACCCGTCGGGGCCTCGAGCTCGAGCGGCTGCCCGCCGGCACCGGCTCCGTCGCCCTGCTGGTCGCCGAGCCGGACCGGGTCGTCCTGGAGGTCGACGGGATCCGGCGCCGGTACACGGTGGGTCGCTTCGCCTCCGGCGACGTCTCCTCCGTGGTGGTCCAGGGCGCCGAAGGGAGCATCACGTTGCAGGGGGTACCCCGTTTCACCGACCCGTCGACGCGGGTGCCGACGGGCACCCTGCTCGCACCGATGCCCGGGACGGTCGTGCGGGTGGCCGCGGCTGCCGGCACCCGGGTCGCGGTCGGCCAGCCACTACTGTGGCTCGAGGCGATGAAGATGGAGCACCTGGTGGCCGCCCCCACGGCCGGGGTCGTGACCCACCTGTCAGTGGTGGTGGGCCAGCAGGTGGACCAGGGCACCACCCTCGCGGTGGTCGACGCCGCGCCGACCGAGACCGACCCCGACCAGACGACGGAGGACACCACGCCATGACCGAGCAGCCCACCGGCCCACGAGTAGCGGTCGAGACCTCGGGGGGTGTGGCCCGGATCGCCCTCGACTCGCCGCACAACCGGAACGCCCTGTCGGACCAGCTGGTGCGCGAGCTGCGGGCCGCACTGGCCGCGGCGGAGGCCGACCCCGGCGTGCGCACCGTCGTGCTGACCCACACGGGCGGCACCTTCTGCGCCGGGGCCGACCTCACCGAGGCCTCCAGCGGGCCGGTCGGCGACCCGGCCCGGGCCCGGGCCGACCAGCTCATCGACCTGCTCCGGGCGATCGTCGCGCTGGACAAGCCGGTCGTCGGGCGCATCGACGGGCACGTACGCGCCGGCGGGATGGGGCTCGTGGCGGCCTGCGACGTGGTCGTCGCCGGGCCCGGGTCGACCTTCGCGCTGACCGAGTCGCGGCTCGGCCTGGCCCCATCGGTCATCTCCCTGACCGTGGTGCCCCGCCTGACCAGCCGGGCCGCCACGGAGTCCTTCCTGACCGGCGACAAGTTCGACGCCGCGCGCGCCCTGCAGATCGGACTGGTCTCCCGTGCCGTCGATCGCTCGGACGAGGTGGATGCCGCCGTCGCCGAGTTCGTCGCCTCGTTCGCGGCCTGCTCGCCGCAGGGCCTGCGAGAGTCCAAGGCCCTGCTCAACCACCACCTGCTCGAGACGTTCGCGGCCGACCGCGAGCGGCTGGCCGAACAGTCCTCCCGGCTGTTCGCGAGCGAGGAGGCCCGCGAGGGGATGGCGGCCTTCCTCCAGCGCCGCCCGCCCCGCTGGACGAGCTGAGCCGGCCCCCCGCCATACCTCCCCGATCACCAGATGAGCACGGTCACAGAGCCCAAGCAGGACCGCAGCCGTGCGACCCGGCTGCGGATCCTCGAGGCCGCCGTCGAGTCGCTGGCCTCTCGCGGCTGGGAGGCCTCGTCGGTCGCGGTCATCGCCGCGGACGCGGGCACGAGCCGGGGCGCCCTGCAACACCACTTCCCGACCCGCGAGGACCTCATCGTCGCGGCCCTGGACCACATGTTCGAGAGGCGGTCCGAGCTCGTCGAGGCCATGACCGTGCCCGACCTCACCGGCGCGGAGCGGGTCGCCCACGTGCTGCACACCATCGTCGAGGTCTACCTCGGACCGCTCTTCGAGGCTGCACTGCAGGTGTGGACGGCGGCGGCGGCCGACGAGACGCTGCGACAGCGGATCGTCCCCCTGGAGCGCAGGTTCGGCGGCGGCGTCCACGAGATGACGGTCCGGCTGCTCGGGGTGGACGACTCCGACCCCCACGTGCGCACCCTCGTGCAGGCGACGCTGGACATGGTCCGCGGTCTGGCGCTGGCCGCCGTCCTGACCGACGACTCGCGGCGGCGCGGGCGCGTCGTCGACGCGTGGGCGGAGCAGCTCGCCCGGGGGCTCGGCCTGGCCGAGTGACGCTGTGCCGCGCCGGCCGCCCGACCACCGACAACCCGACCACGCACAATCCGACCACGGCCCGAAAGTGCGAGCCCACCCGGCCACCCGACCACGCACAATCCGACCAC
>NZ_JBDIAQ010000112.1:0-11628 GCF_039812505.1 Intrasporangium sp. | reverse complement strand
GTGCCCGTCTCGTGCTGGGCGTGCTCGGCCGGCTCGAGCTGGAACGTCGAGTGCTCGACGTCGAAATGCCCGTGCAGACACGCCTGCAGGTCGTCCAGCAGGGCCGGCGCGTGCCCGTCGCGGAAGCACGAGTCGGTCAGCACGACATGGCACGACAGCGTCGGCAGGCCGCTGGTCACCGTCCACACGTGCAGGTCGTGCACGTCGATCACGTGCTCCGGTTCGAGCAGGTGGCGGCGCACCTCGCTCAGGTCCATGTCCTCGGGTGCCGCCTCGAGCAGGACCCGGCCGCTGTCCCGCAGCAGGGCGTGGGCCGCCCGCAGCATCAGCACCACGACGACGAGCGAGGCGATCGGGTCGGCGCGGGTCCACCCGGTCACCAGGATGACCACCCCGGCCACGACGGTCCCGATGAACCCGTACAGGTCGGTCAGGATGTGCTGGTAGGCGCCCTCGATGTTGAGGCTCGACCGGTTCGCCCGAGCGAGGACCCACGCGGCGGCGATGTTGACGACGACGCCGACCAGGGCCACGGCCAGCACGATCCCGCCCTCGACCTCGGGAGGTGAGACGAGCCGGCGGATCGCCTCGACCGCGATGATCGCGGACACGACGAGCAGAGTTATCCCGTTGCCCGCGGCGGAGACGATCTCGGCCCGCTTCCAGCCGAAGGTCCACTTGCCCTGCGCCGGCCGCGCGGCCAGGTGCAGCGCCCACAACGCCGCGGCGATCGCGCCGACGTCGGAGAGCATGTGGCCGGCGTCGGACAGCAGGGCCAGCGAGCCGGAGACGACGGCCGCCACGACCTCGCCGAGCATGAAGGCCAGCAGCAGGAGCAGCGCCGCCCACAGGTAGCGCCGGTCCGCACCGGCGCCCACCCCGTGCGTGTGCCCGTGCCCATGGCCGTGCTCGTGCGGATGCCGATCTCCCCGGTCGTGCCCGGGCTCGTTCCCGCGCCGGTGCCCTCGGCCCTGCTCCTGGCCCATGCATACGAGCCTACGGGTCGGGCGCCCGGACGGATGCGGCCGGCTGGGACGCAGCTGGGCGGCATACCTTCGTGGCGACACGCCGGGCCCGGTGGCAGCGCGGGTCACTAGGCTGTCGGTCATGTCGGACGCCCTTCTCTCCAGCACCTACCAGCAGATCCTCGAGATCGTCGCCAAGGTCGAGCCGCGCGTCGCCGACGCGGTCCGCGCCGAGCTGCGCGACCAGCGCGCCTCACTCAAGCTCATCGCCTCGGAGAACTACGCCTCCCCGGCGACCCTCCTGACGATGGGCACCTGGCTGAGCGACAAGTACGCGGAGGGGACGGTCGGGCACCGCTTCTACGCGGGCTGCCAGAACATCGACACCGTCGAGGCGCTCGCCGCCGAGCATGCCCGCGAGCTGTTCGGCGCTCCCTACGCCTACGCCCAGCCGCACTCCGGCATCGACGCCAACCTCGTCGCCTACTGGGCGATCCTGGCCCACCACGTCGAGACGCCGGGGCTGGCGCGACTGGGGGCCAAGAACGTCAACGAGCTCTCCGAGACCGACTGGGAGGCGCTGCGGCACGAGCTGGGCAACCAGCGCCTGCTCGGCATGTCGCTGGACGCCGGCGGTCACCTGACCCACGGTTTCCGGCCCAACATCAGCGGCAAGATGTTCCACCAGCAGCAGTACGGCACCGACCCGCAGACCGGCCTGCTCGACTACGACGCACTCGCCGCGAAGGCGCGTGACTTCCGGCCGCTGGTCATCGTGGCCGGCTACTCGGCCTACCCGCGCCGGATCAACTTCGCCAAGATGCGCGAGATCGCCGACGAGGTCGGGGCGACCCTGATGGTCGACATGGCCCACTTCGCCGGACTGGTGGCCGGCAAGGTGTTCACCGGGGACGAGGACCCGGTGCCCTTCGCGC
This sequence comes from Intrasporangium sp., assembly GCF_039812505.1. GTDB lineage: Bacteria > Actinomycetota > Actinomycetes > Actinomycetales > Dermatophilaceae > Intrasporangium_A. Next base: position 9,728 of record NZ_JBDIAQ010000112.1, on the reverse strand, counting down.
ACGTCACCACGACGACCACCCACAAGTCGCTGCGCGGCCCCCGCGGCGGGCTGGTGCTCGCCCAGCCGGAGTATGCCGCCGACGTCGACCGTGGCTGCCCCATGGTCCTGGGCGGTCCGCTGGGTCACGTCATGGCCGCCAAGGCCGTCGCGCTCGCCGAGGCCCGGCAGCCGGAGTTCCAGACCTACGCCCAGCACGTGGCCGACAACGCCAAGGCGCTCGCCGAGGGCTTCCTCAGCCGCGGTGCCCGCCTCGTCACCGGCGGGACCGACAACCACATCGTCCTGCTCGACGTGTCGACGTTCGGCCTGACCGGGCGACAGGCCGAGTCGGCGCTGCTCGATTCCGGCGTCGTCACCAACCGCAACTCGATCCCGCAGGACCCGAACGGGGCGTGGTACACCTCCGGCATCCGCTTCGGCACGCCGGCCCTGACCAGCCGCGGCTTCGGCGCCGACGAGTTCGACCGCGTCGCCGGGCTCGTCGTCGACGTCCTGACCCAGACCTCGGCGGGCACCACCAAGGCGGGGGCGCCCTCGAAGGCGTCCTACGTGCTGGCCGACGGGGTCGCCGACCGCACCCACGCCGCGGCGGCCGAGCTGCTCGACCGGTTCCCGCTCTACCCGGGCCTCGACCTCGCCTGACCTGCCCGGTACTCGCAGGATGGAGCGGCCCGCCGAGATCTCCGAGGAGATCCGGCGAGCGCCGGTCGTCACGGCCCGGCACGTCGTGCGGGTCGCCCGGGCCGTGGCCGACCGGTTCGGGCTCTCGTGGACCGGCCTGCTGTTCGGCGCGGTCTACGTGGTGGTGGCGCTCTCACCGAGCCTGCTGCCCCGCACCTGGTTCTACCAGGGCCTGGTCTGCGGCATCTGCGGTGCGGCCGGCTACGGCCTCGGGGTGCTCGTCGCCTGGGTGAGCCGTGGGGTCAGCCGGCTGCTCAGGCTCGAGATCGTCGTCGGCGAGGAGCAGGGCCACTGGGTGCGGGTCGGCTGGGTCGCGCTGCTGACCGCCGGTTTCGTCTGGGCCGTCGTGGCGAACATCCGCTCCCAGGCCGTCACCGCGAGCCGCGTGCACCTGCAACCGCTCACCCCGCTCGACTGGGTCGGGGTACTGGCGCTGACCCCCGTCGTCTGGGTGGCCCTCGTCGCGGCCGGTCGGGGCATCCGGCACCTGACCCTCGGCGTCGAGCACCGGGCCGCCCGGGTGCTGCCCACGGCGGTGGCCACGGTCGTGGCGGTCGTGCTGGTGCTGTTCGTGGCCGCCTGGTTCACCGACAACATCGTCATGCAGCGCGGCGTCCAGCTCTTCGGGCGCTACTCCGCCCACCTCAACGCGCAGTCTCCCGAGGGCAAGTCGGCCCCGACCTCGCCGCTCGTCTCCGGCGGACCCGGCTCCCTCGAGCCCTACGGCACGCTCGGCTTCCAGGGCCAGGTCTTCGTCACCCAGACCCTGACGCCGGCCCAGATCACGGCCGCGACGCGTGTCCCCGCGAAGCAGCCGATTCGGGCCTACGCCGGGGTGCACGACGGCGAGACCATCGCCCAGACCGCCGACCGGGTCGTCGCCGAGCTGCAGCGCACCGGCGCCTTCGACCGGAAGGTGCTGCTCGTCGCCACCACGACCGGCAACGGCTGGGTCAACGACTGGTCCTCGCAGTCGGTCGAGTACCTCACCGGCGGTGACTGCGCCATCGCCGCGATGCAGTACTCGTACCTGCCCAGCGCCCTCGAGCTGCTCACCGACCGCGAGTCGCCCAGGCAGGCCGGCACGGTGCTGTTCGACAAGGTGTATGACGTGTGGTCGGCGCTGCCGGCAGCCTCCCGTCCGCGCCTCGTCGTGGGCGGCGAGTCGCTCGGCGCCTACGGCGGGCTGGCCGCCTTCGGCAACGTCGCCGGCATGCTCGCGCGGGCCCAGGGCGGCGTCTGGAGCGGCACGCCGAGCTTCTCGGGGATCGCCGAGCAGCTCTACGCGGAGCGGACGCAGGGCTCCCCCCAGATCTCACCGGTCATCGACAACGGGCGGCACATCCGTTTCTCGACCAAGAACGTCGGGCTGCGGACCGACTACGTCGGACGCCCGCTCGGGATCTGGGAGCAACCCCGTTTCGTGTTCCTGCAGCACCCGTCCGATCCGGTGGTCTGGTGGAACCCGGCCCTGCTGACCACCGAGCCGGACTGGCTGCGCGAGCCGCTCGGCCGTGACGTCAACCCTGACGTCACCTGGATCCCGTTCGTGACGTTCTGGCAGCTGACGACCGACATGGCCGTCGGGCTCAACCCGCCCTACGGCTACGGTCACCGCTACGGACCGGAGATGGTGCCGGCCTGGGGGGCCGTCCTCGGTGGTGAGCCGGGGCGCGACTACGGCCGGATCCTCGCCGCCATCGAGCGGACCGTCTCGCGCTCCGAGTGACCGCCCGTCCGGGGCTGCCGGGGGACCTCAGCCGCGTCCGAACAGCTCGTCGAGGCAGGCCGCGAACATCCGGGTATGCGCCTCGACGTCGGCCGCAGTGGTCGCCGGTGACATGAGCGCCATGTTGTGGAACGGGGTGAGCAGGATGCCGCGGTTCAGGGCATGGAGGTGCAGGTACTGCTGCAGCGCGAAGTCGTCGGCCTCGGCCGCCAGACGCCCGTTGCGCGGCTGCTCGGGGGAGAAGGCGTACTCCGCCCGCGCGCCGAGCCGGGTCACGTGCCAAGGGGCGCCGGTCGCGTCGATCGCCGCCTGGACGCCGTCGGCCCACGCGTCCGCGAGCGGGATCATGTGCTCGAACGCCGCCTGGGTCATCACCTGCTCGAGCGTGGCCTGCATGGCGGCCATGGACAGGCCGTTGCCGGCCAGGGTGCCGCCGATGCCGCCCACGTCGATGTCCTCGAGCTCGACCGAGCGGGCGATCCGGTCGGCCACCTCCGCGGTGAACCCGAAGGTGCCGCAGGGGACCCCGCCGCCGATCGACTTGCCGATGACCAGGAAGTCGGGGTGCAGGTCGTCGCGCCGCGTGATGCCGCCGGGCCCGGCGCAGATGGTGTGTGTCTCGTCGTTGATCAGGATGACGCCGTGCCTGGTCGCGAGGTCGCGCACCGCCTCGTTGTAGCCGGGCTCGGGCAGCACGATGCCGATGTTGGTCAGCGCCGGCTCGACCAGGATCGCCGCGACGTCTCCCTCGGCCAGGGCCTTCTCGAGCCCCTCCACGTCGTTGAACTCCACGACGCGGGTCGTGTCCGAGGTGGGCACCGGCGGGCCGATGTTGTTGCGACGGTCGCCGGTCAGGCCGTCGTCGTCGAGGGTGGCGAAGGCCTCGTCGACCGACCCGTGGTAGCAGTAGTCGTGAACCACGATCTTGCGGCGCCCGGTCAGGTGGCGGGCGTAGCGGATGGCGTGGCGGTTGGCGTCGGTGGCGGTCAGGGTGTACTGCCAGAAGGGCAGCCCGAACCGCTCGGTCAGGCCGGCGGACACCGCGATCGCGTCCTGTGTCGGCAGCATCGTGGTGATCCCGCGGGACAGCTGGGCGGTGACCGCCGCCACCGTCGGGGCGGGGGAGTGGCCCATCATCGCACCGGTGTCGCCGAGGCAGAGGTCGACGTGGTCGATGCCGTCGACGCAGGTGAAGTGGGCGCCCCCGGCACGCTCGACGAAGACCGGGAAGTCGCCCGGCCACTTGACCATCCAGCTCATCGGCACGCCGCCGGGCATGTGCCGGCGGGACTGTTCGGCGAGCGCTGCCGAGCGCGGGCGCGCCTGTCGGAAGGAGTCCCGCTCGCGTTCGTACAGCTCGGCCAGGCGAGTGCGGTCCACGGCAGGTTCGGGGTCGGTCATGACGACATCGTGCCGTACGCACCCACGCACGGGAAGCGATGCGGCGCCCTCACCGAGTCGGTGGGGCGCCGCATCGGATGGGACCGGGCTCAGTGGTGGCTGAGCTCCCGCGTCCCGGGCTGCGCCGGCATCTGGTGGGTCGCGTCGAAGGCCTGCGCCAGGTCGGCGATGAGGTCGTCCACGTCCTCCAGACCGACCGAGAGGCGCAGCAGCGAGGCGTCAGGCTTGGCCTCGTCCGCGACCGGGCGGTGGGTCAGGGCGGCGGCCTCCTGGATGAGGCTGTCGACCCCGCCGAGCGAGACCGCGTGGGTGACCAGACGGCAGTGCTCCGCCACCGCGGCGGCGGCCGCACGCCCGCCGCGCAGCGTGAACGCGAGGATCGACCCGGGGCCGGACATCTGGCGACCGACCAGGCGCTGGGGGTCGCAGCCGGCCAGGCCGGGGTAGTGCACGCGGGCGACCTCGGGCCGGTCGGAGAGCCACTGGGCGATCCGGTGCGCGCTCTGCTGCTGGGCGCGGACCCGCACCGGCAGCGTCTGCAGGCCACGGTGCAGCCCGAGGGCCGAAGCGGGGGAGAGCAGCCCACCGGTGATGGCCCGCACCTGGCGGAGCCGCTCGGCCCATGCGTGCGTGGTCGCCACGACCCCGCCCATCAGGTCGCCGTGCCCACCGATGAACTTCGTCGCGGAGTGCAGGCTGAGCGCGGCGCCGTGCGTGAGCGGCTGCTGCAGGACCGGCGTGGCGAAGGTGTTGTCGACCAGGACCGGGACGTTCCCGGCCTGCGCCGCGACGGCGGCGATGTCGACCAGGTCGAGGGACGGGTTGGCCGGGGTCTCGATGACCACCAGCCCGGTGTCCGCCTCGATCGACGCGGCCACCGTCTCGGCGGTGGCCCAGGTGACCCGGGTGCCGAGCAGGCCGGTGGCCAGCAGGTGGTCGGTGCCGCCGTAGACCGGCCGGACCGCCACGACGTGCGGGGTGCCGGCCGCGACCGCGGCGAGCAGCGAGGCGGTCACCGCGGCCATGCCGGTCGCGAAGGCGACGGCGTCCTCGGCTCCCTCGAGGTCGGCCAGGGCGCGCTCGAAGCGGGCCACGTTGGGGTTCCACAGGCGCTGGTAGACCAGCGAGTCGCCGGGCCGGGGTCGGCCGCCGCCGGCGAGCTGGTCGTAGGCGGCCCCGCCGCTCTCGACGGAGGCCAGGGGGTAGGTGCTCGAGGCGTCGAGCGGGGGGACGTGGGCGCCGAGCGACGTGAGGTCCTCACGGCCGGCGTGGACGGCAGCGGTGTCACGGTTCATGACTAGAGTGTCACCGATTCCGCGATGTGAAGGCAATCAATCCGTTGATTCCTTGTACTCGATCCGCTGTGTCGCGGATACTGCTGTCATGTCCAATCGCCGAGCCGCCCCACCGCGGAATCCACGACCCCCCTACCCCGCGCCTCCCGCGCCCCCGCTCGACGACGTCGACGTGGCCATCCTCGCGCTGCTGGTCGACGACGGGCGGATGTCCAACGCGGAGATCGCCCGGCGGGTCGGCATCCCCGAGTCCACGTGCGCCGGGCGGGTGCGGGCCCTGCTCGCCTCGCAGGTGGTGCGCGGCATCCATGCCGACGTCGACCTCGCCTCGGTCGGCCGCCCGATGGAGGCGATGATCGCGCTGCAGTTCACCGGCCACGCCCGCGAGGCGATGGACGCCGTGCGGGCCCGGATCCGCGAGGTGCCGGGGGTGGTGGCGGCCTACCACGTCGCGGGGCACACCGACTTCCTGGTGCACGTCTGCGCCGCGTCGTCCGACGCGCTGCGCGACCTCGTCCTGGACCACCTCACCTCGCTGGCCGGGGTGGCGCACGCCGAGACGAGCCTGATCTTCGAGCGGATCGAGGGTGGTCACCCCTGGGACCCGGCCGGCGCGCGCCGGGCCCGGGCAGCGGGGCGCAGGTGAGCGGCATACCCTCGAAGCCATGGCCATCGTCAAGATCAACGCCATCACCGTCCCCGCCGACCGGGCCGACGAGCTCGAGCGCCGCTTCTCGCGGCGGGCGGGCGTCGTGGAGGACTCTCCCGGCTTCCTCGGCTTCCAGCTGCTGCGGCCCGTCAAGGGAGAGCAGCGCTACTTCGTGGTGACCCAGTGGGCCGACGAGGAGTCCTACGCGGGCTGGCGCGACGGGTCGGCGCGCGCCGCGCACAAGGGCGAGCAAGGACCGACCGTCATGGCGTCGACGGACCTGCTCGAGTTCGACGTGGTGCTCGACGTGAAGCCGGGCGCCCGCTGAGCGACGTCCGGCTCAGCTGGAGAAGAACAGCCCGGACAGGCCGCGCTTGCGGTAGCGGTGTCCGCCCTGCTGGCCCCAGTACGGGTCGCCGTACTGGGTCGGTGGCGGCTGGGCGACGAAGCGGCTCTCCAGCTGGCTGAGCCGCTCGAACTCCCCGAAGTCGAGGAACAGGCCGCGGCAGGTCTCGCACTGCTCCACGTGCACGCCGTTGCGGTCGTAGGTGCGCATGGCGCCCTGGCACTTGGGGCAGACGAAGTTCTGCGGCTGGTAACCGGCTGCTCCGGTGCGGTCCTGGCCCGGGAAGGGGGGTGGCTGCTGGGTCATGGCACCATCCTCACATCTGCCGACACGCCTGCAGAAGCCTGCGGCCCTCCTCGTCGGGCGCCGCACCGCGCAGCGAGCGCACCGCCGCGACGAACACGGCACAGCGCGCCGGCAGGTCGAGCCCCGGCCACGGGTCGCCGACCCGTGGCACCGCCGGGCCACCCGCGGCGCGGTAGGCGTCCAGGAAGGTGCGCCACGACGCGTCGTCCAACAGGCCCGCGGCCCAGAACCCGGCCGGTCGGCCGAGGTCCCAGGCGGGGTCGCCGACACCGAGGTCGTCGACGTCGAGCAGGCGCCAGCCGCCCCGCCACCATCCCAGCTGCCCGAGGTGCCAGTCCCCGTGGACGACGGCGCGCGAAGTCGTATGCCGCTCAGCGGGCTCCCGCCCGTCGGCGGCCCGGGTGGCCTCCCGGGCCAGGGCTTCGCCGAGCCGGGCCAGCATCGTCGTGTCGGCGTGGGCCCGGGCAGGCGTCCGGCGCGCCCGCTGCACCGCTCGGCCCACCCGGTCGGTCCCTCCGTGCGTGGGGAGGACGAGGGGTGATGCGGCACGGTGCAGCCGGGCGAGCAGCTCGCCGGCAGCGGCCCAGGGGACGGGCGAGTCGGGGTCGAGCACCGGCACCTCGGGCCACGCGGTCACGAGCGAGCCGTCGGGAGCCTGGGCCACCGAGGGCGAGAGGGGTGGGGCGAACAGGCCGGCGAGGCTCGGATCCACCACGGCGGCAAGCCGGTTCGCCAGCGCCTCCCGGCCGGTGCGTCGCCGGTGCAGCTTGACCACGGCGCCGCCGAGCACGGCGAGCCGGGCACCCGAGGGCGTGTCGACCCAGCGGGGACGCTCCCGCGCCGGCACGACCAGCCCGAGCTCGGCGGCATACCCGGTCACCCAGGCGTCCGCGGACGGCACCTCTGGAGGCATGTGCGGCAGTATGCCGCCCGCCTCGGCAGGCCGCGGCCGTCGCCCTTGTTGCCCCCCAGGGCCGTTGGTAGCATCCCGGCATGACAGGGTCTCCCCGGTAGGTCACCGTGGCGACCTACGAGTTCCGCTGCGAGCAGGACGGCGTCGTGACCCTGACCGTCCCGATGGGTGAGGTCGGGCCGACGGCCCCCTGTCCGGCCTGCGGCCGAGCCGCGCGCCGGGTCTACTCCGCTCCGCAGCTGCGCCTGGGCGACGGTCGTGCCCGGGCAATGCTCGACGCCACCACAGCCACCGCCGACCGTCCGGCCGTGGTCGGCCACCCTGTCGGCGGCCGCGCACGTCGGCCCCGACCAGCGGCCGACCCCCGCACCGCCAAGCTCCCACCCCCCTGACGCGGCGCGCCACAGCGCGCGACCCAGGCCCGATGGAGGTCCCGCATGAGCAACGTCGGTCTGTTCTACGTCGGAGCCGTCCTGTTCATCAACGGCTTGGCGCTGCTCGGCCGGGTGAAGGGGGCCGGGGCCGTGCCGCTCAACGTCTTCGTCGGCTTCCTGCAGGTGATCACACCGACCTACCTGATCATCAGCTCGGGCGGGAACCAGGACGTGATCTTCGGCGCCTCCGGGCTCTACCTGTTCGGCTTCACCTACCTGTACGTCGCGATGAACGAGGTGTGGGGCTTCGACGGGACCGGGCTCGGCTGGTTCTCCCTGTTCGTCGCCGTCGCGGCCATCGGCTATGCCGTCGTCAACGTCCTGCGCTACCAGGACTGGGCGTTCGGCGTCATCTGGCTGCTCTGGGCCTACCTCTGGTGGCTCTTCTTCGACCTGCTCGGCCGGGAGAACGTCGCGATCACCGCCTACACCGGCGCGGTCGCCGCGATCGAGGGCTGGACGACCGCCGCGATCCCCGCCTTCCTGCTGCTCACCGGCCAGTGGACCGTGCTGCCCAACCCGGTCATGGCCGTGCTGATCGCCGTGGTGAGCCTCGCCGGCTTCGTCCTGGCCAAGGTCCGGCTCGCCAGACGGCCGCCCCTCCCGACCGCCCCCGCCACATCCACCCGAGAAGGAGTCTGACCATGCCGACCAACATCTTCCCGCTCGACTCCACCAGGAAGTTCACCGACCAGCAGCTCGTGGGCCACAACCGGTGGCACCCCGACATCCCGCCGAACGTGACGGTCAAGCCGGGCGACGTCTTCCGCATCGACTGCCGCGAGTGGTTCGACGGCGCCATCGTCAACGACGACTCGGCGCTGGACATCCTGCACGCCCCGCTCAAGAGCGTGCACACGCTCACCGGGCCGATCCGGGTCGAGGGCGCCCAGCCCGGCGACCTGCTCGTGGTCGACATCCTCGACGTCGGCCCGATCCCGCAGGAGGACAGCGGCCCGCTGGCCGGTCAGGGCTGGGGCTACACCGGCATCTTCGCCAAGGCCAACGGCGGCAGCTTCCTGACCGACCAGTTCCCCGACGCCTACAAGTGCATCTGGGACTTCCGCGGCGGGGTGGCCACCTCGCGGCACGTGCCCGGGGTCTCGTTCGTGGGCATGGTCCACCCGGGCCTGATGGGCACCGCCCCGAGCGCGGAGCTGCTGGCCCGGTGGAACACCCGCGAGGCCGCGCTCATCGCGACCGACCCGGACCGGGTGCCGCCGCTGGCGCTGCCGCCCGAGCCGGAGATGGCCATCCTCGGCACCCTGACCGGTGCCGACTTCGACCGGGTGGCCGCCGAGGCCGCCCGCACCGCGCCGCCCCGGGAGAACGGCGGCAACCAGGACATCAAGAACTTCACCAAGGGCACCCGGGTCTTCTATCCGGTCTTCGTCGACGGGGCCAACCTCTCGGCCGGCGACCTGCACTTCTCGCAGGGCGACGGCGAGATCACCTTCTGCGGGGCCATCGAGATGGGTGGCTTCATAGACATGCACGTCGACCTGATCAAGGGCGGGATGGAGGCCTACGGGGTCTTCGAGAACGCGGTGTTCATGCCGGGCATCTCCAACCCGCAGTACTCGGAGTGGCTCGCCTTCTCGGGCACCTCGGTGACCCTCGACGGTGAGCAGCGCTACCTGGACAGCCACCTGTCCTACCAGCGCGCCTGCCTGCACGCGATCGACTACCTGACCAAGTTCGGCTACACCCCGGAGCAGGGGTACATGATCCTCGGCGCCGCACCGATCGAGGGCCGCCTGTCGGGCGTGGTCGACATCCCGAACTCGTGCTCGACGGTGTACCTGCCGACGTCGATCTTCGACATCGACATCCGGCCCTCGAGCAGCGGCCCGGCGCAGGTCGACCCGGGCATCGGGGTGCCGCACGCGGCGTTCTGACTCGTCCCCCTTCGTTACCCCGAGGACCGCGCGCCACCACCCCGCACCACCTGCTTCGAAGAGGCCCGGGCGAG
>NZ_JBDIAQ010000111.1:0-11689 GCF_039812505.1 Intrasporangium sp. | reverse complement strand
CTGGGGGTCCCGGACCAACGTGGCGCCGGCCGAGATGGTCGCGATGCCGGGGGTTGTCACCAGTTCCAGACCCAGCGCCGAGCTCAGGGGCTCGGCCCGGACCAGGGCGAGAAGAGGCGAGTGATCGGCACGCCGCGGTTGGCGCCGTGCTCGACTCGCCGGGTATCGTGCCGGCGTTCTCGAGTCGAGGTGCGCTGCACTCTCGATGGGGAGGAGTGCACGGTCGATGGGGAGTAGGGCACGCTCGATGGGGAGGAGTGCACGGTCGATCAGGAGTACTGCACTCTCGACGGGGAGTAGGGCACTCTCGACGGGGAGTAGTGCACGGTCGATCAGGAGTAGTGCACTCTGGATCAGGAGGAGGGCACGCTCGATCGGGGTCGGCGGGCCCAGCGCCAGCCCGCCCGGACCAGCAGCACCGTGACGACGAGGTCGACCGGCACGCCGACCGCGGTCGTCGTCAGGCCGAGGCTGTAGCCGTCGGGCAGCTGGGCGAAGCAGAGCACCGTCGCCGCGACGGCGAGCCAGGTGCGCGTCCGCCCACGCGTGGCGCTACCGGGTCGCGCGGCCACCGACACCGCCAGGACCGGGAGCACCCAGAGGAAGTACCAGCCCAGGAACGCCGGCGCCAGCACGACGACCGCCAGCAGGGCCCAACCGAGGGCGCGCACGACCAGCGCCCGGTCGGTCGCGAACCGCAGCGCCCGCAGCCAGATGACGACCAGCAGCAGCGCCAGCACCCCGAGCCCGACCGTGCGCAGCACCGCGATCCCGGTGTCGCGCCAGTCGTCGTGGCCGAGGACGTGCCCTACCGCGCCGACCGCCATGCCCAGGCCGGTCGGCAGCGAGGTCCACTGCTCGTTCTTGCCCGAGGTGGCCGCGGGGTTCAGCCACGACCAGCCCAGGCCGGTGCCGAACGTGACGGCCACGACCGTCACCGCCGTCGCGGCTACCCCCACCACCGCCGGTCCGAGGTACTCGCGCACCCGGTCCCGCCAGCGGAACACCTCGGACCGCACGCCCGAGGAGGCGGGCAGCTGCGCGAGCAGCACGACGAAGGGCAGCGCCACGATCGCGGTCAGCTTGACCATCGTGGCCAGCCCGAGCACGACGCCGGCCCAGACGAGCCGCCGCCGCAGGGCCAGCGCCAGGGCCAGCAGCATCCCGGCGACCATGAGCGCGTCGTTGTGCCCGCCGCTGACGAAGTGCGCCCCGACCAGCGGGGTCGCCACCCCGAGCCAGGTCGCCCGCTCCGGCGAGATCACCCCGAGCCGTGCGGCCAGGTCGGCGACGGCCCAGGCCATGACGACGACCCCGAGCACGGCGACCAGCCGCAGCAGCAGCAGGGCCAGCCACAGGTGCCCGCCGGACCCGGCCGCCACACCCCGCGCGACCAGCAGGAACACCGGCCCGTACGGCGCGGTCGAGTCGAGCCAGGTCGGCGCGGTCGAGAACCGCCAGGGCGAGTCGAGCTCGCGGACCGTGTGCTCGTAGGGCGAGAGCCCCTGATGCCAGAGGGCACCCTGGGCGGCATACGAGTAGAGGTCGCGACTGTAGAGGGGCACGGAGGCGACCAGCGGCAGGAACCACGCACCCGCGGTCGCCCACCACCAGCCCAGCGACACCTCCGCGTGGCGCAGCCGCCACCACGCCAGGACCAGCACCGCCATCGCCACGACGGCGACCAGGGCGGCGGCCGGCGACCCGCCCGACGGGGACCACCACTGCAGGCCGGGCCAGAGGACCGCGGTGTGCAGGGTGGGCCGGGAGCCGGCGCCCCACGACGCGGCGGCCAGCCCGACCGCCGCCCCGACGCCGAGCCACCGCCATCCGGCCGGGCTGCGCCGGTCAGCGGTCATGCGGGACCGGCTCGTCGCCCCAGGAGAGCAGCCGCCAGCCCGCGTCGGGGTCGCCCTCGACCGTGACGACGAGGGTGTTGTCCATGCGGCGGCCGTCGAGGAAGCCGGCCGGCAGGTCCAGCGCGAACGAGCACCAGACCCGGATCGCCGCGCCATGGCTGACCGCGACGGCGCGCTCGTGCCCGGACGCGGCGATGCGGTGGATAGCCCTCCGGTAGCGGGTCAGGAAGTCGACCCCGGAGTCCCCACCGGGTATCGCCCGGGTCGGGTCGTCGTGCCAGGTCGCGACCGTTTCGACGTAGGGCCCCCAGTCCGTGGACATCTCGTAGTCCCCGGCCTGGATCTCGCGCAGCCCGGGCAGCACGACGACCCCGAGGCCGAGGGTGGCCGCAAGGGGTGCCGCGGTCTGCTGGGTGCGCACGAGGTCGGACGCGTAGATGGCGTCGAGCCGCTCGTGCTCGAGGCGGTGGGCCAGCGCGACCGCCTGCTCGCGCCCGACCTCGGTCAGGTCGAAGCCGGGACGCGCGGTGTCGAGCCGACGCGCGACGTTGGCCGCCGTCTGCCCGTGCCGGACGAGGAGGAGGCGCATCACTGCTCCTTGACGGTGACGCCGGTCAGGCAGGTCAGGCCCTTGGCGGGGGCGCGGTGGAAGGCCTGTGCCTCGACCGGGGAGCTGGCGCCGGCCGGCACCGTGACGACGACCTCCGTGGTGAACACCGGGCTGAGGTCGGCGGCCCGCAGCAGGCTGATGCCCACGGTGTAGGTCTCGGGGGTCTGGTTCGCGTTCGTCAGCAGGCCCGAGAAGCTCCACGAGCCGCCCTTCGCCGTGCAGGTCGCACCAGTCAGCGCAGCGGACGCGTCGTAGAGGCTGTCACCAGCCGCGACCGAGGGGTCCGGCGGCGCCGTCTCGAGCGCGTCCGGGCCGACGGGGGCGATCGTCGGCTGGATCGGCACGTCGACGGTGGTCGGGGTGCTCGGGGCCGGGCTCGTCGGCTGTCCGCAGCCCCCGAGCCCGACTACCAGCGGAAGGCAGAGCAGGGCGGCACCGGAGGCCCGCGGCCACGCCCGGACGTTGCGGCGGGTCGGCGGTACCGGTCGTGTCGGTCGCACTCGCTCTCCTCCCGTCGGGGTGTCGCCATTGTGCAATGCCGACCGTCGGGCACGGGTCGCGGCGCGCTGAGCCGACGCTCAGCCGGGCCACACCGAGCGGGCCGCGACGGCCGCGCCGATGACGACGAGCCCGGCGAGCACCGCCAGGGAGTCGGCGAGCCGCCACGGTGCGGGGCCGGCCCAGGAGCGCCGGTGCGCGCCCGCGAACCCCCGGGCGTCCATGGCGAGCGCGAGGACGCCGGCCTGCCCGAGCGCCCCGACGAGCAGCCCGACGGTCACCGCGCCGACCTCGCGCAGCCTCGCGACCGGGCCGTGATCGGCCCGGATGCCGCGCACCCGGCGGGTCGTCAGCAGCTCGGCCCACAACACGTCGAAGGACTGCACACGCTGCAGCGCGGCCGTCGCCGCGACGACCGCGCGAGCCGGCAGGTGCAGCCGCTGCGCGAGGTGGTCGCCGAGCCGTTCCGGGTCGAGGTAGCCGACCACGAAGGCCGACGGGACGACCAGGCAGGTCACCCGCAGTGCCGCCCCGGCCGCAACCTCGACGTCGCGGCCCCCGAGCAGCCACGCCGACCACCCCACGCCGACGACGGCGAGCAGCGCCGGGGCGAGCCGACGCAGCACGCCGGCGACGCGCCCGGTGGGGGACCGCCCGGGCCCGGGGGCGGCCAGCCCGAGCAGACCCAGCGCGACCTGGACGGTGAGGACCGCCAGGCCCTGTCGCCAGCTCTGCAGCAGCGCGGGCAGCACGAGGACCGAGAGGGCGGCCAGCAGCAGCCCCAGCGGCCCGACCCGGGAGATGAGGGTATGCCGCTCAGCCGGCTGCTGCTCCGGCGCCGCGTCCCGCTCGCCCGCCGTCCCCTGCTCGGGCGCCCCTGCTCGCACCGGGCCGCTGCGTTCCGGGACGGGGGAGGCGACGGGTGCCTCCAGTCGGACCACGCGCCGGGCCCGGGCGGTGACACCCGTGTCGTGGGTGGTCACGAGGACCCCCGCGCCCTCCTGCTCGGCCGTGGCCAGCACGCCCATGACGGCCGACCAGGTCAGGCGGTCCTGGCCGACGGTGGGCTCGTCGGCCAGCACGAGGGCGGGACCGTGCGCGATCGCGGCCGCGACGGCAAGCCGCCGCTGCTCGCCCCCGGACAGGTTCCGCGGGTCGACGTCGGCCAGGTGCGCCAGGCCGAGGGCCGCGAGCAGCGCGTCGGCGCGATCGGCCGAGGCGGCCGGGTCGAGGCCGACCGCCCGGGGAGTGGTCAGGACCTCGTCGCGCACGGTCCGGGCGACGATCGTGGTCGCGGCGCGCTGCGGGATCCACGCGACGGCCCGGGCGAGGACCTTCGAGGGCCAGCGGTCCGGGCGCATCTCTGGCGTTCGAGAGTGCCCTTTCCCCGATCGAGAGTGCACCCGTCCCGATCGAGAGTGCCCTTCTCCCCATCGAGAGTGCACCCGTCCCGATCGAGAGTGCACCCGTCCCGATCGAGAGTGCCCTTCTCCCCATCGAGAGTGCACCTCCGCCGGCCCCGCGCCGGGCCCCCGCCCGGTCCGCCGGGCCGCGGCGGCGAGCCGTCCGTCCAGCGCGACCTGCCCCGAGGCCGGGGCGACCAGCCCCCCCGCCGCGGTCAGCAGCGACGACTTGCCCGCCCCGCTCGCCCCGACGAGCGCGACCGTCTCCCCGGCCCCCACCCGCAAGCTCTCGTCCCGGACCGCGACGGTAACCCGCGAAGCCGCGCCCAGCCGTCGGCTGCGGTGCTGCACCGTGACGGACTCGGCGCTGACCACCGCCTCCCCCTCAGGGACGAGCCCGGCCGCTCCCCCGGACGGCGGCAGGGCGATCTCGAGCGGCTCGGGATCCGGCACCCCGGGAACCCAGACCCCTTGGGCGGCAAGGTCGTCCCCGCGCTCCCGCAGCGTCGGCGCCGGGGGTCCGTCGGCGACGACCGCACCCGAGGCGTCGAGCACGACCAGCCGGTCGACCTGGTCGAGCCACCCCTCGAGCCGGTGCTCCACGACGACCACGGTGAGGTGGTGCCGGCGCGCGACCCGGTCGACGACCTCGCGCACCGTCGCGGCGGTCTGCGGGTCGAGCATCGCCGTGGGCTCGTCGAGCAGCAGCACGGTCGGCTCCATGACGAGCGCCCCGGCGAGGGCGAGCCGCTGGGACTCGCCCCCGCTCAGGGTCGCCGGCGAGCTCGTGCCGGGCATCGTCAGGCCCACCTCGGCCAGCGCGGTGCGGACCCGGTCGGGCATCTGCTCGCGCGGCACCGAGACGTTCTCGAGGCCGAAGGCGACGTCACGCTCGATGGTCGAGGCGACGACACCGGCCCCCGGGTCCTGCAGGACGAGACCGACGGCGCCGGCCCGCGCGGCCGCCGGCGCGCTGCCGTCGACTGTGACGGTGCCGGCCAGCTCCCCCGAGTCGGCGGTCAGCAGCAGCCCGGCGATGGCCCGCAGCAGGGTGGACTTGCCCGAACCGGACGGCCCGGCCAGCAGGACCCGCTCGCCGGGTGAGATGGTCAGGTCGAGGCCCTCGAGGACGGGCCGCGAGCGACCGTACGGCCGCCAGGTCAGCCCGCGCACCTCGACCGCGGGGACCGGCCGGTCCGCCGCGGCGTCCCTCTCGTCCCCCGGCTCCGGGTGCCCGGCGCGGACCGGGTCCGGGGACTCCTCGACCCGTGGGGAGCCCGTGCGTGACACCTCAGATCGCCTGCCGCTCCCGCATCGCCTGCCGCTCGCGGACCTCCTGCCCCGGCGGGAACGGGTTCAGCGCGCCGGCATTGGCCAGCAGCCGGGTCAGCCCGAGGGCGAGCAGCGAGCCGAATACCGCGACGCAGGCGCCGAAGAGGAAAAGGTAGGCGATCTTGTAGCTCCAGGCCCAGTCCTGCCAGTACGAATACCACTCGTAGACGGCCTCGAAGGCGCCGCCGAGGAACCCGCCGACCAGCAGCGGCCCCCAGCGGAAGGCGACATACCCGAAGGCGGCGAAGCCGAGCTCGACACCGAGGCCCTGGACGAAGCCCGACACGAGCGTCGTCAGGCCCCACTGGGTTCCCACGAGGGCCGAGACGACCGCGGCGAGCAGCTCGGTGAAGACGGCCGCGCCGGGCCGGCGGATGACGAGCATCCCGACGATCCCGGCCACCAGCCACGGCCAGGCGAAGAGCGCCGCGAGCGGCGGGAAGACGGCCTTCACGACCGTCGAGGGGGCCTCGTAGAGCAGGCCCCAGCCCCAGTAGGCGACGCCGAACGCGACGCCCAGGAAGGCGCAGGTGAGCAGGTCGATGGTCCGCCAGCGCGCGAGCGGGGCGGACGCGGTGATGTCCTTCATGGTTGTTCGACAACTCCCGGGTAACTCAAGGATGGATACCGCGGGGAGGCACACAGCGGCATACGTCGTGAACAGCGACGCAGCGACTGTGGGCCTGAGATGTCCCGACTCCCTTCGCCGGTGCTAACCGGAGCAGGTTCGAGGGTCTGCGGCGGTGCCGCACTCTCAGCGCGTGGTGCGCTCCCCTGTCGTGTGGTGGGGTCGTGCGTGTTCAGTTGTTCCAGCGCTGACTCTACTCTGGCCCTATGACAGAGTCGAAGCACGAGGGCACGCAGTCGTCCGGGGGGGCGCTCGGCAACATCGTCTGGAAGGTCATGACGGTCGTGGTGGCAGTCGTCGCCTCGAGGGCGGCCACTGCTCTCGCGCCGAAGCTGTGGCGGATGCTGACCGGCCGGCCGGTACCCGTCAAGAGTGACTACGACGGGACGCGCACGCGCGACGTGGTCGCGTACACCGCCCTGTCCGCGATGCTGCTGGCCGGGATGAAGATCCTCGGGGAGCGCAAGGCCGCGAAGTACTTCCGGGACTCGACCGGGCACCTGCCCGCGCACCTCGTCGAGACCAAGCCGACGAGGCGCGAGAGGAAGGCGCAGAAGAAGCTCGCGAAGGCACTCGAGCACTCCGAGGCGCAGGCCGGGCAGGCCACCACCTGACCCCGCCGATGGGTATCCGGCCGGACCCGTCCCTGACGTTCCTCGGTGCAGCCGGGACCGTAACCGGCAGCAAGTTCCTCCTCGACCGGGGCGACCGGCGGCTGCTGGTCGACTGCGGCCTCTACCAGGGCGAGCGCGAGTGGCGCCGCCGCAACTGGGACGCGCTGCCGGTGGACCCGAGCACGATCGGCGACGTCGCCCTGACCCACGCCCACCTCGACCACTGCGGCTACCTGCCCGCGCTGGTCCGCGAGGGGTTCGCCGGCCCGGTCCACGTGACACCCGCGACGGCCGCGCTCGCCGCGATCGTGCTGCGCGACAGCGCCCATCTGCAGGAGGAGGACGCCGAGAACGCCCGGCGCCACGGCTGGTCCAAGCACGCTCAGCCGCGCCCGCTCTACACGAGCGGGGATGCCGAGCACGCCATCGCGCTGCTGCGGCCGTGCCCGCCCGGTCGCGTCGTCGAGCTGGACGGTATGACGCTGAGCTTCCGCCGGGCCGGGCACATCCTCGGCTCGTCGTGCGTCCACGTCGGTGGGGACGGCTGGTCGGTCCTGTTCTCGGGCGACCTCGGGCGCGGCAGCCACCCGATCCTGCGGGACCGGGAGCCGCCGCCGGCCGCGCGGACGGTCGTCATCGAGTCGACCTACGGCGACCGCAGCCACCCCGCGGTCGACCCCGACCACCCCGTGCTGGCCGACGCGATCCGGCGGACCATCGGGCGCGGCGGATCGGTCGTGATCCCGGCCTTCGCGGTGGACCGGACCGAGATCGTGCTGCTGGCCCTGGCCGACCTGATCGCCAGAGGCCTGGTCCCGGACGTGCCGGTCTGGGTCGACAGCCCGATGGCCCTGGCCACGCTCGCGGTCTACCACGACCCGGCGCACGCCGACGAGGTCGACCCGGCCGCCCTCGACGCCGTCGCCTCGATCCCGCAGCTGCACGCGGCCCGGACCGCCGAGGAATCGATCCGGCTGAACAACCCGGGGCAGCCGTGCATCATCGTGTCCGCCTCCGGCATGGCCACGGGGGGGCGGGTCATCCATCACCTCGCGCACCTGCTGCCCCAGGCCCGCAACACCGTGCTGCTGACCGGCTACCAGGCTGTCGGGACACGCGGTCGGGACCTGGCCGAGGGGGCGCGCGAGGTCAAGATGGCAGGTCGCTACGTGCGCGTGCGGGCCGAGGTGGTCCAGCTCGAGGACTTCTCGGTGCA
Source organism: Intrasporangium sp. (assembly GCF_039812505.1). GTDB lineage: Bacteria > Actinomycetota > Actinomycetes > Actinomycetales > Dermatophilaceae > Intrasporangium_A. Next base: position 3,529 of record NZ_JBDIAQ010000111.1, on the reverse strand, counting down.
CGCCGACGCCGACGAGCTCGTCGGGTGGCTCGCCGAGCTGCCCGAGCCACCCGAGACGGTCCACGTCGTGCACGGAGAGGCCGCCGCCAGCCGGGCGCTGGCCGACCGGATCCGCGGTGAGCTCGACTGCGCGGTCTCGGTGCCGCGCTACCTCGAGCGCGTCCTGCTGGACTGACCCGTCCCGGTGACGCGGACCGGACCGGGCCTCGGGACCAAGGCCCTTCCGAACACGGCGGCGACGTGATGTGCTGGTAGCACCGGCACGGCAGGACCCCCCAGGGAGGCAGGGATGAAGGCGAACGTCGGAGACGCGATCACGATGACCACCGAGCGTGTCGGCCAGGTCAGCCGTCAGGGAGTGATCCGGGAGGTGCACGGTGCCGACGGCGGGCCGCCCTACCTGGTCGAGTGGTCGGACGGGCACACCGGGCTGATCAACCCGGGCCCGGGCTCGGTCAAGTGGATCGGCGCCGAGCCGGCTCGCGGGTCCTCGACGACCTGAGCCGCTCGGGCGGCGCTCGCTCGGGCGGCCCTCAGTACGCCGAGCCCCCGATGACGCGCTGGATCGAGGTCTCGAGCAGCCGCCCCAGGTCGCCGAGCCGATGGTGGCCCTCGGTCACGACGACGTCGCCGCCGACCACGACCGTCGAGACGTCGGAGGCGACCCCGGCGTAGAGGATCTGCTCCGGCGCCGCACCGGCGGTGTTGACGGTGTCGGTGCGCACGGTGACGAAGTCGGCCAACGCCCCCTTGGACAGGTGCCCGCCGTCCGACCAGCCGAGCGCACGGTAGCCGTTGAAGGTGACCGCCAGGAGCAGGTCGGCCGGCGAGAAGCGGTCGCGTTCGTTGGACACCAGGCGCTCGTTCATCTCGAGCCCGCGCAGCTCCTCGAACGGGTCGATGACCACGTGCTGGTCGGTGCCGAGGCTGATCGGCGACCCGGCGTCGTAAAGGGCCCGGGACGGGCCGATCCCGTCGGCCAGGTCGCGCTCCGTGGTCGGGCAGATACACACTCCGGTGCCCGTCCCCCCGACGAGCTCGATGTCCTCGTCGGTCAGGTGGGTCGCGTGCACGGCCGTCACGCTCGGGCCCAGGGCGCCGGCATCGGCCAGCAGCTGTGCGGGCGTCCGGCCGTAGTACATCTGGCAGGCCAGGTTCTCGCCGTGCTGCTCGGACAGGTGGATGTGCAGCGGCAGGTCCCCGGCGGCGGCGACCACCTCGGGCAGGTCCTCGCGACGCACCGCCCGCACCGAGTGGATGGCCGCACCGAGTCGGACCCGGTCGGTCTCGTGCCGGCGCGCCGACATCCGGGTGGCCCAGGCCTCGACCGACCCGTCGCTGAAGCGCAGCTGGCCCGGGTGCAGCGGGGTGTGACCGTCGCCGGTCAGGCCCCCCGCCAGGTAGCACGTGTCGAGCAGCGTCAGCCGGAGTCCCGCCTCCTCGGCCGCGTGCCGCAGGGCCAGGCTCATCGCGTTCGGGTCGCCGAAGGGCTTGCCGCCCGGGCGGTGGTGGACGTAGTGGAACTCCCCGACCAGCGTGATCCCCGCGGCGACCATCTCGGCGTACACGGCCCGGGCCAGGGCGAAGTAGGTGTCCGGGTTGAGCTGCGCGGCAACGGCATACATCTGCTCGCGCCAGCTCCAGAAGTTGCCGCCGCCGCCGTTGACCCGGCCGCGGAGCGCTCGGTGGAAGGCATGGCTGTGGGTGTTGGCCATGCCCGGAAGCGTCACGCCGTCGAGCCAGACGTCACCGGGCTGCGGGTCCACGCCGCTCTGGACCTCCTTGAGGATCCCGCCCGCCTCGACGAGACGTACCCTGTGGGCGAAGCCACTTGTCAGCCAAGCGTGCTCGCACCAGAACGCGGTCATGTCGCACCCTCCTCGCGTCAACGCGGGCCAGCGGCGGCCCGACGCGGCTGCGGTGCTCCCATCCTCTCAGCCACCGCGGCCGTTGTCCTGCAAGTGAGGGTCACATCCGCGTGATCTCGTCATGCCCCCCTCGCCGCGGGCGGCCGTCCCCGTCCGGTGGCCGACCACCGCGGCGACGCTCCTACAGTGGGGTCATGGCCGGAGGCGACGCGGGGGGCGATACGGGAGCGCAGCACGCTGCGAGCACCCCCGCGATCGAGGCGGCCCGGGCGGCCGGGATCCAGGTCGAGGTCCGGCGCATCGGCCGGGTGGGCAGCCTCGCCGAGGCAGCCGCCGCGTACGGCATCGCACCGGCGGACCTCGTCAAGACCCTGGTCGTGCGCCGGTCGGAGGGTGAGCACGTGTTCGTCCTCGTCCCGGGCGACCGGGTCTTCTCCTGGGCCAAGGTGCGCGCCCTGCTCGGCACGAACCGGATCTCCATGCCGGACGCCGCCGCGGCGAGGCAGGTGACCGGTTACGAGCGCGGGACGATCACCCCGTTCGGGGCCAGGGAGCGGCTGCCGGTCATCGCCGACAGTCACCTGGTCGGGCGGCGGGTCAGCATCGGCGGCGGGGCGCACGGGGTGGGTCTGGTGGTGAACGGCGACGACGTCATCCGGCTGTTCGAGGCGACCGTTGCCGATATCTCCGACGAGCCGACCCGACGGTCCTGACCGCCCGCGCCCGGCCGGATGACGCCGCTGCGGTCGGCGCCGCGTCTCGGGCCCGAGACGCCCGGCACCTGTCGGTGGGCCTGCCACCGGACCTACCATCGAGACTGACGAACGTCACACGGAAGGCAGCCCGATGGCGAACGCGCCGGCCGCGGCCAACGCCCTCGACGTGCTGGAGCACCTGTCCCGGCACGCGGAGCCGGTGCCTGCGGCCGCGATCGCCCGGGACCTCGGGCTGCCCCGGTCGTCGGTCTACCACCTGCTCAAGGTGCTCGGCGGGCGGGGCTACGTGACCCACTACACCCGAGAGCGGCGCTTCGGACTCGGCTGCGCCGCCTACGAGCTGGGTTCGGCCTACCAGCGTCAGACTCCGCTCGGGCGGCTCGCCCGCGCGACCATCCGGCGGCTGGTGGACGAGGTCGGGCGCAACGCCCACTTCGCGACGCTCGACGGGCACGACGTCATCTACCTGCTCGAGGAACGCGCCGTGGGGCAGCCCACCCTCGTCACGGACGTCGGCGTCCGGCTGCCCGCCCACCTGACCGCCAGCGGCCTGGCCATGCTGTCGGCGCTGCCCCAGTCACGCATCCGCGCGCTGTACCGCGACCGCGCCGTCCTGGTGCAGCGCACCGGGCATGGTCCGACGTCGCTGACCGAGCTGCGCGGCCTGCTCGCGCGGACCCGGGCGGAGGGGTTCGCCCGTGAGGACGGCACGGTCACGCCGGACATCTCCTCGGTCGGGGTGCCCGTCCTGGACCGGGCCCGCCGGCCGTTCGCGGCTATCGCCCTGACCTTCCGTTCGCAGGACGGGTCGGCGGACCACCTGGCCGAGCTCGTCGCCGCCACCCGGAGCGCCGCCACGGACATCGCGCGCCGGATCGGCGCCACCGCCCCCTGACGGGTATGCCGCCCACCCGGCCCGGGCGCGGTCCGTAGGCTTGGCGCATG
>NZ_JBDIAQ010000110.1:0-11803 GCF_039812505.1 Intrasporangium sp. | reverse complement strand
ACAACGGCCGCCTCGGCCGGCACGGCGGCAGCCGCGGCGTGCGCGAGCCCGGAGCCGGTGGCCGTCCAAGCCGCCGAGAGCAGCACGACACGCGACATGAGGTTGAGCCAGAACAGCAGTCCGACCGGCACCGCGACAGCGCCGAGGAGCGGGTTGCTCGTCGCGCGGGCGACGAGGAACCCACCGAAGAACTTGAGCACCGTCAGGGCAATCCCGCCGATGAGCGCGCCGGACCGCACCGCGGGCCACGGCAGGGGCACTCCCGACAACAGTCGCAGCAGGACGACCATGAGCATCGTGTCGAAGGCGGCGCTGATGATCAGACCGACGAGCGTGACGACCCAGGCCTGCCCGCCGAGCCCGACCCAGTCCGCGATGTTCCCGGCGACGCCGCCGACGGCGCTCGTCAGGATGGCCGAAACCGCCACGGCGAACCCGAAGCTGACCAGGACGCCGAGGTCGCGCAGCTTGGCCAGCGCCAGGTTGCCCGGCTTGGCGCTGAGGCCGTAGATGGCACGGATCCCCTTGCGCAGCGCGCTGATCCAGCCGAGCCCGGCCCAGAGGAGGACCACGAAGCCAACGACGCCGGTGATGGTCAGGGTGGAGGCCTGCGGGGCCGACAGGCCGATGATGCCATCCGGATGAGAGGCCGTCCGGACCATCCCGGGCAGGGCGTCGTTGAGGGAGTCGGCGATCGTCTCGAGCATGGTCGGCTGGCCGCGCAGCACGAACCCGAAGATGGTGAAGCCCACGGCGAGGGCGGGGAAGATCGAGAAGAACGCGTAGTAGCCGACGCCGGCCGCCAAGAGGTTGCCGTTGTGCTGGCCGTACCGGTCCCACGTCTGGAACAGACGTGTGCTCTTGAGCCAGTCGGTGATCCTGCGGACGGCCGACACGCGGATCAGCCTCCTTGCAGCGGGAAGTCCTTCACGGGACGCCAGACCTCGTCTGGGCCCTGCTCGTAGAGGTGGAACGCGTCGACGACGAAGTCGGCGCGAAAGCCGGCGAGCTCGGTGAAGGCCCGCTCGAGGTCCGCGGCGGACACGTTGTGCGCCACGGTCACGTGCGGATGGTAGTAGAAGTCGAGGGGGCGCTGCACCGGACCGCTGCGCAGCTGCTTCTCCAGCCGCTCGCACGCCGACACGCCCTGGGCGACGTGGATGTAGACGACGTCGGAGATCGGCCGGAACGTGCCGGTGCCGCGCAGCAGCACGTCGAACGGCGGCCAGTCGCCGGCCACCGTCTCGCAGTGGGCGACGAAGGCGGCATAGGTGGCTGCGTCGACCTCGGTCGGCGGGACGAGGGTGATGTGCGCGGGAATCCGCCAGGCCTCGGAGTCGCCGAACTCGACCCTGCGCTGCTGCAGGTAGTCACCGTCCGGGGCCGGGACCGGTATCGAGACGCCGATCGTCGTGCGGCGGGTAGACATCACCAGACGACGGTACCAACCGCGCCGGCCGGAACCGGTCAGGTCCGGCGCAACCGGAGCCCCGGGTCAGCCAGCCGGCCGGGGGCGCCGCAGGCTCGTCAGGAGACCCACCTTGTCGTAGACCCGCCGGACGGTGGCCTCGGCCACCTCGGCCGCGCGGCCGGCACCGTCGGCGAGGATCCGGTCCAGCTCGCCCGGGTCGGCCATCAGCTCCAGCGTTCGCTGCCGGAAGGGGGTGATCGCCTCGATGACGACGTCGGCCACGTCCTTCTTGAGGTCGCCGTACCCCTTGCCCTCGTAGGCGGTCTCGAGCGCGTGCACGGGGGTGCCGGACAGCGCCGCATGGATCGACAGGAGGTTGGACACGCCGGGCTTGGCGTCGGGGTCGAAGCGGATCTCGCGCTCGGTGTCGGTGACGGCGGACCTGATCTTCTTGGCGATCCGCTTGGGGTCGTCGAGCAGGCTGATCAGGCCGGCGTCCGTGGCGGCCGACTTGCTCATCTTGGCCGTCGGCTCCTGCAGGTCCTGGATCTTGGCCGTCTCCTTGATGATGTGCGGCTCGGGCACGACCAGGGTGTCGCCGTAGCGCTGGTTGAACCGCTGGGCCAGGTCGCGGGTGATCTCGAGGTGCTGGCGCTGGTCCTCGCCGACCGGCACGACGTCGGAGTCGTAGATGAGGATGTCGGCGGCCATCAGGATGGGGTAGGTGAACAGCCCGACGTTGGCCGCGTGTCCCCGGGCGGTCTTGTCCTTGAACTGTGTCATGCGGCTCGCTTCGCCGAACGCGGTGATGGTCGACAGCACCCACGTCAGCTCGGTGTGGGCCGCGATGTGGCTCTGCACGAACAGCACCGAGCGCTCGGGGTCGACCCCCCCGGCCAGGAACTGCGCCGCCGTGACCCGGGTGCGGTCGCGCAGGACGGCCGGGTCGGGCGTGACCGTCAGCGCGTGCAGGTCGGCGACGAAGTAGAACGCGTCGTGTGTCTCCTGCAGCTTGACCCACTCGACGAGCGCCCCGATGTAGTTGCCGAGGTGGAGCGAGTCGCTCGTCGGCTGCATTCCGGACAGGCTGCGGGGCTTGGTGGTCGAAGGCATGGGCGTCATTGTGGCGCATCCGCGCGGTCCCGCTCGCCCCAGGACCGCCGGCGGGTATGCCGCTCAGCGGGCTTCCCACCGGGCCGGCACCTCGTCCACGTGGACCCGCCCCCACCGGCCGGACCCGCCCCGACCGGACCCCGCCGCTCGCACCGGCCGGCTCGCATCCCGCCCGCACACCGGCCGGCCGTTTCCGATTTGTCCGCCCGGCTGCGGCGGCTCACCTAGACTTGGCCCGGTGACCATCCACGAGGAGCTGACGGACGAGCGCTCCGATGACGCGGACGACGCGGCCGGCGCCGGTCGTCACCGACGCCGCAACCGCGTCATCCTCGTGGCGGCGCTGGTAATGATCCTCGTCCCGGTGGTCGCTGTCGGCGGTTACCTGGCCTATCTCAACCACGTGGTCACGACCAACATCAAGCAGGAGCTGCTCCTGCCCGCGGCGCAGCTGCCGACCGACGCCCAGGGCCAGGTCATCCCGCAGCCCACCGGCGCGGGTACGAACTACCTGCTGATCGGCAACGATGCCCGACCGGGTGACACCGGATCGCGCTCGGACGTCATGGTCCTGGTCCACGTCCCCGAGGACCACGCCACGGTGCAGCTCGTCCACTTCCCGCGCGACCTGTGGGTGCCGATCCCGGGGCACGGTGAGGCCAAGCTCAACGCCGCCTATGCCTATGGCGGCGCGCCGCTGCTCGTGCGGACCATGCAGGACATGCTCGGCGTCGAGATCGACCACGTCGCGGTGATCGGCTTCGAGGGCTTCAAGCGGATGACCGACGCGGTCGGCGGGGTCGACGTCGACGTCGCCGAGCCGAGCACCAGCGGCGGATACCGCTTCACCGTCGGCACCATGCACATGGACGGCGACATGGCCCTGGCCTTCGTGCGCGAGCGCAAGCAGCTGAGCGAGGGCGACATCTCGCGCGGCCAGCGCCAGCAGGCCTTCATCAAGGCGCTCATGCTCAAGACCCTGTCCAAGGACGTGCTGCTCGACCCGGCCAGGCTCGCCACCTTCGTCGACGCCGCGACGAGCAACCTGACCGTCGACCAGAAGCTCGACGTGGGACAGATGAGGTCGGAGGCCCTGGCCATGCGCAACCTGCGCGGCGGCGACATCCGCTTCATCACCGCCCCCTTCACCGGCTTCGGGTGGAGCAAGGACGGCCAGTCGATCGACGTGACGGACTGGCCGAAGATGAAGCAGCTCGGCGAGGCGATCCGCACCGACACCATGAACTCCTACAACTGACAGGGTGATCCAGTGAGCCGTGTCCTCGTCACGGGTGCTCAGGGCATGCTCGGGCAGGACCTCGTCCCGGCCCTGCGGACCGCGGGTCACGAGGTGACCGCGCTGGCCCGCGCCGACCTCGACGTGACCGACGCGCAGGCGTGTCGCCTCGCTGCCGCCGGTCACGACCTGGTCGTCAACGCGGCCGCCTGGACCGCCGTCGACGACGCGGAGACCCACGAGGCCGAGGCGTTCTCGGTCAACGCGGTCGGCGCGGCCAACCTCGCCCGCGCCGCCACGACCGCCGGGGCCTCGCTCGTGCAGGTCTCGACCGACTACGTCTTCGACGGACAGGCCAGCACCCCGTATGCCGCCGACGCCCCGGTGCGCCCCCGCTCGGCCTACGGCCGGACCAAGGCGGCGGGGGAGTGGGCCGTCCGCGCGCTCTGCCCCCACTCGTGGGTCGTGCGGACCGCGTGGCTCTACGGCGCGGGCGGGCCCAACTTCGTCGCGACGATGCGGCGTCTGGCCGGGGAGCGCGAGACCCTGTCGGTCGTCGACGACCAGACCGGCCAGCCGACCTGGACCGTCGACGTCGCGGACCTGGTGGTGCGGCTGGTCGCCGGCTCGGCGCCATACGGTACCTACCACGGCACGAGCACCGGGCAGGTGAGCTGGTTCGGCTTCACCCGCGCGATCTTCGAGGAGCTCGGCCTCGACCCGGAGCGGGTGCAGCCGACGACCACCGCGGCCTTCCCGCGGCCCGCGCCGCGGCCGGCGTGGAGCGTGCTCGCGCACGACACGTTGCTGGCCTGCGATACCGAGCCGATAGGGCCGTGGCGCGACTCCCTCAACCGCCACCTCGAGATCGTCAGGGCTGCCGAGCAGCCGGGGTGAGAGCAGATGGCCCCGCGGGCAGCGTGAGATCGGACACTCTCGGGTGCGTACGCAGGCTTGGGATCGTGGCCCAGTGCCTCGATCGACTTCGGGCGGTTTGGGTGGATGCCGCAGGCACGCACTAGCATATGCGGAGCGACTCGAACGGTCGCCAGGCGAGACGCCATCGAGACGTCGTTGAAAGGAAACCAACAACACGTGGAGTTGCAGGACTATATACGTGTCGTTCGTAAGCGGTGGCGGATCATCCTCTCGGTGATGCTGCTCGTCATAGCACTGGCTGTCACCTTCACGCTGCTCGCACCGAAGACCTACGCGTCGACGACCCAGTTCTTCGTCTCTACCTCGGATGGCGACAACGTTGCGGCGTTGCAACAGGGCAACACCTTCACCCAGCAGCGGGTGAAGTCCTACTCTCAACTGCTCCAGTCGCCCAAGGTGCTCGACCCGGTCATCGACGACCTCGGCCTCGATACGACCGCCGACAAGCTCGCGTCTCAGGTGACCTCGACCATCCCATTGGACACCGTGATCATCGAGGTGACCGTGACGGACCAGAGCGCGCAGCAGGCCGCCGCGATCGCGCAGTCGATCGACAAGGTCTTCCCCCGGACTATCGAGCAGATCGAGCAGGTCCGAACCGGCGAGCGCAGCCCGGTCAAGCTGACGGTCGTCAAGCCCGCGGAGGTCCAGATCTCACCGGTCAGTCCCCAGCCGGTCCGTAACCTCACGCTCGGCGCGGTCCTCGGCCTGCTCGCCGGTTTCGGTGTCGCCTTGCTGCGTGACCTGATGGACACCCGAGTCAAAGCCCAGCGTGATGTCCAGGTCGTCACCGACAAGTCGATCCTCGGGACCGTCCCCTTCGACCCCGACGCGGCCGCACACCCGCTCGTCGTCCACGCGGAGCCGCGGGCGCGGCGCTCCGAGGCGATCCGCGTGCTGCGCACCAACCTGAAGTTCGTCGACGTAGCCAACCCGCCCAAGTCGATCGTGGTCACCTCATCGGTGCCCGGTGAGGGCAAGTCCACCACGGCAGCCAACCTCGCGCTCAGCCTGGCTGAGACCGGCGCCAGCGTCTGTCTCGTCGAGGCCGACCTGCGCCGACCACGTCTGTTCGAGTATCTCGGCTTCGAGGGGTCGGTCGGACTGACGGACGTCCTCGTCGGCCGCGTCGAGCTCGACGACGTGATGCAGCCCTTTGCCGCCACGAGCTTATCCATCCTCGGCTCGGGGGGTATCCCGCCGAACCCCAGTGAGCTGCTCGGGTCCACCACGATGGAGCATCTCCTCGGACAGTTGACAGACCGCTTCGACTATGTCCTGCTCGATGCCCCGCCGTTGTTGCCCGTGACCGACGCCGCGATACTGAGCACCATGACCGACGGAGCTCTGGTCGTCGTGGGCGCCGACATCGTGCATAAGGCCCAACTACGACACACAGTCGAGTCGATCGAGGCGGTAAAGGGCCGGATCCTTGGTCTCATCCTCAACCGGCTGGATGACCGGGAGAGAGACGGCTACGGGACCTACCGCTACGAGTACACCCAAGCGAACGGGCCAGATCGACGGGTCGAGCAGGGCCGATCCAGTGGTGAGCGGCCGGAGCTGAAGGTCGGCTGAGCCCGGCTGGGGAGCTTCCGGCTCCTGCCAGCGCCGTCAGTCCTGTGAACGAGGGGTCAGTGCGGCGACGATGTCGGACAGACCGACCTCGACCCGGCGCGCCATCCTGGTGAAGGCCACAGAGTCCTGACGATACGGGTCCAGGATGTCCGTCTGCGACTTGGCCCTGGGCAGGACTACTCCGCGTCGGGCAGCAGCCTCGGCCGCGACACGGGACACCCAGCTCAGCCCAAGAGACGACTCGGCCAGCCGCCTCGTGTCCAGGCCGGCGACCAGATCGGCGAAATCACCCCAGGTGAACGTGTAGGCGAGGGCCTTGGGAAAGTACTGCACGACCTCAGCGCGGTGTTCGCGCGCAGCAACCAGGATGAGGTCGGTCGAGGACACCATCTCCCGGGTGAGCTGACGTGCCTCGTGGCCGCAGACGGAGACCCCGGCATCCTTCAGAAGGGCCGCACTGCCCGGGTCGATCCCTGCACCCACGAGCGCGTTAGTGCCGGCGCTCACTACCTCGACGCCGTATCCGTCGAGCCCCTGTCGGAGACGTCGCTCCATGTAGGGCGACCGACACACGTTACCGGTGCATACCACGAGGACCTGCCCGTTGACTCCTTCCTGACTCATCGATCACGCTCCTGAGCCAGCCGCTCGTTCCGCATAGAAGCTGACACACGTCTGGTATGTCGGCAGCCCGCCCGTTAGTGACAGGTCGGACAGGGTGGGCGCCGCGGCGTCCTTCGGGGACAGCAACGGCTCGATGCCCTCTGGCAGGGCGAGCCCGATCGCGGGATCGAGCGGGTTGATCCCGTGCTCACGCCCAGGGTTGTACGCCGAGGAGCACAGATAGTACGCGGTGGTCTCGTCCTCGAGGGCGACGAATGCGTGCCCGAGGCCCTCCGCGAGGTAGACCGCGCGACGGTCCTTGGTGTTGAGCAGCACGGAGTCCCACTGGCCGAAGGTGGGCGACCCGACACGAATATCGACGACGTAGTCGATGAGCGAACCTCGCAGCGCCGTCACGTACTTTGCCTGGCCGTCCGGCACTTCGGCGAAGTGGACGCCCCGCACCGTGCCCTTGGCGGAAACGGAGACGTTCGACTGGACGACGTCCATCCGGTGCCCGATCTCGCGGGCCAGCAGGTCGCCACGGAACGACTCGAGGAAGACGCCGCGGTCGTCGGGGAACTGACGCGGGGTGATCTCCCACGCGCCGTGGATCGACAGGGGCCGGATCTGCATCAGGTTGGTCCGGTCTGGCCGCCACTGACGTCACGCGTGACACACTGGTTCGATGGTCGGTTCACGTCCCCAACGGTAGCGTCACACCGGGGAGTCGCGCTTCGGGAACCTCAGACCCCGGAACCCTGCACCTGGCCCTGGCCGTCGAGCAGCAGGCCGTGCAGGTAGGCTCCGTAGCCGCTCTTGAGCTGGTCGTCGCCGTGACGGGACAGGCGCTCGTCGTCGATCCAGCCGTTGCGCCACGCGATCTCCTCGACGCAGCCGATCTTCTGCCCCTGGCGGACCTCGACGACATGGACGAACTGGCTCGCCTCGATCAGGCCCTCGAACGTCCCAGTGTCGAACCACGCTGTCCCGCGTGGCAGGACGCTCACGGTCAACGATCCGCGCCGGAGGTAGGCGTCGTTGACCGCCGTGATCTCGAGCTCGCCACGCGGGCTCGGCGTCAACCCGCGGGCGATCTGGATGACGTCGTTGTCGTAGAAGTAGAGGCCGGGCACGGCGAACCGTGACCGGGGGTTGGCCGGTTTCTCCTCGATCGACAGGACCCGGCCGTCCTCATCGAACTCGACGACACCGTAGGCGGTGGGGTCGTGGACCCGTTGGGCGAAGATGTGGCCACCATCCACGTCAACGTGGTCGGCTAGACGCGTTCCCAGGCCGGGGCCGAAGAAGATGTTGTCACCGAGCACGAGGGCGACCTTGTCGTGACCGATGAAGTCGGCTCCGAGGAGGAACGCCTGGGCCAGGCCGTCCGGTGAGGCCTGCACTGTGTAGGTAATGCTGGCACCCCATTGCGACCCGTCGCCGAGCAGCCGTTGGAACTGCATGTTGTCGTGCGGGGTCGTGATGACGAGGATCTCCCGGATGCCGGCCATCATGAGCGTCGAGAGCGGGTAATAGACCATCGGCTTGTCGTACACGGGCATGAGCTGTTTGCTGATCGCGCGGGTGATCGGATGTAGCCGTGTGCCGGACCCGCCGGCGAGGATGATCCCCTTCATAGGATGCGAGGTTACCGGTCAGAGCCGGACCACACCGGCGTAGCCTGATGCGGCTCGAGCGAGGGGCCAGCCACCGGTGGCACTCGCCAATGACTTGGCTGGCCGGCTCATGCCCGGCTCAGCTCCCGCCCGAGCGATCTGGTGAGCGCATGGGTGCGCATGTACGTCTCGGCAGCGGCCGAATGGTCAAACTGACGCTCGGGCAGTTGGTGAGGCGAGAGCGCCGGGACGTCGACGCTGTCGACGAGCGGGTGCTCCGTCTTGCGTCTTCCCTCCGCGTCGGCGAACAGGTCCTCGCCCAACTTCTCGCCGTCGCGCAGACCGCTGAACTGGATGTCGACGTCGGCGCGTCCGCTCATCCGGACCATGGTCTCGGCCAGGTCGACGATCCTGACCTGCTCTCCCATCTCGAGGACCATCACCTCGCCATCACGACCTATCGAGGCGGCCTCGAGGACGAGCTGGCAGGCTTCGGGGACAAGCATGAAGTACCGCTTGACCTCAGGGTGCGTCACGGTTACCGGTCCCCCGCGCTCAATCTGCTCACGGAAGACGTGGATCACGGAGCCACGCGAGCCAAGCACGTTGCCGAACCGGACAGAGACATACCGACCGTGGTGGTGCAACGCGAAGTCGGCGGTGAGCCGCTCGGCCAGCCGTTTGCTGTAGCCGAGCACCGAGGTCGGGTCGGCCGCCTTGTCGGTCGAGATGTTGACGAAGATCTCGACTCCGACGCTCGCAGCCGCCTCGAGCACGTTCCGGGTGCCGATGACGTTGGTCTTCCATGCCTCGAGCGGGAACCTCTCGAGCAGAGGCAGATGCTTCAGCGCGGCTGCGTGAAACACGATCTCTGGTCGGATCCTCTCGAAGACCCGTAGCAGGTCTTGTCGCTCTCTGATGTTCGCGAGCAGCACGTCATCGGTGTCGAGCAGGCCGCTGCCGGTCAGGCTCAGCTGGGTGGCCTGCAGGCCGGACTCGTCACGGTCGAGCAGGTAGAGCTTCGCAGGTTGGAATGCCGCGACCTGGCGACACAGCTCGGAGCCGATGGACCCCCCGGCCCCAGTGACCAGGACACGCTTGCCGGCGAGGTGCTCCGCGATGCGCCTCGTGTCGAGCTGGACCGGCTTGCGACCCAACAGGTCGGTGACGTCGAGAGAACGCAGGTCGTTGGTCGTCGGCTTGCCACCCATGATCTCCCGTAGGGGAGGCAACACCAGCAGCTCGAGTCCGGCGTCGTCGGCGAGGCACGCCAGCTCGCGAAGTAGCGTGGAGTCTGCGCTGGGTAGGGCCACGATCAGTGTGTCGGCGCCGAGCCGTTCCGCGACTGGGGCGAGGTCTTGACGTCTGCCGCGTACCCGGAATCCCTCAATGCGCAGCCGCTGCTTGGACCGGTCATCATCGAGGAAGGCCAGCGGAATGATCCCGTTCGAGTCGTCATAGATGAGGCTGTGTACCAGACGTCGCCCCGCCTCGCCCGCGCCGAAGATCAGAGCCCGTCGAGCGGCTCGGCGACCCTTCGAGGACCGCGCCCGGAAGGTCCGCACCACGAACCGAAGCCCGAGCATGGCGATCAGCGCCATCGCCCCAGCCGTCGGCCCGGTCCCCCGCGGCATGACCCCCGTCTGCAGAACGGACCAGGCGAACAACCCGATGGCGGTGATGGTGACCGCGATCGTAAGGTCACGGACCTCGTCGAACGAAGCCCGGACATGGTCGATGGCGTATGGTCCGATCAGGTGCCCGATGACCATGTGCGACGTGAACGCGATGGCTCCGGCGAGGGCCAGGCCCGAGGCGAAGTGGCCCAGCGAGGAGTCCAGTCGGAGATACGTGGTCGCATAGATCGCAATGACCCAGACCACCGCATCGATAACCGCCCAGACCGCCCGCATGATGCGAGCACGTCGCCGCGCTCCCCGTGACACAACCAAAACCCCTGACTCAAGTGATGACAATCGCGTCGTCACTGTCGCCTCCGAAGTGGACCGTATCTCCACGGTGGCATCTGACAGTGACGTGGTGAGAACGTGCGCAGCCTACACTCAATTCGGACTTGCCGGACACAACAGACCACATGACGATCCACCCGGTAGAGGTTCCGGCCGCCCCGCGAGCCTACCCAGCCCGGGAGATAGGGCACATCGCAGCCCAGGCTGTGACAAACATGACAGCCTCAGGCGGGCGATGGCGATCTGTACATGGCCTCCGGGATGGGCAGTCCGGTTGCGACTCGCAACTGATCCTCGACCCGGTAACCTGCGCGCATGCGTGTCCTAGTGACCGGCGGTGCCGGCTTCATCGGATCGAACTTCGTGTTGCGCACCCACCGGAGCCGACCGGGCTGGACGCTGACGGTGCTCGACAAGCTCACGTATGCCGCGCATCGCGAATCGCTGGCCTCGGTCCTGGGTGACGGGCCGGGCCAGGTACGTTTGGTGGTCGGAGACGTGGCCGACGAGGCGCTAGTGGACCGGCTCGTGGCCGAGCACGACTTGGTCGTCCACTTCGCGGCCGAGTCGCACAACGACAACAGCCTCGAGCACCCCTGGCCGTTCGTCGAGTCCAACATCGTCGGTACGTTCCGGCTCCTGGAAGCAGTTCGCAAGCACGGCAAGCGGATCCACCACATCTCGACCGACGAGGTATACGGCGACCTGGAGCTCGACGACCCGAGGCGATTCACCGAGGCCACCCCGGTCAACCCGTCCAGCCCGTACTCGGCGACCAAGGCGGGTGCCGATCTACTCGTGCGGGCCTGGATCCGGTCGTTCGGGATCAAGGCGACGATCTCGAACTGCTCGAACAACTACGGTCCGCGCCAGCACGTCGAGAAGTTCATCCCCCGCCAGATCACCAACATTCTGCAAGGCATCCGGCCAAAGGTCTACGGTGCCGGGACCAATGTGCGCGACTGGATCCACGTCGACGACCACAACGACGCGGTCGTCGCGATCATCGAGCAGGGCCGACTCGGCCAGACCTACCTCATCGGCGCCGACGGCGAGCAGAACAACCTCGAGATCGTGGCGATCCTGCTCGAGCTCATGGGCCGGCCGGCCGACTGGTTCGAGCATGTGCCCGACCGACCCGGCCACGACCTGCGCTACGCGATCGACTCGACCAAGCTGCGCGCCGAGACCGACTGGACGCCGCGCTACGGCAACCTGCGAGCCGGGCTGGCCCAGACCATCGAGTGGTACCGCGCCAACCCCGACTGGTGGACCGCCGCCAAGGCCGCGGCCGAGCAGTCCTACGCCCGGATCGGCCGGTGAGCCTGCAGGT
>NZ_JBDIAQ010000109.1:0-11873 GCF_039812505.1 Intrasporangium sp. | reverse complement strand
GCGGCCACCCCAGCGTGGGGAGGGTCACGTCGGCCCGGCCTGCGAGCGGCATACCGGCTCTGCCAGACTCCCTGCATGGCACGTGACTTCACCAAGGTCGGCGTCGTTGGTCTGGGCACCATGGGGGCCGGCATCGTCGAGGTGTTCGCCCGCAACGGCATCGAGGTCGTGGGTGTGGAGGCCGACGAGCCCGCGCTGCAGCGCGGCCGGCAGCACCTGAGGACCTCCACCGACCGGGCGCTGGCCCGGGGCAAGCTGACCGACGCCGAGTCCGCGGCGCTGCACGCCCGCGTGCACTACACGACCGACCTGGCCGACCTGGCCGACTGCCCGCTCGTCCTGGAGGCGGTGCCGGAGCACCTCGACCTGAAGAAGGAGCTGTTCGCCAAGCTCGACGGCATCGTGGCCGACGACGCGATCCTGGCCACGAACACCTCCTCGCTGTCGGTCACCGAGATCGCGGTCGCGACGATGAACCCGAAGCGCGTGGTCGGGATGCACTTCTTCAACCCGGCGCAGGTGCTCCAGTTCGTCGAGGTCATCAAGACGGTGGTCACCAGCGACGAGGTCTTCGAGAAGGTGCAGGCGCTGGCCGAACGACTCGGCAAGAAGCCCGTCGTGGTCGGCGACAAGGCCGGCTTCATCGCCAACGCGCTCCTGTTCGGCTACCTCAACCACGCCGTGTCGATGTTCGAGGGCAGGTACGCCACCCGCGAGGACATCGACGACGCGATGCGGCTCGGCTGCGGCTACCCGATGGGGCCGCTGGCGCTGATGGACCTGATCGGGCTCGACACGGCCTACGAGGTCCTCGACACGATGTACCGGCAGGGCCGCGACCGGCTGCACGCCCCGAGCCCGATCCTCAAGCAGATGGTCAGCGCGGGTCTCAAGGGCCGCAAGACCGGCCGGGGCTTCTACACCTACGCCGGCCCCGGGCTCTCGCAGGTCGTCGGCGACGCGCTCACCCCGAAGGCCGAGCCCGTCGATGCCGCCGCCCTGCGCCCCGTCGCCAAGGTCGGTGTCGTCGGCTCCGGCACGATGGCGACCGGGATCGCCGAGGTCTTCGCCAGGGCCGGGTACGACGTCACGTACGTGGCCCGGGCCGACGCGAAGGTCGAGCGGGTGCGAGCCGCCGTCACCAGGAGCCTCGAGAAGGCCGTCCAGCGGGGCAAGGCCACCGAGGCCGACCGCGACGCCGCCCTGTCGCACCTGAGCGGCACCACCCGGCTCGACGACCTCGCCGACGTCGACCTGGTCGTGGAGGCGGTGGTCGAGGACCTCAAGGTCAAGCAGGTGCTCTTCGAGAACCTCGACGAGATCTGCAAGCCGGGTACGATCCTGGCGACGACGACCAGCTCGTTGCCGGTCATCGAGTGTGCGGCCGGGACGAAGCGGCCACAGGACGTCGTCGGCATGCACTTCTTCAACCCGGCTCCGGTGATGCGGCTGGTCGAGGTGGTCCACACGGTCTCGACCGCGGACGACGTCGTCGCCACCGTCCAGGACCTCTGCACGAGGATCGGCAAGCACCCGGTGACCTGCGGCGACCGAGCCGGCTTCATCGTCAACGCGCTGCTGTTCCCATACCTCAACGACGCCGTCAAGATGCTCGAGGCCAACTACGCGTCGGCCCAGGACATCGACACCGCGATGAAGACCGGCTGTGGGCTGCCCATGGGCCCGTTCGAGCTGCTGGACGTGGTCGGGCTCGACGTGTCGCTCGCCATCGAGCGTCAGCTCTACCTTGAGTTCCGCGAGCCCGGCTGGGCGCCGGCGCCGCTGCTCGAGCACCTGGTGACGGCCGGGTACCTCGGCCGCAAGACGGGGCGCGGGTTCAACACCTACGGCTGAGCGGCATCGCGGGCCGGCTGTTGCGGGCCGGCGGTTGCCCGGCGGCGGTTGCCCGGCGCGACACACCGAGCAGCACCCAACCTCGTTGGTTGCATCCGGTGAGGTTGGCCGGTGCTCGGTGTGTCGCCGGTATGACGCCCACCGGCCGCTCCCGGGCGCGTGGTCTGCGAAGCCGGCTGGGACAATGCGGGCATGCCGTCACGCCGCCGCCCCAGCAAGCACGCGCGGCCGCACGTCCCGCTCGACCTGGCCCGACTGCAGGGCGGGACGGTCCGGGAGGAGGTCTATCGGGGCCGGTCCTGGACGGTGCGGTCGGTCAGCGGCGCCGCCTCGCAACGGGCCTACCTGTGCCCGGGATGCCAACAGGGGATCCCGCTCGGCACGCCGCACGTCGTCGTCTGGCCGGCCGACGGGATCGGTGGGCTCGGTGACCGGCGGCACTGGCACAGCGGCTGCTGGCAGCGCCGGGACGCCCGCCCGCCCGGGGCCTCCTACCGCTGAGCCGTGCCTCGGCCGGTCGACCGGCGTCACGGTACAGCTCACGTGTCGGTGCGACGTCACTGCTGCCGCTGGCGGGGGACGAGGACCTCCTCGTAGATCAGCAGCAGCCCGGCGGCGGTGGGGATGGCCAGCAGCGCGCCGAGGATCCCGGCGAGGGTGCCGCCGGCCAGGGCGGCGACGACGGTGACCGCCCCGGGCACCGCGACGGTCTGCTGCATGACGCGGGGCATGACCGCGTAGTTCTCGATCTGCTGGTAGACGATGAAGTAGATGATCACGATGAGGGCCTTCTGCGGGTCGTCGAACAGCGCGACGAGCGCGACGACGGAGGCACCGAGGGTGGCGCCGACCATCGGGATGAGGCCCAGGAAGCCCACCGCCACGGCCAGCACGGCCGCGAACTTCACGCCGACCAGCGTCATCATGATCCAGGCGAAGAAGGCGTTTATCGAGGCCACCGCGACCTG
The DNA here is from genome assembly GCF_039812505.1 of Intrasporangium sp. Classification (GTDB taxonomy): domain Bacteria; phylum Actinomycetota; class Actinomycetes; order Actinomycetales; family Dermatophilaceae; genus Intrasporangium_A. The sequence continues at coordinate 9,051 of NZ_JBDIAQ010000109.1, read as the reverse complement.
TCCGATGGCGTACGACCCGACCCGACGCATGATCTCCTCCGCGAGGGAGGTGATCCGCGGCCGACGGCTCGCCGGGACCAGGGCGTAGCCGGCGTGCTTGAGGCTGGGCAGGGAGGCGAGGAAGTAGAGCGTCAGCACGAGGACCGTCAGCACCGAGAACACCCCGCTCAGCAGGACCTTGCCGGTCTCGAGCACCCCACCGAAGATGCCCGCCCAGAGGTTCCCGTCGGCGACCCGCTTGTTGACCTCCTCCTGGATCCGGGCGATGACCTGGTAGCGGTGGTCGAGGTCCTGCACCCACCCGTTCTGCAGGAGCCCGTCGAGCATCTTGGGCGCGTTGGTCGCCAGCTCGGTGCTCTGCTGAGCGACGGGCGGGATGACGACCCAGCCGAGCAGCCCGAAGACGACCAGCACCCCGAGGAACACGACCGCGACGGCCGCACCGCGCCGCAGGTGCGTGCGGGTCAGCGCCTCGACGAGCGGGTTGAGCGCAAGGGTCAGGAAGAGCGCGACGACCAGCAGCGTGATCGTGGTGCCGAGCTTGCCGACCGCCTGCACGAAGGCGTAGGCGACCAGCACGCCCAGGGCACCGATGAAGCCGACGTAGAAGGGCGACTGGCGGTTGAACGGCGTGCCGATCGGTCCGAACCCGCCGTCCTTGGCCCGGGCCGCGCGGGCGTGGGCCCGGGCCGGTCCGGCGGCAGCGCCGCCGGGCGTCCCGCGGGAGGTGTCGTCGGCGCGGGCACCTCCGTCCGGGGTGCGCGCGACCGGCTCGTGGGTCGAGGCTCCGTCGGCGGCCGTCGCCCCGCTCGCGCTGCGGTCCGGCTCGGCGGCGCCCTCGGGAGCGGGGACCGCCCCGGCGTCCCGGTCGTAGCGCGCGTCCCGGATCTGGGCCAGCCGCTGCCGCTGGGCCCGGCGGTAGTCAGTCCAGCGCCGCCACATGCGTCACCTCCGGGTACCGAGCCTAGTGGCGCGGCGCTCGGCGGCGACCCGGGATCACTGGTTGTGGAACCGGTTGATCTCGGTCTCGAACTGGGCCCGCTTCTCCGGGTTCGTCACGCCCAGGCCCTTCTCCGGCGCGAGGGTCAGGACCCCGACCTTGCCCTGGTGCAGGTTGCGGTGCACGTCGAGCGCGGCCTGGCCGACGTCCTCCAGCGTGTGTGTCTTCGACAGGGTGGGGTGGATCAGGCCGCGGTTGATCAGCTCATTCGCCTCCCACGCCTCGCGATAGTTCGCGAAGTGCGAGCTGACGATCCGCTTGAGGTTCATCCAGAGGTAGCGGTTGTCGTACTCGTGCATGTAGCCCGACGTCGAGGCGCAGGTGACGATCGTGCCGCCCTTGCGGGCGACGTAGACGCTGGCCCCGAACGTCTCGCGGCCGGGATGCTCGAAGACGATGTCGACGTCATACCCCCCGGTAAGCTCCCGGATGCGCTTGCCGAGCCGCTGCCACTCCTTCGGGTCCTGGGTGCGCTCGTCCTTCCAGAAGTGGTACCCCTCGGCGTTGCGGTCGATGATGTGCTCGGCCCCCATCGACCGACAGATCTCGGCCTTCGCCGGTGAGGACACGACGCAGATCGGGGTCGCCCCGCCGGCCAGGGCCATCTGCGTCGCGTACGACCCGAGCCCGCCGGAGGCGCCCCAGATCAGGACCCGGTCACCGAGTTTCATCGCGGCGCCGTTCTTGGAGATCAGCTGCCGGTAGGCGGTCGAGTTGACCAGCCCGGGACAGGCGGCCTCCTCCCAGGTCAGGTGGTCGGGCTTGGGCATCAGCTGGTTGGCCTTCACGACCGCCATCTCGGCCAGCCCACCGAAGTTGGTCTCGAAGCCCCAGATCCGCTGCTGCGGGTCGAGCATCGTGTCGTTGTGCCCGTCGGCGTCCTCGAGCTCGACGGAGAGGCAGTGGGCGACGACCTCCTGGCCGGGGTGCCACTTGGTGACGCCCGGCCCCACGCGCAGGATCACGCCGGACAGGTCGGAGCCGATGACGTGGTAGGGCAGGTCGTGTCGCTTGGCGTAGATCGAGGTGCGGCCGTAGCGCTCCAGGAAGCCGAACGTGGGCAGCGGCTCGAAGATCGAGGTCCACACGGTGTTGTAGTTGATCGAGCTGGCCATGACCGCGACCAGGGCCTCACCGGGGGCGATCTCGGGGACCGGCACGTCGTCGATGTGCAGGGACTTGCGCGGGTCCTTGTCGCGGCTGGCGATGCCCTCGAACATGCCGACCTCGTCCTTGTGGACGGTGGCTCCCCGGTAGGCCGCGGGAATCGTGAGGTCGGCATACGTCTGCTCGGACCGGTCTCCGGAGAGGATGGCGTCGCGGATGGCCTGCATGTCGGTCCCTTCCAAGGGTTGCGGTACGTGGCGGTCCTGGCTCAGACCGTAACGACCGTAGGCTACTGCCCGGTCACTTTTGAGAGTCCGGACACAGGGTGACCTGGGTCACGGTCGGGGCGCGCCCTCGTCGGGTGGGCGTCGTCCGGCCGAGAGGGCACCGCGAGCGCGGCCCTCGTGCGACACTCCTGCGAAGGAGGTGCGGCGTGGTGACCCGACGGTCCGTGCTCGTCGGCGCCCTGGCCGTCGGCGCCGGGGCAGGCGCCGTCGTGGACCGGGCTCGGCCGGCAGATCCCCTGCCGACCCTCGCCAACGGTGCCGGGTGGCGCCCGAGGGGCTCCGAGCGGGCCGCGCGCGCCTGGCTCGCCGCCGGCAGAGTGCCGGGGGAGGGGGTGCCGGACGGGCTGGTCGCCCAGGCGCTGCTGGACCTGCACGGTCTGCTCCAGCCGAACGGTGCCGTGCTCGCCGGCCCGGCGAGGATCTGGCGGTACGTCTGGCCGCGCGACGCGTCCTTCGTCGTCGTGGCCCTGGCAGCGACCGGGCACGTCGCGCAGGCCTGGGACACGCTGCGCTTCCTGAGCCAGGTGCAGCTGCCCGACGGGGGTTTCGAGGCCCGCTATCTGCCGGACGGGTCGGGGCCCCCCGACGATCGTCGGCGTCAGTCCGACGGAGCCGGCTGGGTGCTGTGGGCCCTCGACATGGCGCGGTCGGCGTCGGGGGCGCGTGTCGTCCCGGTCGACCTCCGGCCCATGCGTGACCGGGCCGCGTCCTTCATCGACCACCAGACGCGCGGCGCCACGACGCTGCCGGCCGCGTCGCCCGACTACTGGGAGGTGCCCGAGCGTGCGGTGACGCTGGGGACGATCGCCCCGATGGCCACCGGGCTCGGGGCCGCCGCGCGGATGCATGCCGCCGAGGGAAGCTCGTCGGAGGCGGCGCGGTGGTCCCGGGCCGCCGAGCGACTGCGGGGGCTGGTCGTCGGCGAGTTCGGCCCCTCGTACAACCGGTACGGACACAGTGGTGGGCTGGACGCCGCCACCGCGATGCTGCTGCCGCCCTTCGCCGACGACGCGCACCCGGAGGCGACGTCGGCCTGCTCCAGGTACTCCGTCGAGGCGCTCCGGCCGGCCGGCGGACTGGCCCCGGGGACCGGATGGCGGGCCGACGGGGTCTCCTGGACCCCGGAGACCGCACTGGTCGCCTACACGGCCGCGGCGACCGGGCGTCGCGACGAGGCTCGCCGGTGGCTCGGCTGGCTGGCTGCCCACCGGACCGCATGGGGCAGCGTGCCGGAGAAGGTGCGCCCGGACCGGCGCGCGGCCGGACCGGCGCCGCTCGCCTGGACCGCGGCACTTGTCGTGCTGACCGCCCACGAGCTGGACCGGATGGCGTGAGCCTGCGCCGGGGGGCGATCCTCGCTCTGTCGGCGGCCGGCCTCAGCAGGCGGTCGCGGCGGGCTCGACCAGCTCGACCAGTACGCCGCCGGCATCCTTGGGGTGGATGAAGTTGATCCGGCTGGCGCTCGTGCCGCGCCGCGGCGCGTCGTACAACAGTCGCAGCCCGCGCCCCCGCAGGGTGGCCGAGACGGCCTCGATGTCGGTCACCCGATAGGCCATCTGCTGGATGCCGGGCCCGCTGCGGTCCAGGAACCTGGCGATCGCCGACTCGGGGGAGAGGGGGGCGAGCAGCTGGACGCATGAGCCGGAGTCACCCACGGCCATCATCGCCTCGCGGACGCCCTGCTCCTCGTTGCGCTCCTCGTGCACCTTGCTCATGCCGTACTTCTGCTCGTAGAAGGCGATCGCCTCGTCGAGGTCCGGGACGGCGATGCCGACGTGGTCGATGTGGGTGAAGAGCGGTCCCGATGCTTCAGTCATGCCCCGACCCTAGGACCACGGCAGACCTCGGGCGAACCGTGCTTGCGTGTGCCCTTGCTCATGCTCTAGCCGGGGCTTTCCCGGCCCGCAGTTAGAGTGGGAACACATCCCCCGAAGACGTTGGAGAGAGCCTCACCATGAGCACCACTGACCGTCCCGTGTCCGTCATCGTCGCCGGAGCCCGCACCCCGATGGGTCGCCTGCTCGGCTCGCTCAAGGACTTCTCCGGCCCCCAGCTCGGCGGCATCGCCATCAAGGGCGCCCTGGGCAAGGCCGGTGTCGCGCCCGACCAGGTCGACTACGTCATCATGGGCCAGGTCCTGCAGGCCGGCGTCGGCCAGATCCCGGCCCGCCAGGCGGCGGTCGCGGCCGGCATCCCGATGAACGTGCCGTCGATCACCATCAACAAGGTCTGCCTCTCGGGCCTGAACGCGATCGGCCTGGCCGACCAGCTGATCCGGGCCGGTGAGGTCGAGATCGTCGTCGCCGGCGGCCAGGAGTCGATGACCAACGCGCCGCACCTGCTCGAGAAGAGCCGCTCCGGCTTCAAGTACGGCGACGTCACGATGCGTGACCACATGGCCTACGACGGCCTCTGGGACGTCTTCACCGACCAGGCCATGGGCGCCCTGACCGAGTCCTGCAACACCGGCGAGCAGGCCTTCACCCGGGCGGAGCAGGACGAGTTCTCCGCCCGCAGCCACCAGCTCGCGGCCAAGGCCTGGAAGGACGGGCTCTTCGAGGACGAGGTCGTCGCGGTCTCCATCCCACAGCGCAGGGGCGAGCCGGTCGAGTTCAAGTCCGACGAGGGCATCCGCCCCGAGACCACGGCTGCCTCGCTCGCCGGGCTGCGGCCGGCCTTCGCCAAGGACGGCACCATCACGGCGGGCTCCGCCTCGCAGATCTCCGACGGTGCCTGCGCGGTCGTCGTGATGAGCAAGGCAAAGGCCGAGGAGCTGGGCCTGTCCTGGCTGGCCGAGATCGGCGCCCAGGGCATGGTCGCCGGCCCGGACTCGAGCCTGCAGCAGCAGCCGGCCCACGCCATCGCGGTCGCGTGCGGCAAGGAGGGCATCGCGCCGGCCGACCTCGACCTCGTCGAGATCAACGAGGCGTTCGCCGCCGTCGGGCTCGCCTCGGCCAAGGAGCTCGGCCTCGACCTCGACAGGGTCAACGTCAACGGGGGCGCCATCGCGCTCGGTCACCCGATCGGCATGTCCGGGGCTCGCATGGCCCTGCACCTCGCGCTCGAGCTGAAGCGGCGCGGCGGCGGGGTCGGTGCGGCTGCGCTGTGCGGTGGCGGCGGGCAGGGCGACGCCCTCATCCTGCGCGTGCCGGCCGCCGACCAGAGCTGACCTGGGCGCCCGCGCGGTCGACGTACCCGCCCTGGTCGACTCGGCCAGGGCGGGTACTCCGCGTGCCGTGGCCCGGCTGGTCTCCCTGGTCGAGGACGCCCATCCGGCGTTGCGCGAGGTCATGGCCGCACTCGTCCCGCACGCCGGCCGCGCCTGGGTCATCGGCCTGACGGGGGCCCCTGGGGTGGGCAAGTCGACGTCCACCAGCCTGCTCATCAGCGCCTTCCGCGGGCGCGGCCTGCGGGTGGGCGTCCTCGCGGTCGACCCGTCCTCGCCGTTCTCGGGGGGCGCCCTGCTCGGTGACCGGATCCGCATGCAGGACCGCCCCCACGACCCGGGCGTCTACATCCGCTCGCTCGCCACGCGTGGGCACCTCGGCGGGCTCTCCGCCGCGACGCCGCAGGCCATCCGCGTGCTCGACGCCGCCGGCTTCGACGTCGTCCTCGTCGAGACCGTCGGGGTCGGCCAGAGCGAGGTCGAGATCGCCGGGCTGGCCGACACCTCCGTCGTGCTGCTCGCACCCGGCATGGGCGACGGCATCCAGGCCGCCAAGGCGGGGATCCTCGAGATCGGCGACGTCTTCGTGGTCAACAAGGCCGACCACCCCGGAGCCGAGGCGACGGTGCACGACCTGCGCCGCATGGTCTCCCTGGCCGAGCGCGCGGCGCCCGGGGGCTGGCGGCCGCCCGTGGTCCGGACGGCTGCGCTGCAACGGGTCGGCCTCGACCGGCTCATGCAGGCCCTCGACAAGCATCGCGCGCATCTGGACGAGACCGGTGAGCTGTGCCGCCGCCGCGAGCGACGCGCGGCCGACGAGATCGAACAGCTCGCCCTGGAGCGGTTGCGAACCCGCCTCGAAGCGGTCGAGGGCCAGGACGGACTCGGCGCGCTCTCCGCCGCGCTCGCCGCCGGACGGATCGACCCGTATGCCGCTGTCGACGTCCTGCTCGCGCACGCGGACCGCTGACCCCACGCCCCGAAAACCCGTTGAACGGTGCGGCCTGCGAGTGTCACCGTCGTGGGATGCAGATCACGGGCATCGACCGCGCCGACGACTCCCTCGTCGAGCAGTGCTGGGGCGTCTGGGACCGCAGCTCGGCGGCATCCCGGGTGGTGCCGCACCGCTACAGCCTCGAGGAGTTCGCCAAGGAGGTGCGCTTCACGTTCCCCGGCGAGCACGACCTGCTCACCGTCGCTCTCGGGTCGGGTCGGGTGCTCGGGTTGGCCCGCGTGTGGTTCCCGGAGCGGGACAACCAGACGCTCTGCTGGGCCGAGCTGCAGGTCGATCCGGCCCACCGGGGCCGTGGCGTGGGCGCCGCGCTGCTGCGTCGGCTCGAGGACGCCGCCCGAGACGAAGGGCGGTCGCTGCTCCTGCTCGACGCCTTCGTCCGACCCGAGGAGCGGGAGACCGGGCGCGCCCGACGGTTCGCGGAGCGGCGCGGCTTCACGTTGTCCAACGTCGAGATCGTCCGGCACCTCGAGCTCCCGGTCCCCCCGGAGCGGCTCGACGCCCTGGAGGAGTCGGCGCGCTCCGCGGTCGGGTCGGCGTACGACGTGCAGGTGTACCTCGACGACGGGGTGCCCGAGGCGCTGCGCCAGTCGCTCTGCGACTGCTCGAACCGGCTGGCCCTGGATGCCCCCAGCGGCGAGGTGGACTTCGAGGCGGAGTCGATGACCCCGGCGGACTATGCCGAGCTGCTCGAGCACGAGCGGGACACGGGCGGGAGAAGGCTGACGGCGCTGGCCGTGGAGCGGGCCACCGGCGTCGTGGCTGCCTACACTGCCCTCGCACTGCCGGCCGGGGACCTCGAGGTCGCCCACCAGTGGGGCACGCTCGTCCTGCCGGAGCACCGCGGCCACCGCCTCGGGATGGCCGTCAAGGTGGCGAACATCCGTCGGCTGCAGCGCTTCGACCCGCAACGCAAACGCATAGACACCTGCAACGCCGAGCTGAACCCGTGGATGGTGCAGATCAACGTCGACCTGGGCTTCCAGGTCGTCGAGGAGCTGCTGAGCATGAAGAAGGACCTCTGACCTCTGACCCCGACAGATCGAGAGTGCACGAGTCTTCATCGAGTCTTCATCGAGAGTGCACCAGTCTTCATCGAGAGTGCGCCAGTCTTCATCGAGAGTGCAGTACTTCCGATCGAGTGCATTTGTGGGGTCCGGAGGCGCCCGACCGGTAGTTGCCCGGCCATTAGAGTGGAGGAATGCTCATCGCCTTCTCGGTCGCCCCGTCCACCCCTGCCGACGAGACCGGCTCGGTCGGGGAGGCGGTGGCCCGAGCCATCGCCGTGGTCCGCGAGTCCGGGCTGCCCAACCGCACCGACGCGATGTTCACCACGGTCGAGGCAGCGAGAGTGCCTGAACGGCACAGGGAAGGTAGGTCGTGATGTTGGTCGCGTTCTGTGTCGCCCCGAGCGGCACTGGGCGAGAGGACGGTTCTGTACATGATGCCGTCGCGGCGGCAGTGCGCATCGTCCGCGAGTCCGGTCTGCCGAACCATACGGACGCGATGTTTACGACGATCGAGGGCGACTGGGACGCCGTGTTCGACGTCGTCCGTCGAGCGACCGAGGCAGTCGGCCCGTACGGGTCGCGCGTGTCGCTCGTCCTGAAAGCGGACATCCGTCCGGGCTATACGGACGAGATATCTGGCAAGATCGATCGCTTAGAGGCGGAGCTGGACCACAAGAGTGCCTAGATCGGATTTCCGCAGTAGCCCGGCCAGAGAGTGAGCGGCGTGTGCGATCACCGCATCACCCGTAGCGACCACTCCGGATGCACAGGTGACATCGGCCAAGTCCGGGAATCGTGGGGACTTGGCCCTGGTCCGGTGGCATCCTGCACTCATGGCGAGATACAGCGGAGGCGTAACCGTACACAGGGCCATGAAGGGGCCTCGCAACGCAGGAGGTTCGTGGTCTAGCCCAGATGGCTGGAAACAAGAGCTGCTGGCGACCATGTATGCCATTAATGAGGTTCGGCGGAGTTGTGACACCACCGAGCTCCTGACCGTGCGCTACGCCCGGAAGGCTGGCATGTCATGGGCCGAGATCGCGGCCGCCCTCGGAACCACGCGAGACTCTACAAGGGAGCGTTGGAAGGGAATCGACCAACACCTGCCCGAGGGCGATGTCTGGGGCCCCATGTCGCTGAACGACCCCAATACCGTCGCTCAGTACTGGGGCGGTACCCGGCCCGAATAGGGCAACGTGTGCTTCTCGTGGCGTGCACGCCTCGCGATGTGGACGCTCGGCTGCAGAGATGGCCGTCGCCGATGCGAGACCGCCAGTCCAGGGGAAATGGTTGACCGGAGTTCGGCGCGTCCCGGATGAGAGGTCGACGCTCTTCCATCTGTCCGCAGCCTGCCAGAGGGCTGCGGCCCGACCGCGGGAGGTGCTCAGCGTAGTTCTCGGACACGAGTGGTGACGCCAGTCGCTCTCGGCCGCCAGCAGCCCGACGGAGAACTGTCTAGAGCCGCTCGG
>NZ_JBDIAQ010000108.1:0-11960 GCF_039812505.1 Intrasporangium sp. | reverse complement strand
GACCTGGCCGAGCGGGACTCCTCGGTCCTCACCCAGCAGCTTCTGCAGCGGCTGCTGGAGAACCCGCCCCGGCGACCGCCCTGATCAGCGACCACCCGTAGGGTGAACCCGTGGAGGTCCTGACGACTGCCGGGTTGGTGCGCGGCTTCTGGCGCGGCCCGTCCGCGGCGTTCCTCGGGATTCCCTTCGCCGAACCGCCGGTCGGCCCGCTGCGGTTCGCCGCACCGGTCCCGCACCGGCCCTGGGACGGGGTCCGGGACGCCACCTCGTACGGCGCCACCGCCCAGCGCGGCGGGGACGGCGGGGTCTCGCTCGTCCCCGAGCCGTCCTACCCGGGCGAGTCGACGCTCAACGTCAACGTCTTCACCCCGACGCCCGGCGGACCTCCCGAGCTGCCCGTCCTCGTCTACATCCACGGTGGCGGCTTCGTGTCCGGCTCGCCGTCGAGCCCCTGGTACGACGGTGTGGCGTTCAACCGCGACGGCGTCGTCACCGTGTCGGTCTCCTACCGGCTCGGCTTCGAGGGCTTCGGCTGGGTAGACGGCGCCACGAACAACCGAGCAGTGCTCGACTGGATCCTGGCCCTCGAGTGGGTCCGCGACAACGTCGCGGCCTTCGGGGGCGACGCGGCCCGGGTCACCATCTCGGGCCAGTCGGCCGGCGGCGGGGCCGTCCTCACGCTGCTGGGCATGCACCAGACCCAGGGCCTCTTCGCCCGGGCCCACTCGATGTCCGGGGTCTGCGCCGACATCCCGCTCGCGAAGGCCGAGGCGACCGGCCGCGCCATCGCCCGTCAGGCCGGGGTGGACCCGACCCTCGCGGGGTTCTCGTCGCTGACCGAGGAGCAGCTCCGCCACGCCCAGGACGCGGTCTCGTCAGCCGCGGGCAACGGCGGCCCCCTCGGCATGCTCAAGGGCATGCTCGACGACCGGCTGCCCTTCGGGCCCGTCATCGACGGCGAGCTCGTCACTCGGCCGGTGCTGGATGCCTTCGCGGCCGGGGTCGGCGGCGACAAGCCGCTCCTGTTCGGCACCACCGAGGACGAGTTCACCTTCATCTTCACCGAGGCCCGCAGCAAGCTGCGCTTCATCCCGGCCGCGCTCCTGCTGGCGCGCATCGGGGTGCCCTCCGCGGTCCGACACACCTGGCTCGACGCCAACCCCGGCCCGCGAGCCGCAGGCACCGCCGAGACCATCGGGCGCTACGTCACGGACCGGGTCTTCCGCGCCCCCATCCTGCGACTCGCAAAGGTGCGGGCCGGGCACGCCGACGCCCCGACGTGGCTCACGACCTTCACCTGGCGCTCCCCCACCCGCGGGCTGGCCCTGCACTGCATCGACGTGCCGTTCGTCTTCGACACCCTCGACGCGGAGCGGGTGGCCGCGCTCGCCGGCCCGAACCCTCCCGAGGAGCTGGCCCGCGAGCTGCACTCGGACGTGGTCGAGTTCGTCCAGAGTGGTTCGGCACCGTGGCCCGCCTTCGAGCCAGGCAGCGCCACGGCGAAGCGCTACGACGTGCCCCCGTCGATCGTGGAACACGGCTACGAGTCGGTCCGCGCGCTGCTGTGACCCGAAGCCACGGGCGAGAGTGTTTGTCGCCGGACCGGATCCGGCGTTGGATCAGGACATGACCCGGCCCTCTGCAGCCAGCGACCTCGACATCGCCCGCGCGGCGACCCTCCGGCCGATGGACGAGGTCGCCGCCGAGCTCGGCATCGGCCCCGAGCACCTCGAGCCGTACGGGCGCGACGTCGCCAAGATCGACCTGGCGGTGCTCGACGAGCCGACCGAGCACCATACGGCCAAGTACGTCGTCGTCACGGCCATCACCCCGACCCCCCTCGGCGAGGGCAAGACCACCACCGTGGTCGGGCTGGGGCAGGCGCTGGGGCGGCGCGGAGAGCGTGCCGTCGTGACGCTGCGGCAGCCGTCGATGGGCCCGACGTTCGGGATCAAGGGCGGCGCGGCCGGCGGCGGCTACAGCCAGGTGGTCCCCATGGAGCGGCTCAACCTGCACCTGACCGGCGACTTCCACGCCGTCACCGCCGCGCACAACCTGCTCGCGGCCATGGTCGACAACCACCTGCACCACGGCAACCGGCTCGGCATCGACCCACGCAACATCACCTGGCGGCGGGTCCTGGACGTCAACGACCGGGCGCTGCGCCACGTCGTCATCGGGCTCGGGGCCCGCGCCGACGGGGTGCCGCGCGAGACCAGCTTCGACATCACCGCGGCGAGCGAGGTCATGGTGCTGCTCACCCTCGCCACCTCCCTCGCCGACCTGCGCCGACGGCTCGGCCGGATCGTCATCGGCTACACCAACGAGGGGCGGGGCGTCACCGCCGAGGACCTCGGCGCCGCCGGAGCGATGGCCGTCATCCTGCGCGACGCGCTCAAACCCAACCTCATGCAGACGCTCGAGGGCGGGCCGGCCGTCGTGCACTGCGGGCCGTTCGGCAACATCGCCACCGGCACCTCCTCGGTGATGGCGGACCTGGTCGCGATGCGGCGGGCCGACTACGTCGTCACCGAGGCCGGGTTCGGGGCCGACATGGGCGCCGAGCGCTTCTTCGACGTCAAGTGCCGGGTGGGCGGGCTGGTTCCCGACGCAGCGGTCGTCGTCGCGACCATCCGGGCCCTGAAGGCCCACTCCGGCCGCTTCCGGATCCGCCCGGGCCGGCCGCTGCCCGAGGAGCTGCTGGCCGAGTCACCCGACGACGTGGGCGCCGGCATCCCCAACCTCGAGCAGCACATCGCGATCATCCGCCGGTTCGGCATCGAGCCGGTGGTCGCGGTCAACGCCTTCCCCGAGGACCACCCGAGCGAGCACGACGTCGTGGCCGCCGCCTGCGAGCGGCTCGGCGTGCGCTGCGCGGTCACCCGCCACGTGGCCGAGGGCGGCGCCGGCGCCGAGGAGCTCGCCGAGGTCGTCATGGAGGCGTGCGAGCAGCCCAGCCACTTCCAGTTCCTCTACCCGCTGGGGCTGCCGCTCGCCGAGAAGATCGAGCGCATCGCCACGCAGGTGTACGGCGCCGACGGGGTCGACCTCTCCCCCGGCGCCGCGAAGGCGCTGCGGGAGTACGAGGAGCTCGGCTTCGGCACCCTGCCCGTCGTCATCGCCAAGACGCACCTGTCACTCTCGTCCGACCCGAAGCTGCTGGGCGCTCCGCGCGGCTGGCGGATGCCGGTGCGCGAGGTGCGCGCCGCGGCCGGGGCCGGTTACGTCTACGCGATCTGCGGCGAGATGAGCACGATGCCCGGCCTCCCCACCGCACCGAACGCCGAGCGCATCGACATCACCGCGGACGGCGGCATCGTGGGCCTGTCCTGACCATCAAGGACGTATGCCGCCCACCTCCCTCCCGCCGGGCCGACCCGTCGGGTCGGCGCGGCGCCACCGTTCACCATTCGCGGTAGATCTCCGAGCGGTGCCCCCAACCCGATCGCGACGATGACCAGCTCCGCGTCCCGGATCTCGACGACGACCCGCCAGTCGCCGACCCGGTAACGCCAGTAGCCGGCACGGGTGGCACTGAGGCCCTTACCCCGGTCGCGTGGGTCGTCGAGCTCGCACACCTCGTCGAGGTAGGCCCTGACCCGACGCAGGACGGCGCGGTCCGCTCGGCGTGCGGCCCGGTCGAACTGCGATGAGGTCTGCAGCTGCCATCGGCTCACAAGCCGAGCTCGTCCCACAGCTCTTCGGCCGGTCGGCTGTGACGGTCGGACTCCTCCCAGTCCCGGGTGACCGAATCTGCCCAGGACCGCTCCTCCAAGTCGTCAAGGTGCTCGTGGATCGCTTCACGTACGTAGAACGTCTTCGAACGTCCCGTCCGCTGCGCCAGCCGCTCCAGTCGAGCCTCGTCCTCAGGCGTGAGCCGGATCGATATCGCCATGCCGTCACCTCCTGCTACACAAGGATCGCATCCCGGTCGACAACACGATCGGCCGCGGTGGTCGGCGGCTCAGCCGGAGTGCCGGTCGCGCACGCCCGGTGTGGTGCAGACCAGGTGTGCGACCAGCGCGGTCCAGCCGGTCTGGTGCGAGGCGCCCAGCCCCGTCCCGGTGTCGCCGTGGAAGTACTCGCTGAAGGTCGGGTGGTCGCGCCACAGCGGGCCGTCGCGCATGTCGCGCGGGTCGCTGGGCCGGTGCCCGTCCGGGCCGGGCCGGAAGAGCGCGACCAGCCGGCGCTCGATCTCGTCGGCGACCTCGACGAGGGTGCAGTGCCGGCCCGATCCGGTCGGGCACTCGACCCGGAAGTCGTCGCCCAGCGCCCGGCCGTGCTCGCGCAATGCGTCGACCAGCAGCGCGTTGATCGGGAACCACACCGGCCCGCGCCAGTTCGAGTTGCCGCCGAACAGGCCGGTGCGCGACTCGCCGGGCTCGTAGTCGATGTAGAGCCGCTGGTCGCCGACCTGCTGTTCGTAGGAGCACGACGCGGACAGCGACCGGATCCCGTGGGGCGAGAGGAACTCCGTCTCGTCGAGCAGGTAGCGACAGAGGCGGGTGAGCCGCTCCGGGTCGACGACGCGCAGGACGCGGTAGGCGTCGCTCGCCTCGGCCGGGGGCACCAGTGCGTCGACCAGGTCGGGCCGGTGCCGGTCGAACCAGGCCAGCGTGCGCATCACCTCGGGCAGCCGCTCGGGCACCCACGCCGGGATCGTGCTCACGGCCAGCAGCGGCAGCAGCCCAACGAGCGAGCGGACCCGCATCTGCTGGCACGAACCGCCGGGCAGCACGAGCGCGTCGTAGAAGAACCCGTCGTCGTCGTTCCAGAGGCGTACCCCGTCGCGGCCGGGCTTCTCGAGGGCTTCGGCGATCGCGCAGAACCGCTCGATGAACGTCGTGGCCAGGTCGCCCCACGCCGGGTCGTGGTAGGCCAGCTCGAGGCTGATCCGCATCAGCCAGGCGCTGTAGCACGCCATCCAGCTCGTCGCGTCGGACTGCTCGAGCCGCCAGCCCGGCGGCACCCCCCGGGAGCGGTCGAACAGGCCGATGTTGTCCATGCCGAGGAACCCGCCGGAGAACAGGTTCGAGCCGTCGGGGTCCTTGCGGTTCAGCCACCAGGAGAAGTTCAGCAGCAGCTTGGCCAGCACGCGCAGCAGGAAGTCCTGGTCACGGCGGCCGTCGATGACGTAGACCCGCCACGCGGCCCAGGCGTGCACCGGCGGGTTGACGTCGGAGAAGGACCACTCGTAGGCCGGCAGCGACCCGTCCGGGTGCTGCGCCCACTCCCGGGTCAGCAGCAGCAGCTGCTGCTTGGCGAGCTCCGGATAGACGTGCGCGACGGTCACACAGTGGAACGCCAGGTCCCACGTCGCGAACCACGGGTACTCCCACTCGTCCGGCATCGAGATGACGTCGGCGAGCGCGATGTTGCCCCAGTCGACGTTGCGGGCACCGAGCTGCCTGCGCGCCTCCGGTGGCGGCGGCTCACCGGGGTCACCCTCGAGCCACTCGCTGACCGAGTAGCGGTAGTGCTGCTGGCACCACATCAGCCCGGCGAACGCCCGCCGCGCCACCTGCCGGTCGATCTCGTCGACCCCGGCCGGGATGACCGCGTCGTAGAACTCGTCGGCCTCCCGCCGCCGGGCTGCCAGCACCGCGTCGAAGCCGTCGCCGAACGCGGGCTCGGTGGCGTCCGGGCGACGCAGCCGCAGCCGCAGCGTGGCCGACCCGCCGGCCGCGACCGCGGGCACGGCGAGCTCGATGCCGACCTTGGTGCCGGTGTGCTGCGGGTTGGTCCCGGCGAAGTCACCGTGCACGACGGCGCGGTTCACCCCGTCCTTCGGGTATGGCGTCCGGCTGGCGACCCCCCACAGGGCTTCGGCGTTGGACTCGTTGTCGCAGAACAGGACTCGTGCCGAGGCGTCCTCGACCTCGAGGACGAGGTCGCCGAGGAAGCCGTGCCGGGCCAGGATGCGAGGCACCTCGCCCGGGGCGCTGTCGAGCCGCAGACCGGCCTTGCGCTGGTCCCGGCCCCAGGACCAGGTGTTGCGGAACCACAGCTGCGGCACCAGGTGCAGCGGCGCCGGGTCGGGGCCGTGGTTGGTCGCGGTGATCTCGACCAGGACGTCGTCGGGTGAGGCCTTGGCGTGCACCACCCGGACGTCGAAGAACCGGTCCTGCTCGAGGACCCCCGTGTCGCGCAGCTCGTACTCGGCCACGTCGCGACTCCGCCGGGCGTTCTCGGCGAGCAGGGCGGCATACGGGAAGGCGGCCTGCGGGTAGCGGTAGACCATCTCGGCGTACGAGTGCGAGGGGGTGGCATCGACGTGCCACCAGTACTCCTTGGCGTCCTCGCCGTGGTTGCCCTCGTGGTTGGTCAGGCCGAACAGGCGCTCCTTGAGCCGGTCGTCGCGCTCGTTCCAGAGGGCGAGCGCGAGGCAGAGGAAGCCGTGCCGGTCGGTCAGCCCGGCGATGCCGTCCTCGCCCCAGCGGTAGGCCCGCAGGTGGGCGTGGTCGAAGGGCAGGTAGGTCCAGGCGTCACCGTCCGCGGAGTAGTCCTCGCGGACGGTCCCCCACTGGCGTCCGGACAGGTACGGGCCCCACAGCCGCCAGTCGGTGCGGCCGGTGTCGGTGTCCGCGAGCCGGCGGTGCTCGACGGTGTCGTCGCTGGCTGGGCTCACGCGACGATGTACTCCGAGAGGTCGGCCTCGATCGCCGGGGTCACCTTGGCCCGCAGCCGGGTGCCGGCGGCCACGTGCTCGCTCTGCAGCACCTGGGCCTCCCGGTGCAGCCGCGAGACCAGGTCGCCGCGGTCGTACGGGACCAGCAGGTCGACCTCGATGTCGGGCCTGGGCAGCTCGGCGGCGACCAGCTCGCGCAGCGCCTCGATCCCCTCGCCGGTGCGGGCCGAGACCGCGACGGAGTGCTTCTCGTGGCGCCGGATCCGGTCGAGCACCGCCGGGTCGGCGATGTCGGCCTTGTTGACGACGACGACCTCCCGGATGGCGTCGCCGCCGACCTGCGCGAGCACCTCGCGCACCGCGGAGATCTGGCCCTCGGGGTCGGGGTGCGAGCCGTCGACGACGTGCAGCAGCAGGTCGGCGTCGCCGACCTCCTCCAGCGTCGAGCGGAACGCCTCGACGAGCTGGTGCGGCAGGCTGCGGACGAACCCGACCGTGTCGGTCAGGGTGTAGACCCGTCCGTCGGGGGTCTCGGCGCGGCGCACGGTCGGGTCGAGCGTGGCGAAGAGCTGGTTCTGGACGAGGACGCCGGCACCGGTAAGCCGGTTCAGCAGCGAGCTCTTGCCGGCGTTGGTGTAGCCGGCGATCGCGACGCTCGGGACGCCGCCGGCCCGCCGGCCGTGGCGCTTGGTGTCACGCACGGTCTTCATCGCCCGGATGTCGCGGCGCAGCCTCGCGATGCGGGTGTTGATGCGCCGCCGGTCCAGCTCGATCTTGGTCTCGCCGGGGCCGCGCGAGCCGATGCCCTCGCCGCCGGCGACCCGACCACCGGCCTGCCTGGACATCGAGTCGCCCCAGCCACGCAGGCGCGGCAGGAGGTACTGCAGCTGGGCCAGCTCGACCTGGGCCTTGCCCTCGCGGCTCTTGGCGTGCTGGGCGAAGATGTCGAGGATCAGGGCGGTGCGATCGATGACCTTGACCTTGACGACGTCCTCGAGCGCCCGTCGCTGGCTGGGCGCGAGCTCGCCGTCGCACACGACGGTGTCGGCGCCCTCGGCGAACACGATGTCGCGCAGCTCCTGCGCCTTGCCCTTGCCGAGGTAGGTCGCCGGGTCGGGCCGCTGGCGGCGCTGGATCACCCCGTCGAGGACCGTCGAGCCGGCCGTCTCGGCCAGGGCGGCCAGCTCGCGCAGCGAGTTCTCGGCGTCCGCGAGGCTGCCCTCGCACCACAGCCCGGCCAGCACGACGCGCTCGAGGCGCAGCTGCCGGTACTCGACCTCGCTGACGTCGGTCAGCTCGGTCGACAGGCCGCCGACCCGGCGCAGCGCGGCACGTTCCTCGCGCTCGAGCTGGGCGCCGTCGTAGTCGGATGCCGCTGGGCCGGCGGCCGGTGTCTCCGGGGCCAGCGCCGCGGCGTGGGTCGCGAGCAGGTCGCTGCCGGTCAGGTGATCTGTCGTCATGTTCCTCCCATCGTCCCATGGCGAGAACACGGACAGCCACCCGTTTGTGCCGCGCGCCGCGGCTTGCGCCGCCTCGTCCGGGCTCCGGTTACGGTTGGGGTCTGATGACCGAGCAGCCGGACCACTACTTCCGCGCCGACCCGGCCGTGCCCGACGAGCGGCGGCAGGTCCACGTGACCCTCGACGGCCACCACCTCACGGTCACGACGGCGCGCGGCGTCTACTCCCCCGGTCGGCTCGACCCGGGCACCGGGGTCCTGCTCCGGGGCGCACCCGACCCCAGCCCGACGGGTGACCTGCTCGACCTGGGCTGCGGCTGGGGGCCGATCGCCCTGGCCCTGGGGTTGCGCTCCCCCGAGGCTCGGGTCTGGGCCGTCGACGTGAACCGGCGCGCTCTCGACCTGACCCGCACCAACGCCCGGTCGGCCGGGCTGCGCAACGTCCGCTGCTATGAGCCAGGGCAGGTGCCGGCCGACGTGCGTTTCGCGACGATCTGGTCCAACCCGCCGATCCACGCGGGCAAGCCGGCCCTCCACGCGCTCCTCGAGCAGTGGCTGCTCCGGCTGACGCCGGACGGACGAGCCCACCTCGTCGTGCAGAAGCACCTCGGGTCGGACTCGCTGGAACGATGGGTGAACGCGCAGGCCTGGGGCCTGGCCTGCCGTCGGCTCTCGTCGGCCAAGGGCTTCCGGATCCTTCAGGTCAGCCGCTCCTGACCGTTCGCGGCCCTCGGCGGGGTCGTTCGGCGAGGCTGGAGCGCGCCGGGCCGGCAGGCCACGGGCGTCGCGAGCCCGGGTGGGCGGCATACCTGCTCGGCGAGTGTCAGGACAGGTCGCCGGGCACGAGCGACCAGACGACCAGGTCGACCCGGCCCCCACGGACCCGCCCCGCGTTGCGGGCCAGGCCCTCGCGCACGAAGCCGGCGCGCTCGGCGGCGCGGTTCGAGGCGACGTTGCCGGTCGCGGCGTGCAGCTCGACCCGTTCGAGCCCCTGCTCGCGCAGCGCCCACTCGGCGAGCGTGCGGCAGGCCCGGGCGGCCAGGCCCTGACCGCGGGCCCAGGGCGCGACCCAGTAGCCGACCTCGGCGGTGGCCGCCTGCCAGTCGGTGTGCTTCAGGTCGATGCAGCCGTGCAGGCGGCCCCCGACCTCGATCCCGAAGACCACCCCGTCGCCGGACTCGCACTGTGCCGGCGCCACCTCGGTGACGAACCGCAGGGCGTCGGACGTGGTGTACGGGTCCGGCAGCGGCAGCCACGCCTGCGTCTGCTCGTCGGAGCAGGCCGCGACGATGTCGGGTGCGTCCGTGCTCCGCAGCGGCCGCAGTGTGAAGCCGCCACCGGTCGCGGGCGCACCGGCATATCCGCGCCCGGCGGTCACTGGTGGAACTCCCCGTCGGCGACCAGCTCGGCCGGGCCGGCCAGCTCGACCCGGCCACCGGGCAGCGGGGTGACCCTGAGCCGGCCGCCCGGCACGTCGACCAGCCACGGGCTCTCGTCCTCGACACCGGACCAGAAGCGGGTCGCCAGGGCCGCCGCCGCGGCGCCCGTGCCGCACGAGCGGGTCTCGCCCACGCCCCGCTCGTGCACGCGCATCTCGATCCGCCCCGGGCCCACCGGCCGGACGAACTCGACGTTCACGCCGCCCGGCTGGACCGGCTGCGTCTGCGGCGGCTCGGTCAGGTCGAGCGCGGCCAGGTCGATGCCGTCGGGCAGCATCACGACCGCGTGCGGGTTGCCGAGGTCGAGCGACAGCGCGGGCACCGGCTTGCCGTGCCGGGGCCGGACCATGATGTCGAAGCCGTCCCGCCGGGCCGCCGGCTCGTCGACGAGACGCCACGGACCGAGGTCGACGGCGAAGCCCTCCGCGGTGGTGCGGACGGTCTTGCGACCGGCGCGGGTGGCGATCTCGAAACGGTCGCCGCTGACCAGCCCCTCGCGCACGAGGTAGGCCGCGAACACCCGCGTCCCGTTGCCGCACATCTCGGCGAGCGAGCCGTCGGCATTGCGGTAGTCCATGAACCAGGCGGCCTGCCCGGCCTGCCCGCGCACGGCGGCCTCGGACGCGAGGCGCGTCGGAACGACGCGGATCACACCGTCACCGCCGAGCCCCGCGTGCCGGTCGGCCAGCCGCTGCACCTGCGCCGCCGTGAGCTCGAGCGTGCCGTCGAGGTCGGGCACCAGGACGAAGTCGTTCTCGGTGCCGTGGCCCTTGGTGAAGCGCGTCATGGCGCCCATTCTCCGGTATGCCGCCCACCACCCCTCGCAGCGTCCGGACGGCTGGTCTGCGTGGTTGCCCCGCGTACTGCGGCGAGGGCGGCCTCGACCAGCGCGTGCCGGTCCGGGTCGTCCGCCGAGAGCCAGGTCGTACGCGGGTCGGACCGGAACCACGACTCCTGGCGGCGGGCGAACCGCCGGGTGGCCTGCGCCGTGTCGGCGACGGCTTGCTCGTGAGTCGTCCGTCCGTCGAGCACGGCGATCGCCTGGGCGTACCCGATGGCCCGGCTCGCGGTGAAGCCGTCACGCAGGCCGTGCTCCAGCAGGTGGCGGACCTCGGCCAGCAGCCCGCCCGCGAACATTCCGGCCGCGCGTGCCGTGATCCGCACGTCGAGCGTCGCCCGAGGGACGCGCAGCCCCAGGATGACTGCGGGAGAGACGAGCTCGCGGTCGGGCAGGGTCGCGCTGAAGGGTCGACCGGTGAGCTCGATGACCTCGAGGGCCCGGACGATGCGGCGGGTGTTGCCCGGCTGGATGCGCTGGGCGGCCGCGGGGTCGAGCTCGCGCAGCTGCGCGAACAGCGCGGCCGTGCCGATCGTCTCGGCCCGCGCTTCGAGGGCGGCGCGCAGCCGGGGGTCCGTCGGTGGGATCTCGAGCCGGTCGAGCGCGGCGCGTACGTAGAGCCCCGACCCGCCGACGAGGATCGGTACCCGGCCCCGGCTGCGGATGACCTCGAAGTCGACGCGTGCGGCGCGCTGGTAGGCCGCGACGCTGGCCTCCTGCGTGACCTCGAGGACGTCGAGCTGGTGGTGCGGGACGCCTCGCCGCTGCTCGGGCGCCAGCTTCGCCGTGCCGATGTCCATGCCCCGGTAGAGCTGCATCGCGTCGGCGTTGACGACCTCGCCGTCCAGTCGCTCGGCGAGGTCGAGCGCGAGGCCCGACTTGCCGGTCGCCGTTGCTCCGACGACGGCGACGATCGGTGTGGTCACTCGACCTGGGCGGGTGCGTCGTGCCCGAAGGGGTCGGGGTCGACGCCCGGCAGCCAGGTCTGGCCGGGCCGGCCCCAGCCGTTGCGCTTGACCGCCTTGCGGGCCTTCTTGCCATACCGCTCGTCGAGCCGGTCGAGGTACAGCGTGCCGTTGAGGTGGTCGTACTCGTGCTGCATGCAGCGGGCGAACCAGCCGGTCGCGTCGAACTCGACCGTCGCCCGGTCCTGGTCGACCCCGACGACGTGGGCCCGCGCGGCCCGCTTGAGCGGGAACGACTCCCCCGGCACGGACAGGCAGCCCTCGCTGTCGTCGTGCGGGTCGGGCCGCTCCTGCGGCACCCGGGAGGTGGTCACGATCGGGTTGACGACGTGGCCGACCACGGGCACCCCGTCGTTGTTCTCCATCTTCCACACGAAGACCCGCAGGCCGACCCCGATCTGGGGTGCGGCCAGCCCCACCCCGTTGGCCGCCTCGTTGGTCTCGTGCATGTCCGCCACGAGCCGGCGCAGGGCCTCGTCGAAGTCGGTCACGTGTGCCGCGGTGCGATGCAGCACGGGGTCACCGGTGATGACGATGGGACGAACGGCCATGCCCGTCATCCAAGCACGCGCCGGAGCGCTCTCCCAAAGTCGCCCACGCCCCCTTCTCACCATCGAGCGTGCAGCAATCC
>NZ_JBDIAQ010000107.1:0-11964 GCF_039812505.1 Intrasporangium sp. | reverse complement strand
CTCCGGCCTCGGTCAGCCGTTGCACCCCGGCGGCATAGCCGTCGGCGATCTGCCGCGTCAGCAGCGGGCCCGGCGCGACGTCGGCCACCGCGGCTCCGACGGCCTCGGCGATGCCCGAGCCCGCCGGGACGAGGAGCAGGCCCGGCTTGGTGCAGAACTGGCCCTGCCCGAGCGTGAACGAGCCGACGAACCCGGCGGCGACCTGCTCGGCGCCCACTGCGGCCGACGGCGTCACCACGACCGGGTTGACGGTGCCCATCTCGGCGAAGACGGGGATCGGGACCTCCCGGCGCGCGGCACGTTCGACGAGGGCCAGGCCGGCCTGCTGGGAGCCGGTGAAGGCGACCGCCGTGATCTCGGGATCGTCGACCAGGGCGAGGCCGGCCGCGAAGCCGGAGACGAGGCCGAAGGTCCCGACCGGCGCGCCTGCGCCGGCGAGCGTCTGAACCGCGAGCTCGGCGAGCGCCACCGACAGCCGCGGGTGGGCCGGGTGTGCCTTCACGACGACGCTGCAGCCCGCGGCGATGGCCGAGCAGGTGTCGTGTCCGAGCACCCCGAAGCCGAAGGGGAAGTTGCTCGCCCCGAACACCGCGACCGGTCCGAGCGGCAGGTTGGCGCGTCGCAGCACGGTCGGCGCCGGCCCCGGGACCGTGTCGACCACGGCGCCGACCCAGTGCCCGGCGGCGGCCACCGTGCCGTAGAACCTGGCCGAGGCGGCGCACTTGGCCAGCTCGCCGCGCAGCCGTGCCTCGCCCAGCGCGGTCTCCTCGTCGGCCAGGGCGACGAGTGTGTCGGCGTGCGCCTCGAGGGCGCCGGCTATGGCCTCCAGCCATGCCGCCCGGACGGCCGGCGGCGTCGCGGACACGCGCGGGAAGGCCTGTGCCGCGACGTCGAGCGCGACGTCGACCTGCTCGGGCGTGCTCTCGGCTGGTCCGGCCACGCGCCGGCCGGTGCGCGGTTGGTACGAGGCGGTGGCGAGCGTGGTCATGCCGACACCTGCTCGGGCTCGGCAACCGCGATGTGCTCGCGGATCGCGTCGGACAGCACGGCGAGCGCGTCCGCCAGCAGGTCCGGCTCGATGACCAGCGGCGGCAGGAGCCGGATGACGTTGCCGAGCGTGCCACACACGAGCACCAGGACGCCCTGCCGGTGGCAGGCTGCCGCGATGGCGGCAGCGGCGTCCGGGTCCGGCTCCAGCGTGCCGGGGCGGACGAGCTCGAGCGCGAGCATGGCGCCGCGGCCACGCAGCTGCGCGACCCCCCGGTCCGCTTCCACGACCGGGGCGAGGGCCCGCCGGACCTGCTCCTCGATGGCCCGGGCCCGCCCGGTCAGGTCCTGCCCGTCGATGGCCTCGAAGACCGCGAGGGCGGCCTCGCAGGCCAGCGGGTTGCCGGAGTAGGTGCCGCCGAGTCCGCCCGGCGACACTGCGCCCATGACCTCGGCCCGGCCCGTCACCGCCGAGATTGGCAGGCCGCCGCCGAGGGCCTTGGCGGTGCACACCAGGTCGGGCACGAACCCGTCGTGCTCGGAGGCGAAGAGGGTGCCGGTGCGGGCCAGCCCGGCCTGCACCTCGTCGCCGACCACCACGATGCCGTGGCGGTGGGCCGCCTCGGCCAGACGGGGCAGGTACCCGCGCGGCGGCACGATGAAGCCGCCCTCGCCCTGGATGGGCTCGACCACGACGCAGGCGAGCTGGTCGGCCCCGACCCGGTCCACGAGCTCCTCGAACGCGTCCAGCGCCGCGTCGGCCACCTGTGCCGGGGCGAGGCTGCCGGGCCACCTCAGCGGGTCGGGGAACGGCGCCCGGTGCACGTGCTCGGTCGGCAGCGGCCCGAAGCCGGTCTTGTAGGGCTTGTCCTTGGCGGTCATCGCCAGGGTGAACAGGGTGCGGCCGTGGTAGGCGTTGCTGAAGACGACCACGCCCGGCCGTCCGGTGGCGGCGCGGGCGATCTTGACCGCGTTCTCGACGGCCTCCGCCCCGGTCGAGAAGAGCGCGGTCGTCTTGGCGAAGTCGCCCGGCGCGTTTGCGTTGAGCCACTGCGCGACCCGCACGTAGCTCTCGTATTGCGTGACGAGGAAGCAGGTGTGGGTGAAGCGCTCCGCCTGCGCGGCGACCCGGCGCGCCACCTCCGGGTGCGCGGCGCCGACGCTGGTCACGGCGATCCCGGAGGCGAGGTCGACGATCCGGTTGCCGTCGACGTCCTCGATGATCCCGCCGCCCATGCGTTCGACGAAGACCGGCAGGGTCCTGCCGAGGCCGGCGGGCAGGGCCGCGTCACGCTCGGCCTGCAGGGCAAGCGACCGGGGGCCGGGGACCGCCGTGCGCAGGTGTCGGGTCTGGGGGATCGTCGGGTCGGCCGGGACGTCACGGGACATGGGGGCACTCCTTTGTCGGGTGCCGCCACCGTAGGCACGGCAAGGCTGCCCTGTCATCGGATGATCCGTCCCAAACCATCGAGATGATGGACGATGTGTCCATGACGACCCTCGGCGAGCTCAGCGCGGCCCTGGGCGCGGACCTGGTCCGGGTCGGTGCCGTCGTGCCGTCGGCCGAGCCCCTCACCGGCGTGCACGTCAGCGAGCTGCGCGACCCCCGCCCCTACCTCACCGGTGGCGAGCTGCTGCTCACGACCGGGATGAACCTGACGATGCACACCGCGCCCCTGCGGGCCTACGCGACGATGCTGGTCGGTCACGGCCTGCGTGGGCTGGCCCTCGGCCTGGGACCCGTGCACACCCGGGTGCCGCCGGTGCTCGTACGGGTCTGCGACGAGGCCGGCCTGCCGCTGTTCGTGGTGCCCGAGCCGACCCCGTTCCAGCTCGTCGCCCGGCGCTACTGGGAGCTGCTGGCCGCGGCCGGCCGCGCCGACCTCGACCTCGCCCTGGGTGCCCACCGCGACCTCGTCCGGGCCGCGAGCGACCGCAGCCCCGTCGCCGCGGTCGTGCGGGTCCTCGCCGCGGCCATCGACGGCTGGGCGGCCCACCTCGACCCGGACGGCTCGGTGGTGACCGTCTGGCCCCGCACGCACCGGTCGAGTGCCCGGCAGGTCGGCGGCGAGGTGCGCCGACTGCGCGGCGCGGGGCCACACGCCGCCGCGACGTTCCCGCTGGGCGAGCTCGACGTGGCGGTCCAGCCGCTCTCCCGCGAAGGGCGGCTGCGCGGTTTCGTCGCCACCGCCCAGCGGCGGCCGGTCCCGCCCCGCAACCGGCAGCTGCTGGTGACGGCCACCTCGCTGCTGGCCCTGGCCGTCGAGCTGCGCCACACCGGCGTGATGCGTCGGCGGGCCGAGCGCGAGGCAGTGGCCGCGCTCCTGCTCGCCGGCCGGGTCGACGCGGCGCGCGAGCTGGCGGGAGCCCTCTCGCTCGACCCGCCGCCGGGCACCGCCCGGCTCGTGGTCCTCGGGCCGTTGGGCCGGGACGCCGCCGACGAGCTGGTCGACGAATGCGAGCGCCACCGTCTCGACGTCTGGGGGCACTGGCAGCCCGACCGGCTGCGGCTGCTCGCCGCCTCCGGCGACGCGGTGCGCCTGCTGGACCTCGGCCCGGGCCTGCCCGCGAGGGTCGCCACGCCGGAGCTGGCCCTCACCGCGACGGGGGGTCCGATGGTCGCGACGACCCTGCGTGCGACCGAGCGGATCCTGGCCGGCCTGCCGGACGGCGCCCGCGTCGACCTCGCGGCCGGCAGCGACCCGCAGGACGGGGGCCGCCGTGACTGGCTCGCCCTGCAGGCGCTCGGCCGGCCCGAGCTCGAGGCCGCCGTGGTGGCGTACCTGCGCCACCGGGGGAGCTGGGAGCGAGCGGCGCACGAGCTGGGCTGCCATCGCAACTCGCTGCGCCACCGGATCGCCGCCGTGCAGCAGCGCACCGGCATCGACCTGGACGACCCGACGAGCGCGGCAGCCCTCTGGCTCGCGCACGTCGAGCTGTCCGGGGCCGGCTGAGCCGAGGGTATGCCGCCCACCGCGGCCGGCGCGGACGGGTCGTTGCGCCGGGCGCTGAGCCGGGGGTATGCCGTCCGCCGCGACCGCGGCGGACGGGTCGTTGCGCCGGGGGCCGGCTGAGCCGGGGGTATGTCGCCCGCCGCGGCCCAGCAGGCGGGTCGTTGCGCCGGGGCCCGGGTGAGCGGCATACCCTCCGTCCGGTAGGGCCCGCCCCCACGGTGCGGCATCGTACGCTTCCTGCATGCCGATCACGGTGGCGCAGCTGGCCGCGGACAGCGACCAGCTCGGGCTGACGGTGCTCTCCGGCCACGTCGGCCTGCGGCACGAGATCAGCTGGGCACACACCAGCGAGCTCGTCGACCCCACGCCGTGGCTCGACGGCGGGGAGCTGCTGCTCACCCTGGGTCTCAGCCTGCCCGTCGATCAGGTCGGTCGCGACGAGTACGTCGCGCGGCTGGCGCGCGCCGGGCTCGCGGGCCTCGCCTTCGACACCGGCATGGTCCACGAACAGGTGCCCGCGGAGGTCGTCGCGGCCGGTGACCGCTACGGGCTGCCGGTGCTCGCGGTGTCGGCGCGGACGTCCTTCATCGCGATCAGCAAGCGGATCATCACGACCCTGAACGCCGACCGCGTCAACGAGGTCGCGCTCATCTCCCAGCACCAGGACCGGGTCGCCGAGGGCGCCCTCACCGCCGGGCCCGTCGGCGCCCTGGAGGCGCTCAGCGCCGCCCTCGGGGTGACGACCGCGCTGGTCGACCCGGCCGGGCGCGTCGTGCGCGCCTGCGGCACCGGGCTGCCGCAGCTGGAGGCGCAGCTGCGGGTGGTGTGGGCCAGGCCGCGCCGACCGGTGAGCATGACCCATGCGGACGACAGCGGCATCCTCATGCTGCAGACCCTCGACACCGACCAGCCCTCCCCGATGGCGCTCGCCGTGTGGGCCAGCCGCCCACTGTCGCAGCACGAACGGCTGCTCGTCAGCCACGCCGTGACCGTGCTGGCCCTGGCCACGCGCACCTCGCGCAGCGTGCGCACCATCGAGCGGAGGGTGCGCGAGGCCGCCTTCCGGGTGCTGCTGGCCGGCGACGACCCGGCGCACGACGACCTGGTCGAGTCGTTCGGGTTCGGCGAGGGACAGCCGCTGGTGGTGCTCGTTCTCACCGGGACCGACCAGGTGGGCGAGCTGCTGCCCGTCGTCGAGCGGCAGCTGGTCCGCACCGGGGTGACGCATCTGGTCACCACCGCCGGCCACGAGGTCGTCGTCGCCGCCGCCGTCGGCAATGCCGCCCGGCTGGCGACCGGGCTGCAGTCCGCCGCCCGCAAGGCGCTCGGCCTGCGCCCGGT
Organism: Intrasporangium sp.; assembly: GCF_039812505.1. Lineage (GTDB taxonomy): Bacteria > Actinomycetota > Actinomycetes > Actinomycetales > Dermatophilaceae > Intrasporangium_A. Next base: position 6,682 of record NZ_JBDIAQ010000107.1, on the reverse strand, counting down.
CGTCGGCACCAGCGGGTCGGTCGGGGTCCGCGAGCTCCGCTCCGGCCTGGCGCAGGCCCGGGCCGCCGCGCTGACCGCGGCCGCACAGGAGAGCCGGCGCGCCGACTACACGAGTCTGGGCCTCACCGCGCTGCTGCTCGGCTCGCAGACCGACGAGGCGCTCGAGGTCGTCTGCGACTCGGTGCTGGGACCACTTGAGGACTACGACCGCAGCCACGGCGGGGGGCTCGTCAAGGCGCTGGACGCCTACCTGCACCACTGCGGCCACTGGGGGCGCGCGGCGGACGAGGCGGGGATCCACCGGCACACGCTGCGCCGGAAGGTCCGGCTTGCGGCCAGCCTGCTGGACCGCGACCTCGACAGCCTGTCGGGGATGGCCGAGGTCTGGCTGACCCTACAGGCCCGGGCCAGGCTGCACGGCCATGCCGTGCCGCCCGGCCCGGCCCGGCCGTGACAGGTCGCCGCCGCCCCGGCGCTCGAGTCGGACGGGTGAGCCGCCGCCGGATCGCCTAGGAGTGCGCCTCCGGGGCCAGCGCACGCGAGATCGACTCGAAGGCGCCGAGCGTGTCGTAGTAGGCGACGGGGTCCTGCGCGGTGGGCCAGGCAGACAGCTTCACGCCGGTCACGCCGGAGCGCTGGTTGACGTAGAGCAGCTGGCCGTGGATGCCCAGCCCGAGCAGGACACTGCGCCCCGGGAAGGGCACCCAGACCTGGTTGCGGTAGTGGCCGCCCGGCATCCCGGTCGGCGAGCTCGACCGTGCGAAGGCCCGCTTGCAGTCGTCGCCGGCCAGCAGGGTGTCGGTGACGAACCACGGCGGGGTGACCTGACGGCCGTCGGCGGTGCGCCCGTTGGCCCGCAGCAGCTCGGCAAACCGGGCGGTGTCGCGCAGGGTCGCGCTCATCCCGCCGTCGCCCACCGCCACGCCTGCAGGGTCGAGCGTGATCGACGCGTCGGACTCGGCCCCGACGGGCTGCCACACCCGCTCGCTGACCAGGTCGGCCAGGCTGGTGCCGGTCGCGCGCTCGCACACCCAGCCCAGCACGTTGGTCTCGCTGGAGCGGTAGCTGAACCGGTCACCGTGGTCCCGCTCCCGCGGGAGCGTGCGCAGGAAGGCCTGCAGCGACGCCGGGACGTCGGGTCGGGCCGGGCGCCAGCCGGCGGCGTGCTCCATGCGGTACACGTCGGCGTCGGGGTCGTGGTAGGTCTCGCTGAACCGGACCCCGGAGCGCATGTCCAGCAGGTGGCGGACCGTCGCGCCCGCGAAGCCGCTTGCCGACAGCTCGGGCAGCACCGCCTCGACCGGGTCGTCGAGGCGGAACAGCCCTTCGTCGGCCAGCGAGGTGACCACGACGCCGACGACCGTCTTGGTCAGTGACATCAGCAGGTGACGGGTCTGCGGGGTCATCTCGCCGTGGTACTCCTCGGCCACGATGTCACCCCGGTGCAGCACGACCAGGCCGTCGGTCCAGGTCGCCTCCACCACCGCACCGACCGTGCCCGTCCCCACGACCTCCCCGACAGCGTCGTGCCGGGGAGTCGCGATGGAAAGGACGTCCTCGCCGGCCCGCCAGGCCAGCGGGGACCAGCTCGTGGCCGCCGGGATCGGGGCGGTCGGGATCAGCTCGTCCAGGTGCAGGAACGACCACCGGTTGTGGGGTGCCTCGGACCAGTTCTCGAGGGTCGCGGTCACGACACCGCGCCGGCCGGGGTCCGGGCTGCGCCGACCGGTTCCAGCTCGCCGTCGTGGCCCTGCGGCCCGCCGGGGCCGGCGGCGTCGCTAGCCGCGTCCGGCGCAGCGCTCATGCCCGCGGCGACACCGGCTGGCGCGGCCGGGCCGTCGACCGGTTCGGGGACCTCCGGGGAGACGACCTTCTCGCGGTGACCCTTGATCAGCCGGAAGACGATCAGCAGGGCGGCCCACGACGCGAGCCCGAGGGTGATCTGCGAGCGGGTGTCCTCCTTGACGGCCATCGACACGAGGATCGCGACCATGGCGACGATCGCGGCGATGGTGAGCCACGGGAAGAGCCACATCTTGAAGCGGAGCTCGCGGCCCTCGCGGTCCGCCCGCCGCCGCAGGACCAGCTGCGAGGTGGCGATCAGGATGTAGGTGAACAGGATGACCGCGCCGGACGAGTTGAGCAGGAACGAGAAGACGGTGTCGGGGGCGACGAACGCGGCGATGACGCAGAGGAACCCGACGACCGTGGACATCAGCAGGGCCCAGGTGGGGACGCCGCGCTTGTTGACGCGCAGCACGGCGGCAGGAGCCTCGCGACGGCCGGCCAGCACGAAGAGCATCCGGGAGGCGGTGTACAGCCCCGAGTTGAGGCAGGAGAGCACGGAGGTGAGCACGACGGCGTTCATGATGTCGGCGGCGTGCGGGATGCCGATGCGGGCGAAGGCGCTGACGTAGGGCGAGGCGCCGACCTCGGTCGAGTTCCACGGCAGGATCACGGCGAGCAGGAAGACCGAGCCGACGAAGAAGATCAGGATGCGCCAGACCACCGAGCGGGTGGCCTTGGTGACGGCGCGCTCGGGGTCGTCCGACTCGGCGCCGGCGATCGTCGCGATCTCGGCACCGACCATCGAGAAGATCGCGGTGACCATGCCGGCGAGCAGGATCGTCTTGCCGTTCGGGAAGAACCCGCCGTGGGCGGTCAGGTTGCTGAGGTCGAGGCTTGCACCCGGCAGCAGGCCGAGGACGAACAGGCTGCCCAGGGTGAGGAAGATCAGGATCGTGGCCACCTTGATGCCGGCGAACCAGTACTCGAACTCGCCGAAGGACTTGACCGAGTAGATGTTGGTCGCGGTCATCAGGACCATCAGGACCAGCGACATGAGCCAGAGCGGCTGGTCTATCCAGTACTGCAGCACCTTGGCGCCGGCGACCGCCTCGAAGCCGACGACGATGACCCAGAAGTACCAGTAGAGCCAGCCGACCGAGAAGCCGGCCCAGGGGCCGAGGGCGCTGCGGGCGTAGTCGGCGAACGAGCCGGTGCTCGGGCGGTCGACGGCCATCTCGCCGAGCATCTGCATGACGAGGACGATCAGGATGCCGCAGAGACCGTAGGTGATGAACGCACCGGGACCGGCCTGGTTGATCACGACACCGGACCCGACGAACAGTCCCGCACCGATGACTCCGCCGATGGCGATCATGGTCAGGTGGCGTTGGCGTAGCCCCTTGTGGAGGGTGGGGGCAGCAGACATAAGGCGTCCTTTCCGTGGAGGCGGCCACCTCGATGTGACCCGTTCGAAGTGTGAAGTCGGGCGGATCGGCCACGGAAGCGCCAGGTTGGCACTTCCCTGCGGGCGTCATGCGCCGTCTTGTCCATGACCGGGCCTCTGCGCTTCGCCGGCAGCGGCCGGTCCACGCTCGGCAGACGTCGCTCGGCAGGCTGCGGCCGGCCCGGTCCGGGACCGGTGTCGGGTCCGTCACATAGGCTCGGGCCGTGGACGAGACCGGTGGTGCGAGCGGGGCCCTGCCGGCCCGGCGCGGCACTGCGCCCGGCTGGTTCGTCTGCTTCGAGGGCGGTGACGGGGCTGGCAAGACGACCCAGGTGCGGCTGCTCACCGACGAGCTCGAGCGCCGCGGTCACCCGGTGCTGGTCACCCGGGAGCCCGGTGGCACCCGGCTCGGCGAGCAGATCCGCGACCTGCTGCTGCACGGCGGCCACGTGGCGCCGCGCGCGGAGGCCCTGCTGTACGCGGCCGACAAGGCCCATCACGTCGACCAGGTGGTCCGGCCCGGGCTGGCCGCGGGGCAGGTCGTGGTGACCGACCGCTACACGGACAGCTCGATCGCCTACCAGGGGATGGGCCGCGGGCTCGGCCGCGACGAGATCCGTCGCCTGCTGCACTGGGCCGTGCGCGGGCTGTTGCCCGACCTGACCATCGTCCTGGACGTGACGCCCGAGACGGGGCGGCTCCGTCGCGGCCCGGTCCACGACCGGCTCGAGGCCGAGGCCGACGAGTTCCATGCCGTGGTCCGGCAGGGCTTCCTCGACCTGGCCGCCCGCGACCCCGCACGCTACCTGGTGCTCGACGCCGCCAACCCCCCGGAGGAGATCGCCCGGCAGGTGCTGGGGCGCCTCGAGGCCGTCTGGGCGGCCGCCGCCCACGCGAGCGCGGGCGGGCGGCGGAGCCGGCTGGGCGGCATACCGACATCGGGGGAGCGGGCGTGAGCGTCTGGTCCGACCTCGTCGGGCAGGAGCCGACGGTGGACACGCTCTCCCGGGCGGCCCGCGACGAGACCGCGATGACGCACGCGTGGCTGCTCACCGGCCCGCCGGGCTCCGGGCGGTCCAACGCGGCGCGGGCCTTCGCCGCGGCCCTGCAGTGCCCGCGAGGCGGCTGTGGCGAGTGCCGGGAGTGCCGCACCGCGCTGGACGGGTCCCACGCCGACGTCAAGGTGGTCGCGACGGAGGGCCTGTCGATCGGCGTCCGGCTGGCGCGCGAGCTGGTCCAGGAGGCGGCCCTGCGGCCCTCGGTGGGGCGGTGGCGCGTGATCATCGTCGAGGACGCCGACCGCCTGACCGAGCAGGCCTGCAACGCCGTGCTCAAGGAGCTCGAGGAGCCGACCCCCCACACGGTCTGGGTGCTCTGCGCGCCCAGCCCCGAGGACGTCATCATCACCATCCGCTCCCGGTCGCGCCACGTCCGGCTGCGCACCCCCCCGGTGGCGGCCGTGGCCGAGCTGCTGCAGCGGCGCGACGGGATCGAGGGGCCGATGGCGCTCTACGCCGCGCGCGCCGCCCAGTCCCACATCGGCCTGGCCCGGCGCCTGGCCCGCGACGAGGGGGCCCGGATCCGGCGGCACGGCATCGTCTCGATGACGGTCCGCATCCGCGGCGTCGGCGAGGCGATCCAGGCCGCCGAGAACCTGTCGGCGATCGCCGACGAGGAGGCCGCCGCCGCCTCCGCCGAGCGGGACGTGGCCGAGCGGACGCACCTGCTCGAGACCCTCGGCGCCGACCCGACCGCCCGCACCCAGCCGCCGCACGTCCGCGCGCAGCTCGGCGCGCTGGAGCGCGACCAGAAGGGCCGGGCCAAGCGCCACGTGCGCGACGTCATCGACCGGTCGCTGGTCGACCTGGCCTCGGTCTACCGCGACGCCCTGGTGCTCCGGCTCGGCTCGGACGTCGAGCTGGTCAACCCGGACGCGCTGGACAAGGTGCGCGCCCTGGCCGGCGTGTTCACCGCCGAGCAGCTCCTCGGCCACCTCGACGCGATCGGCGAGGCGCGCGAGCGGATCGAGGCCAACGTCGCGCCCCTGCTCGCCCTCGAGGCGATGGCCCTGCGGCTGCGGGTGCCGCGCGACCTCGGGTTCTGAGCCGGGCGGGTTACCGTTTCGCCCATGAGTCATCGCAGCGTCCGCCCCGGCCTGCGCCCGCGTGCGCGGGCCGCGCTGCGCCGACTCCCGGTGGTGCGTCTCACGGCCCTCGTGGCGCTCGTCGTCGGCGGGCTCGTCGGGTGCACCACGGCGGGCCCGGGCCCGGTCCCGTTGCCTGCCCCGGCCGATCCTGCGTCGGTCACGGCGCCGCCGGTGCCGGACCTGGCCAGGTACTACTCGCAGCACCTGCAGTGGAGCACCTGCCGTGGCACCTACCAGTGCGCGGACCTCGCCGTTCCGGTCGAGTATGCCGACCCGACGCGCGGCGACATCGCGATCAAGGTGCTCCGCGCCCCGGCCCGCGACCAGAAGGACCGGATCGGCTCGCTCGTGGTCAACCCGGGCGGCCCGGGCGGGTCCGGGGTCGACTACGCCGAGGACGCCGACCTGATCGTCGGGCCCTCGGTGCGCAAGTACTTCGACGTCGTCGGATTCGACCCGCGCGGGGTCGGCGAGTCGGCGCCGATCGACTGCCTCACCGACCACCAGCTCGACGACTTCCTCGGCACCGACCCGACCCCCGACGACCACGCCGAGCAGGAGCAGCTGCTCGACGAGGCCGAGGACATGGCCCGCGGCTGCGAGGCCCGCAACAAGGCGCTGCTGCCCTACGTGTCGACCGTCGACGTCGCCAAGGACCTGGACGTGCTGCGGGCCGCGCTCGGCGACGCCCGGCTGACCTACCTCGGCAAGTCCTACGGCACCTTCCTCGGCGCGACCTACGCCGAGCACTTCACCGACCGGGTCGGCCGGATGGTCCTCGACGGGGTCGTGCCGCCGGACCTCACCAGCGCGCAGATGGCCAAGGGCCAGGCGGAGGGTTTCGAGCTGGCGACCCGGACCTACATGCAGGACTGCATCGACCAGGGCGACTGCCCGTTCGGCGACACCGTCGACGGGGGCATGCAGTGGCTCCGCGACTTCCTGCACCGCCTGGACGAGCAGCCGATCGCCAGCGGCGACTCGGCGGTGCCCGAGCTGAACGAGGCGTGGGCCTCGCTCGGGATCGCGGCCGCGATGTACGACCAGGGCCAGTGGGGCATCCTCACCGACGCACTGGTCGCAGCCGAGCGCGGGGACGGCTCCAAGCTGATGGACCTGGCCGACACGTATGCCGATCGGGACCCGGGCGGACGCTACACCGGCAACATCATGGAGGTCATCTACGCGGTCAACTGCCTCGACCGCCCGGACAGCCCCGACCTGGCGACCTACCAGCGGTACGCGAAGGAGTTCGCCAAGGTGGCCCCCACCTGGGGGCCGTTCCTGGCCTGGGGCAACCTGCC
>NZ_JBDIAQ010000106.1:0-11998 GCF_039812505.1 Intrasporangium sp. | reverse complement strand
CACGTAGCCGCGGGCCGTAGCCGCCGGTCGTGGCCGTCGTCCGGGCCACGTAGCCACCAGTCCGCCGCCGGCCCGATCACGCCCGGGCCGCTGCAGCTGGGATGATGGGGTCCGTGCCCGCTGCGCTGCCCGACGGTGACCCCGCCCCCGCTGACGGCGCCCTGCCCGCACCGGCGCTGGCCGGCCTCGGCGGCACGCCCCTAGGCATCTACGTGCACGTCCCGTTCTGCCGCGTCCGCTGCGGCTACTGCGACTTCAACACGTACACCGTCCCCGAGCTGGGCCTGCACGGCGCGAGCATCGACACCTACGCCGAAGCCGCCCTGGCCGAGCTCGACCTCGCGGCCCGAGTGCTCGGCCCCGAGGCGCCGCCCGTGTCGACCGTGTTCGTGGGTGGCGGCACTCCCACGATACTGAGGTCGGCTGACCTCGTGAGGATCGTGAGCGGCATACGGCAGCGGTTCGGGTTGCTGCCCGACGCGGAGGTCACGACCGAGGCCAACCCCGACTCGGTCACGCCCGAGTCGCTCGTCGAGCTCGCCGCCGGGGGTTTCACGCGCGTCAGCCTCGGGATGCAGTCGGCCGTCCCGCACGTGCTGCGCACGCTCGAGCGCACCCACGACCCGGCCAACGTCACCCGGGCGGTCGCGGCGGCGCGGGCCGCGGGCCTGCAGGTCAGCCTCGACCTGATCTACGGCACGCCGGGGGAGTCGGTTGAGGACTGGCGCCACAGCCTCGACGCCGCGATCGACCTGGCCCCCGACCACGTGTCCGCGTACGCGCTGGTCGTCGAGGACGGCACCAAGCTTGCTGCCCGGGTGCGCCGAGGCGACCTGCCCGCCCCCGACGACGATGACGAGGCGGACAAGTACGAGATCGCCGACGAGGCCCTGACCGCAACCGGGTTCGGGTGGTACGAGGTCAGCAACTGGGCCCGCTCACGCGACGCGTGGTGCCGGCACAACATGGGCTACTGGACCGGCGCGAACTGGTGGGGGGTGGGGCCCGGCGCGCACAGCCACGTCGGTGGCGTGCGGTGGTGGAACGTCAAGCACCCCAACGCGTATGCCGCTCGGCTGGCTTCCGGGCGCTCGCCGGCGCAGGCCCGCGAGACGCTCGACGACGAACAGCGCTACGACGAGCGGGTGCTGCTGGGCTCCCGGGTCGTGGACGGGCTGCCGGTGGAGCAGCTGTGCGAGCGGGGCCGGCAGGCCGTCGCGGGTCTGGTCGCGGACGGACTGGTGCAGGGGGCGCCCGTCGCGAGGGCCGGCCGGCTCGTGCTGACTCGTCGCGGACGGCTGCTGGCCGACACCGTCGTGCACCGGCTGCTGGCACCCTGACCTGGCCGCGCTGCCGCACAGCTGCACAATGGCCGCGCTGCCCCACAATGGCCGCATGGGGACGGACCTCGTCGAACTGGTCGGGCAGCTGCGGGACACCTTCGAGCGGGGCGTCACCAAGCCCTACGCGTGGCGCGTCGGGCAGCTCGAGGCGCTGCAGCGGATGCTCGTCGACAACGAGGAGGTGTTCGCGCGGGCGCTCGCCGACGACCTGGGCAAGCACCCGGTCGAGTCGTGGGTGACCGAGATCGGCTTCGTCGGCAACGAGGTCGCCCACCTGCGGCGCCACCTCGACGGATGGCTGCGACCCAGACGGGTGCCGGTCCCGTTCCACCTGTGGCCCGCGCGGGCGAAGGTGGTCCGCGAGCCGCTCGGGGTGGTCCTGGTCATCGCCCCGTGGAACTACCCGCTGCAGCTCTCGCTCACCCCGCTCGCCGGGGCGCTCGCCGCCGGCAACGCCGTGGTCCTGTCGCCGAGCGAACACGCCCCGGCCACCTCCCGCGCGCTGGCGCAGCTCGTGCCGGCCCACCTCGACGGCTCGGCCGTCCGGATCGTCGAGGGCGGTATCCCGGAGACCACGGCCCTGCTCGAACAGCGCTGGGACCACATCTTCTACACCGGTGGCGCGGCGGTCGGACGAGTCGTGCTGGAGGCGGCGGCCGGGCATCTGACCCCGGTGACGCTCGAGCTCGGGGGCAAGTCGCCGGCCTTCGTCGACGCGGACGCCGACCTCGAGGTGGCCGCCCGGCGGATCGCCTGGGCCAAGTTCGCCAACGCCGGCCAGACCTGCGTCGCGCCCGACTACGTGCTGGCGACGCGAGAAGTCCTCGACGATCTGAAGCCGTTGCTTGCCAAGGCGATCCGGGACTTCTACACCGCTGACCCGTCGCGGTCGGACGCCTACGGGCGGGTCGTCGACGACCCGCACTTCCGGCGTCTCACGGCGCTGGTCGACCCCGCCCGGGTCGTCTCCGGTGGCCGGAGCGACGCGGCGACGCGCTACATCGAGCCGACGGTCCTCGACGGCGTGCAGGAGCAGGACGCGGTGATGCAGGAGGAGGTCTTCGGCCCGATCCTGCCGCTGCTCGAGGTCGGCGGGGTGGACGAGGCCATCGAGCGGATCGTCGCCCGCGACAAGCCGCTCGCGCTCTACGTGTTCACCGGCAACGCAGAGACCAGGCGCCGCTTCCTGACCGGCACCTCGTCGGGCGGCCTCACGTTCAACCTGCCGATGGCCCACCTGGCCGTGCCGGGCCTGCCGTTCGGCGGCGTCGACGCGAGCGGCATGGGCAGCTACCACGGGGAGGCGTCGCTCGACGTCTTCTCCCACACCAAGCCGGTCCTGGACTCGCCGACCCGCCCCGACCTGGTGTCGGTCGCCTACCCGCCGTTCAACGCGCTGCGCCGCCTGCTCGTCCGCCATGTCGTGGCACCTCGCCGTCGGGTCCGCTGACTCCGCGCGGCGCGCCCCCCGGGCAGCACCGGGAGGCCGGTGTCAGGCGGTCGGGGCGGTGACGAAGTCGATCAGCTCCTCGACCCTGGCCAGCAACGCCGGCTCGAGGTCGGCGTAGGTCCGCACCCGACCGAGGATGCGCCGCCACGCCAGCGCGATGTCGGCCTGGGTGTCGTGCGGCCAGCCGAGCGCGGCACAGATGCCGTGCTTCCACGAGGTGTCCCGCGGGACGACCGGCCAGCGCTGCCAGCCGAGCCGCTCCGGGCGCACCGACTGCCACACGTCGACGTACGGGTGCCCGAGCACGAGGACGTGCCCCGCGAGTCCGGGCAGCGACCGCGCCTGCTCGACGATCCGCGACTCCTTCGTGCCCGGCACGAGGTGGTCGACCAGCACGCCCAGTCGTCGGCCCGGACCGGGCTGGAACTGCGCGATGACCCCGGCGAGGTCGTCGACGCCATCCATCATCTCGACGACGACCCCCTCGACCCGCAGGTCGTCGCCCCACACCTTCTCGACGAGCTCGGCGTCGTGGCGGCCCTCGACGTAGATGCGCGACCCGCTCGCCACCTTGGCCCTGGCGTCCGGCACCGCGACGGAGCCGCTCGCCGTGCGGGAGCGGGCCGAGCGGGCGGCGGCGAGCGCGGCCGAGTCTGCCGCCACCGGCCTGGTGAGGGTCACCGGGCGGCCGTCGAGGAGGAAGCCCGGGCCGAGCGGGAAGGCGCGCAGCCGCCCGTGCCGGTCCTCGAGGTGCACGACGTGCATCCCGCCGGCCTTCTCGACGCGCACGACGGCACCGACCCAGCCGGTCTCGACCTCCTCCACGACCAGGTCGGGCTCGGCCGCCACCTCGACGGAGCGGCCGCGCCGGGGGAGGCGCCAGTCGCCGGACAGGACGTCGGATCCGTAGCGGTCGATGGGGGGCACGCTCAGAGAGGGTATGCCGCTCGCCGGGCTCGACGCGGAAGCCACGCGGGTGCCACCCTGAGAGGACGTGCCCGGGCGGCCGTGTCATGAAAGGGTCGTAGACTTGGCACTCGGTGAACGGGAGTGCCAGACCCGTCCCGCGCGCGGGCGAGGCGCCGGGCCGGGCCGCCGGCACCACTGCGCAGCGATCGGAAGGAGGCGGGGGGCATGTCCGAGGACCGGCGGCTGCACGTCCTGCGCGCGATCGTGCAGGACTACGTCCAGACGTCCGAGCCGGTCGGCTCGAAGGCGCTCGTCGAGCGACACCGGCTCGGGGTCTCGGCCGCCACCGTCCGCAACGACATGGCCGTGCTCGAGGAGGAGGGCCTGATCCATGCGCCGCACACCTCGGCGGGCCGGGTGCCCACCGACCTCGGCTACCGCGTCTTCGTCGACCGCCTGAGCGAGGTCAAGCCGCTCAGCCGTGGCGAGCGCACCGCGATCACCCAGTTCCTCCGGGGTGCCGTCGACCTCGACGACATCATCGACCGCACGGTGCGGCTGCTCGCGTCGCTGACCCGTCAGGTCGCGGTCGTCCAGTACCCGTCCCTGACGCGTTCGACCGTGCGTCACATCGAGCTCGTGCCGATGGGCGGCGCCCGCCTCATGGTCGTGCTGATCGTGAACACCGGCCGTGTCGAGCAGCGCGTCGTCGACACCGGCGCCGAGCTCACCTCGCCCGAGGGCGAGACGCTGGTGTCGTCGGCCCGCAGCCGGGTGAACGAGCTGGCCTCCGGCCTGCCCCTGCGGGTCGCGGCCAGCGGCCTGCGCACGCTGGTGGACGAGTTCTCCGACGACGAGAGGCGCGTCCTCGAGCCGGTCGTGATGGCCATCGAGGAGGTCCTCGTCGAGGAGCGTGAGGAGCGGGTGGTGCTGGCCGGCCAGGCCAACCTGGCCCGGTCACGCGCCGACTTCCCGAGCTCGATCGGCCCGATCCTCGAGGCCCTCGAGGAGCACGTCGTGCTGCTGCGCCTGCTCGGTGGGCTGAGCGAGGACCCCGAGCTGGTGTCGGTGCGGATCGGCCACGAGAACCCGGTCTCCGGCCTGCAGTCGACCTCGCTCGTCTCCGTCGGGTACGGCACCGGGAGCGAGCGGGTCGCCAGCCTCGGCGTGCTCGGGCCGACCCGGATGGACTACCCGACCACCATGGCCGCGGTGCGTGCCGTGGCCCGCTACGTCTCCGACATCCTCGGCGACGCACGGAACACCTGAACGAGCAAAGGACCAGTTGCTTGAACGACTACTACGCCGTCCTCGGTGTCTCGCACAGCGCGAGCCAGGAGGAGATCAAGAGGGCCTACCGTCGCCTGGCTCGCAAGCTGCACCCCGACGTCAACCCGGGGGCGGAGGCGGAGGAGGAGTTCAAGCGCGTCTCGCAGGCCTACGACGTGCTGTCCGACCCGGACAAGCGGCGTGCCTTCGACCGCGGTGCCGACCCGTTCGCGACCGCCGGCCAGGGCGGGTTCGCCGGAGCCGGCTTCTCGTTCAGCGATGTCATGGACGCCTTCTTCGGCGCCGGCGCCACAGCCGGGTCGCGGGGTCCGCGCTCGCGGGTCCAGCGCGGGCAGGACGCGCTCGTCCGGCTCGACATCGACCTGTCCAAGGCCGTCTTCGGCTCCGAGGAGGAGCTCACCCTCGACACCGCGGTCGGCTGTCGCACCTGCGGTGGCGACGGGGCCCAGCCGGGCACCGGCCGGCAGACCTGCCCGGTGTGCGGCGGCAGCGGCGAGGTGCAGCAGATCCAGCGCAGCTTCCTCGGCCAGGTCATGACCTCCCGGCCCTGTGTCGCCTGCCAGGGCTACGGCTCGATGCTCACCGACCCGTGCCACGACTGCTCCGGCGACGGCCGGGTGCGCACCCGCCGCACGATCAAGCTCAAGGTGCCCGGCGGTGTCGACACCGGCACCCGCATCCAGCTGGCCGGGGAGGGCGAGGTCGGGCCCGGCAACGGGCCGGCGGGCGACATCTACGTCGAGATCCGGGTCCGTGCGCACGACACCTTCACCCGTCGCGGCGACGACCTGCACGTCACGGTCGACCTGCCGATGGCCACGGCCGCGCTCGGCACGACGATGAAGCTGTCCACCTTCGACGGCATGCAGGACGTCGACTTCCGGCCGGGCACCCAGCCCGGCGACGTCGTGACCGTGCGCGGCCTGGGCGTGACCCACCTGCAACGCGGGGGCCGCGGCGACCTGCGCGTGCGCGCCAACGTCACGACGCCGACGCACCTGACCGAGGAGCAGGAGCACCTGCTGCGCGAGTTCGCGGCCCTGCGCGGGGAGAACCGGCCCAACGGGCGCCTGCACCCGGAGGACAAGGGCATCTTCGGCAAGCTGCGCGACGCCCTCAAGGGCGAGGCCGGGTGACCCACCAGCTCTTCCTCGCCCCGGCCGACGTCCTGTCCGGTGTCCAGGTAGGGGGCCCGGTCCGGCTCGACGGCGCCGAGGGGCGGCACGCCGTGACGGTCGTGCGGGTCCGGCCGGGAGAGCTGTTCCACCTCGCCGACGGAGCGGGGCGGCGGGTCCTGGTCGAGGCCGAGACGGTCGCGAAGGCCGCCGTCCACGGTCGCGTCGTCGAGGTGTCCGACGAGCCCGCTGCGGACCCTCGCTTCGTGCTCGTGCAGGCCCTCGCCAAGGGCGGCCGTGACGAGCAGGCGGTCGAGACGGCGACCGAGCTCGGCGCCGACGAGGTCGTCCCGTGGCAGGCCGAGCGGTGCGTCGCGGTGTGGCGTGGCGACCGGGCCGAGAAGTCGCTGGCCAGGTGGCGGGCCGTGGTGACCCGGGCGACCAAGCAGTCCCGCCGGTCCCGGATGCCGCTCACCTCCGCCCCGGTGCACCTGGCCGCACTTGTCGGTCGGGTCCGCCGGTCGGCCCTGACCGTCGTGCTGCACGAGGGCGCGACCGAGCCCCTCACCGCTGTCGGGCTGCCCGGCTCCGGCGACGTGCTGGTCGTCGTCGGACCTGAGGGCGGGATCACCGACCGCGAGCTCGCCGCGCTCGCCGACGCGGGCGCGCGGCCGGTCCGGCTCGGGCCGACGATCCTGCGGACCTCCTCGGCCGGGCCGGCCGCGCTCGCGGTGCTGAGCGCGCGGTCCCGCTGGGCCTGACCCACCTCCCGAGCGATGGCGCCGCCCATGCCGACAAGGATGCCGTCCGGGCCAGATGTGTCGAACAAGTCGCCACAGGGGGGCGTCAGAGCAGGTCCGACCGCCCCTGCTCGGCAAGCCGGGCCACCACCTGCCTGACGTCCTGGCAGTGCTCCCGGGTGGTCACCAGCAGCGCATCCGGGGTGTCGATCACGACCACGTCCTGCAGGCCGACGAGAGCCACCAGGCGGCCGCTGCCCGCGTACGCCACGCCGGTGGAGTCGACCGAGACGATGTCGTCGCCGCCGCCGAGGACGGCGAGCCCGGGCGGACCGCGGCGATCGTCGCCGAACCTCGCGATGGACCGGAAGTCGCCGACGTCGTCCCACCCCAGATCGGCGGGGACCACGGCGACCCGCCCAGCAGCCGCGGCAGGCTCGGCGACCGCGTGGTCGATGGCGATCGCGGTCAGGGCAGGCCACAGCTCGGCCAGTCGCTCGGGCGCGGCCGCGATCTCGCGAAGGACACGCACCATGTCGGGGTGGGTCATCGCCAGCAGCTCGAGGAGCGTGGTCGCCTTGACGACGAACATGCCGGCATTCCAACGGTATTCGCCGCTCGCGAGGTAGCGTCTCGCAGTCGCGAGGTCCGGCTTCTCGACGAACTCGGCGACGCGGCGCGCGTGCTCCGCCCCGGCAGCCCCGAGGAGGGCCCCCTGCCTGATGTAGCCGAACCCGGTTGCCGGCCCGGTCGGCGCTATCCCGATCGTGACGAGCTCGCCCGTCCGAGCCAGCACGACGGCCTCGCGGATCGCCTCGCGGAAGGCACCTTCGTTCTCGATCACGTGGTCGGCGGCGAACGACCCGACGACTGCCTCCGGGTCGCGTGTCTCCACCAGCGCCGCGGCGAGCCCGATGGCGGGCATCGAGTCGCGTGGGGTCGGCTCCGCCACGACCGACTCGGCGGAGAGCATGGGTAGCTGGAGCCGCACGGCCTCGGAGTGGATCGCGCCGGTGACCACGAGCATCCGGTCGCCGGCCAGGGGAGCCAGGCGGGCCCACGTGGCGCGGAGCAGGGACTGCCCGGACCCGGTGACGTCGAGCAGGAACTTCGGCGCCGAGCGCCGGGACAGCGGCCACAGGCGCGTGCCGGACCCGCCCGCGGGGATGACGGCCCAGAAGCCCGGGATCGGTGAGGTCACGCTGTCAATGTAGTGGCGGGCACGGGCTCGGACCGCTGCTGACGGACCGACCGTGAGGACCTGCCGGCTCGGCCGGTGTCAGGCCGTGGTCAGGTCGCGGCGCCGGAAGGCGCCCACCGCCGTCACCGCGAGCGCCGCGGCGACCAGCAGCAGCGCCACCAGCGGCACCCCGGACGCCGAACCGCCCGGCGGCACACTCGCGTGCACGAACGGCGACAGGTCGACCACCGCCTGCGGCAGCCGCAGGATCGAGCCGAACTCGCCCACGACCAGGAAGGCGGTCAGCGCCGCCCAGGCCAGGACCACGAGGCGGGGGAGCGCGCCGAAGACCACGAGGGCGAGCCCGACGCACACCCACACGGCCGGGATCGGAGCCAGCGCACTGGGCAGCAGGTGGGCCAGCGTGGCGCCCACCCCACCGGCGGCCGGGCCGTAGCTGAGCGCCATACCCACTCCGGTCACGACGAGCAGCAGGGCACTGCCGCCGAGTGCGACGAGGGCGTGGCTGCCGAGCAGGGCGGGCCGCGACGTGCGCGTCGCGAGCACCTGCTCCGCGTGCCCCTCGACCTCCTCGGAACGCAGCCGCAGCGCCGCAGAGATCCCATACGCCGCCGCGCCGATCGCGAGGAAGTTGATCTCCGCGCCCAGGTAGATGTCGGACAGCGAGCCGGCGTTGCCGCCGAGCTGACGGAGCATCTGCTCGACCTTGGGGTCGTTCACGAAGTCGCCGACGTTCAGCGCGACGCTGCCCAGGACCGCCCCGAGGAGCGCATACGCGAGGACCCAGCCGGTGAACGCGCCCCGCTGCAGCCGCCACGCGAGAGCGAACGGGCTCGACAGCGACGCGGCCCCCCGGGCCGGGCCGGGTCGCCCGGCCATCAGCCCCGCGCCGAGGTCGCGACGTTCCCGCAGCGCATAGGCCGTCAGGACCGTCAGCACGGTGAACCCGACCGGCACGAGGAACACGACGAACCGGTCGGCACCGTAGATCTCGAGCTTCTCGCCCCAGCCGAGCGGCGAGAGCCAGGTCAGCCAAGCCGACCGCCCCGGCGACGAGTCGCCGACCGCGCGCAGCACGTAGGCCACGCCGAGCGCACCCAGCGCCCACGCCGAGGTGCCACGCGCCGTCTGGGTCAGCTGGGCTGCGACCGCGGTGACACCGGTGAAGGCGAGCCCGGCCGACAGCCAGTAGAGCCCGTACCCGATCGAGCCCGGGGCGTCGAGGCCCAGCGCCACGAGCGAGAGGGTGACGACGGCGCTGGTCATGGCGCAGGCCCCGACCGCGAGCAGGACCGCTGCGGTCAGCGGCGCCCGACGTCCGACGACTGCGGCGCCCACGAGCTCGGTGCGGCCGGCCTCCTCCTCGGTGCGGGTGTGGCGCCGCACGAGGGCATGGGCGAGCAGGGCGATCAGGACCGCACCCATCGAGACGGTCTTGAAGCTCGCGATGGCTCCGGGGTTGGCCGGGTCGGAGATCGGGCCGAACATCGCGACGATCGCGGGGGAGGCGTTGACCGCCTCGGCGGCCTGCGTCAGCTCCGCGCGGCTCGGGTAGAGCTCCAGCGCGGCCTGTGCCGATCCGGCGGCGAGCAGGACGAGGAGCACCATGCAGGTGGGCAGCACGACTCGGTCGCGGCGCAGCGCGAGCCGCAGCAGGGTGCCGGTCCCCACTAGGCCCCTCATGACAGGCTCGCCTCCGAGGTGCGGTACTGCTGCATGAACAGGTCTTCGAGCGTGGGTGGTGAGCTGGCCAGGGTCCGTATGCCGCTCACCCCCAGCGCGGCGAGCAGCTCCCCCAGGTGGTCGGTGGCCACCGAGCAGGTGACCCGCTCGCCCTGCACGAGCAGGTCGACCAGGCCGGCGATCCGCTCCAGGTCGCGCCGGTCGACGAGGGTGGCCGTCGTGGCCTCGACCCTGGTCAGTGATCCGCCCCGGAGGGCCTCCAGGGCGCCGGACTCCACGTTGCGTCCGGACCGGATGATGCTGATCCGGTCGGCGAGGGCCTGCACCTCGCCGAGGATGTGACTCGACAGGAGCACGGTGCCACCGCCCGCCGTGAACTCCGAGACGGCGCCGCGGAAGACCGCGTCCATCAGCGGATCGAGCCCCGAGGTCGGCTCGTCGAGCAGGAGCAGCTCCACGTCGGCGGACAGGGCCGCGACGAGGGCGACCTTCTGCCGGTTGCCCTTCGAGTAGCTTCGGCCCTTCTTCGTGGGGTCGAGGTCGAACCGGGCGACGAGGTCGGCGCGACGCTTCTCGTCGAGGCCACCACGCAGCCGACCCAGCAGGTCGATGGCCTCACCGCCGGTGAGGTTGGGCCACAGGCTGACGTCGCCCGGGACGTAGGCGAGGCGCCGGTGCAACGTCTCGGTGTCCCGCCACGGGTCCTCGCCGAGGACGGTGGCCGTGCCACCGTCGGCGCGTAGCAGCCCCAGCAGGATCCGGATGGTGGTCGACTTGCCCGCGCCGTTCGGCCCGAGGAAGCCGTGGATCTCACCCTTCTCGACCGCGAGGTCCAGTCCGTCGAGCGCGCGGGTGGCGCCGTACGACTTGTGCAGGTCGCGGACCGCGATTGCCGCTGTCATGTTCCCGAGTGTACATAGGATTCAAGAACTAGTGAATGTTCTGGATCCTCTGGTTAGACTGGGCGCGAGCGGACGAGGAGGCGACGGTGGCGAGCAGCGGTGGCCGGGGGCGACGCGACGAGCGGGCCGTGGCCGGCTACGTCGAGCGGTTCGGTGACGTGCTGACCGATGCCGGGATGCCGCGGCTCGCCTCCCGCGTCTTCGCCCGGCTCCTGGCCGACGACGACGGACGCATGACCGCTGCCGAGCTGACCGAGGCGCTCGCGGTGAGTCCGGCCGCCATCTCCGGCGCGGTCAACTATCTCACCCACGTCCGGATGATCGGCAAGGAGCGAGAGCGCGGCAGCAGGCGCGACGTCTACGTGGTGCGCGCCGACGCCTGGCACGAGGCGGTCATGAACCGCGACCGGGTCATGACCGCGATCCAGCGCAGCGTGAGCCAGGGGGTCGCCGCGGTCGGGGGGCCGCAGACCCCGGCCGGACGCCGGATGCAGCTGTCCGTCGAGTTCGTGGAGTTCCTCACCGCGCGGCTCGCGCAGCTGCAGGGTGAGTGGGCCGAGCGCCGGGCCAAGATCGTCGCGAGCTGGCCCCCGGACAACTGACCGCGCCGTCCCGGGTGGGCCGGGTCCAAGGCGGCCCGGTTCGCGTGATCCGCGGTATGCCGGCGAACTCCGCGGACGCGGCGGCATACTGGCACACATGTGGGCAGGGGTGCTGAGGCGAGGGTCGCTGGTCGGGGGGATCGCGCTGCTGGCGCTGGTCTGCGGTTGCGCCGGCTCCGGTACGGGCACTCCCCAGGGCACGGTCACGGTGACCGTCACCGAGCAGCCGAGCAGCACCGCCGCCACGTCGGCAGCGCCGGGACCTTCGATGACGCCCGCCACCAGCGCGCCCGCGCCGACGGTCACGACCAGCACCGACGCCGACGCCCTGCAGGCCCTCGTGGACCGGATCAACCACGGCCGCCTCGCACCGCGGCTGCGCACCGACTTCGTGGCGACGTACGCCGGCGTGTTCTGTTCGCTCACGGACCCGGTCGTCGGGTGCGAGCTGACCGACGGCGGACGGATCAAGCCGCCGGCCGACCGCTGTCGCGGGGGCGCCGGGGCGCACGACATCGGCCGGATCGTGTTCGGTGACGCGGGCCCGGAGCCGCAGTGCAACTCCGACACGATCGTCCGACCGGACGCACCGAAGCTGCAGAAGGGGCAGACCGCAAAGAACTCCGGCGGGACGGTGGCCTGCCTGGCCGAACCGCTCGGGGTGTCCTGCTACGACCGGATCTCGGGCACGGGCTTCACGCTCGGCCGCGACGGCTACGCCATCTACACCGGGTAGGTCGCGCCGCCGGCCCGACGACGGCGC
>NZ_JBDIAQ010000105.1:0-12121 GCF_039812505.1 Intrasporangium sp. | reverse complement strand
GCGGCGATCGGTTGCTCGGTCACCTGCCCACGTTCCCAGACCGGGCAGGGCCCGCGCTGCGGTTTCCGACAAGCCGGATCAGGCCAACCCGGGCGTATGCCGCATGCCGGCCTCCTGCGCGGGTCTGACCTCGGTCCGTGTCCGCTCGGGCACTGTCTGCTCGGGCACATCGACGCACGCGGCCGGGCCAGGTGGTGTGTGCTGGACCCGGGAGGTGCCCATGTCCAGGTCGATGCCCCACGCGGGCGCCGTCGCGGTGCTCGGCGCCGGCCTGCTCGCACTGGCGGCCTGCTCGGGCGGGACCGTGCCGCCGACCGGTGTCACGCCGACCACGGTGTCGTCCACCAGGGTGTCGTCGGCACCACCCGGCGCCACCGGTCCGGCGGGGCCGGGACCGTGGGTCCCCCCCTCTCCCACCGCTGCGGCCTGTGCCATCCCCCGGTCGTTGCTGGGCAGGCCGGTCGAGGTGCTGCCCACGAACCGCAAGGTCGTCGCGCTCACCTTCGACTCCGGGGGGAGCAGCGACGGCGTCACGTCCGTCCTGGCGACCCTGGCCCGTGAGCACGTGCCGGCGACGTTCTTCCTGACCAGTGACTTCGTCGACCGGTTCCCGGCGCTATCCCGGGACATCGCCGCCCACCCGGTCGGCAACCAGACCTACGACAGCCCCGACCTGACGGCGTTGACGGACAGCGGGATCCGCACCGAGATCCGCAGCGCGGCGGCCCGGATAGAGGCGGTGACCGGGCGCGACCCGCGACCGCTGCTCCGCTTCCCGGACGGGGCCCTGACCGCGCACCTGGTGGGCCTCGTCAACGCCGAGTGCTACGTGCCGTTCCGGTGGACCGTCGACTCGCTCGGCTGGCAGGGGGTCACCGGTGGGCAGTCGGTCGACTCGGTCGTGCGCCGGGTGCTGGCCGGGGCGCGCCCGGGCGAGATCGTGCTGCTGCGCCTGGGCGCCCACCCGGAGGACCATTCGACCCTCGACGCCGACGCCCTGCCCGGCATCATCGCGGGGCTGCGCGCCGGGGGCTACGGCTTCGTGACGCTGACGGCCGCCCTGCGGTGAGGGCGGCCCTCGTCTCAGCGCGGCAGATCGTGGGGGTCCCGCCGGGGCGCCCTCCGGACGTAGCCTGTTGTGGAGTCGGCATCGAGTCGACATCGAGTCGGCAGGGCGGCACGGGAGGCCGGGCGATGACGAAGCGGCACAAGAAGAAGTGGTCCGATCTCAGCTCGTCGCAGCAGGCGGTGATCCTGGCGTTGGGGTCGATCCAGCTCTCGCTCGCGGCCACGGCGTGGGCCGACCTCGCGGCGCGCGCGCCGGAGGAGGTCAACGGCAGCAAGGCCAAGTGGGCGGCGGTCATCGCGATCAGCTGGGTCGGGCCGATCCTCTACTTCGCCAAGGGCCGCCTGCCCTCGATGTAGCCCGGCCCGCCGACTCACTGCTGCAGCACCCAGATCTGGTAGAGCCGGACGAACAGGTAGGGGACCACGACGAGTCCCACCAGGATCGTCGCCGTGCCGCCGCGGCTGCGTTCGGCCCACGACCAGCCCACCGCGAGGGGCAGGATGACGAGTGAGGCGAGCAGGTAGCCGAGGAAGGTCCCGACCGAGACCCCCGGCGGGGCGTCGCCTACCAGCCTGAGGCCGATGACGAGCTGGACGAGGAGCCCGACCTCGATGACCGCGAGCAGGCCGAGCACGAGCACGTTGGGCGGCCGGTTCCGGATGACCTGGACGAGTACGGCGACGGCCGTCACCGCACAGAGGATCGCGAGGGCCTGCTGCAGCTCGATCACAGGGGCATCATGCCGAACCCGTGGCCGCGGCCCACGGCGCGGTCCGCGCCGTTGCCGGTCCGCCGGGCCTGGGATGTATCAGCAGCGCGGGGTCGTGCATCTGAAGGGTGGGTACAACCGACTCCCTGGGGCACGCTGCGGCCAGACTCCCTCGCAAAGAGCACCCGCCGCAGCGTGCCCCCCCCACGCGTCGTCGTCGCGTACCGACGAGTGTCCCCACGCGCGGGGAACAGCCCCCGCGACCGTCGACTCGCTCCGTACGAGTGTGGTGCGAGTCCCCGGGCACCATGGCGTCTCCCGAGGGCGCGAGGCGGCCCGACCGGCCGTACCCTCGCCCCATGCCCTCGCTGCCGCTGTTCCCGCTCGGGACCGTCCTGCTGCCGGGGGCCCGGCTGCCGCTGGTCGTCTTCGAGCCGCGGTACATCGCCCTGCTGGCCGACCTGAAGGCCTCCGCCCCGCCCGGGCAGCGCGCCTTCGGCGTCGTCGCGATCCGCCGGGGAACCGAGGTCGGGGCAGGCGCGGCGACCGAGCTGTTCGACGTCGGCTGCGAGGCGGTGATCGAGCAGGTGACCGGCACCGAGCCGCCGTTCCAGGTCCGTACGGTCGGGCGGCGCCGGTTCCGGCTCACCGGCCGGGACGAGTCCGCCGGCTCGCCGTACCTGACCGGCCGGGTGACCTGGCTGGACCCGGTCGCGCGCCCCCCGGGCTCGGCGCCGGCCGCCGACGTCGCGGCCCTCGCCGATCGGGTCCGCACCACCCACGCCCGGCTGCTCGCCGCGATCGGTGCGACGACCGGGCGGGTGGGACAGGTCGGACCCGACGAGCTGGCCTACCGCATCGTCGAGCGGTCGCCCCTGGAGCTGGCCGACCGCCAGGCCGTACTGGCCGGCCGCACCGAGCGCGACCGGCTCGGCACGCTGCTGGCCGTCCTGCGTCGCGAGCTGGCCCTGGTCACCCAGGTCCGCGCCGTGCCGGGGCGCATCGAGCCGGGAGGCTTCTCACCCAACTGAGCCGCCGCGACATCCAGCACGGGGCAGCTGCGCGGGTGAGCGGCATACGGCAGGGCGCGGCTCACAGGTCGCGGTGCGCCTCGGCGACCTCGCCGCGCCCGGGGCGGCTGATGTTGACTATCGCGAGGGCGAGCCCGCCCCACAGGACCAGCATGGCCACGAGCATCATGACGACAGCGCCGGCACTCATCGGGTCACCTCCAGGGTCGGGTCGTCCGCTTCCGGGACGGTGAGCGGGGTGTCGGGCCGCCACTTGACCAAGGTGACGAGCACTCCCACGACGATGACTGCTGCGGCGACGCCCCAGCCGAAGACCGTCAGCATCCACGCGGGGTAGCCCCCGTAGGGGGTGCCTGCGGCCTCACGGAACTCCTTGACGAGGATGAAGGTCAGCATCGCGGGCGTCACGACCGAGATCAGCACGATCCACCAGCCCTTGACCGGGACGGACCCGTACCGGTTCAGGTGCCGGGCCAGTCGGGGCAGGGCGCGCAGCACCCACGCCACGACGAGCATGCTGACGACGGCGACGAGCAGGATGCCGAACTTGTTGATGAAGTTGTCCATGATGTCGAGGACGGTCAGCGTGCTCGTCGTGCTGAACAGCAGGATGCTGACGATCGCGATCGGCAGCGAGACCACCATCGTGGCGCGGATGCGGCCCATCTCGAACTTGTCCCGGACCGCGGAGATGACGACCTCGAGGATGCTGACGAGCGAGGTGACGCCGGCGATGATCAGCGAGGCGAAGAAGAGCACGCCGATGACGCTGCCCGCGGGCGCCTCGCTGATGATCGCGGGAAAGGCGATGAACGCCAGGCCGATTCCGCCTGAGGCGACCTCGCTGACCTGGGTGCCGGACGCCTGCGCCATGAAGCCGAGCGCCGAGAAGACACCGATGCCGCACAGCAGCTCGAAGCCGGAGTTGGCGAAGCCGACGACCAGTCCGGACCCGGTCATGTCGGTCTTGCGGCCGACGTAGGACGAGTAGGTGATCATGATGCCGAACCCGATCGACAGCGAGAAGAAGATCTGGCCGAAGGCGGCCGCCCACACCCCGGTCTCCTGCAGGGCCGACCAGTTCGGGGAGAAGAGGGCGTTCAGGCCCTCGGTCGCCCCCGGCAGGAGCAGCGCCTGCACGACGAGGGCGGCGAAGGCGAGCAGCAGCACCGGGATGAAGATGACCGAGGTGGCCCCGACCCCCTTCTGGACGCCCAGGGCCATGATCCCGATGACGACCACCCAGACGACGATGACCGGCACGAGGACACCCGGCACGAAGTCGAGGGTCACCCCGGCGGACGGGTCTGCGGCCCGCAGGAACTCGCCCCCGAAGAACTTCTCCGGATCGGCGCCCCACGACTTGTCGACGGAGAAGAACATGTACCGCAGCGACCAGCCGATGATCGCGGCGTAGTAGACCGCGATGATCGCGCAGATGCCGACCTGCCACCAGCCGATGAACTCCGTGCCCCTGCTCAGCCGCGCGAACGACAGCGGCGCGGACCCCCGGTTGCGGTGGCCCAGTGAGTAGTCCAGGAACAGAAACGGGATTCCCGCGGTGAGCAGCGCGATCAGGTAGGGCAGGATGAACGCCCCGCCGCCGTTCTCGTAGGCCACGTACGGGAAGCGCCAGATGTTGCCGAGCCCGACGGCCGACCCGATCGCGGCGAAGATGAAGACCCGTCTGGACGAGAAGGCTCCGCGCTTGGCCTCCTCGGTGGCCGCTGGCGTAGCAGTCATCGATGTTCCTCCTGACTCGGCGATGCCAAAGGGAGCCTCCAGCATGCTTGAGCGCCGCCCGGAAGGCCAGCCCGTTGCGACATTCCCGCGCCATGACGAACCGCGCGATCCCTACTACACTCCGTAGCAGCCAACTCAGGAGTGCTCCACATGACCAAGCTTGTCGTCGCGGTCCTCGCCGCGGTCGTCCTCGCGCTCGCCGGGTGCTCGAACACCGCCACCCCGGACGCACCCGCCCCCGCCGCGGACTCGGTCGTCCACCAGCTGGGCTTCGACGGCAGGAGCGCCGAGCAGATCGTCCAGGCCGTCGACTCCTCGCCCGAGGCCCGGCCGCTCGGCTTCGGCGCGTCGGTCCGGGACACCCAGCTGGTGCTGACCGCGGGCGAGCGGGAGTCCAGCCTGCCGTTGCCGGCCGACCGCTTCTACCTGTCGATCGCTCCGTACCGGACGCAGACGCACGAGTGCTTCTTCCACAGCCTCGCCACGTGCCAGGGCGAGCTCGCCGGAGCGGACGTCACGGTCACCATCGTCGATGCCCGGGGCAAGGTGCTGGTCGACGAGCAGACGACGACCTACGCCAACGGCTTCGTCGGGTTCTGGCTGCCGCGCGACGTCACCGGGACCGTGACCGTGACGCACGACGGCCGCAAGGGCAGCGTCCCGTTCGCCACCACCGCGGGCAGCCCGACCTGCCTGACGACCCTGCGCCTGACCGAGCAGGCCTGAGGCGAGCGGGGCTGAGCCGACCGCGCCACGCCCGATCGGGACGGGACGGAAGAACACAACAAGTCCGGCCCCGGTCACCCGCGCGTGCGGGGTCGGGCGGGCGAGGGCGGACCTGTTGTTTCCGGCCGTACGCGCCGCTCGCGCGGACCGCCCTATCCCGCGGTGCGGGCTCCGACCGCGCGGCGTTCGAGCAGCCGCAGCACGAGGAGGGCGAGCAGGGCGAGCAGGCCCAGGTCCGCGTCGAAGAGGCTGATCACCGTGCAGGCGCCGAAGACCGCGGTCGTCACCCAGGCCCACACCTGGCCCGGACGGCCGGTGTGCCGGTCGACCAGCAGGCCGATCGCGGAGGTCAGCGCGGACAGCACGAGCATCGTGCCGATGTAGAACGGGGCCGAGCGGGTGTCCAGCTGGTGGCCGACGACGGCCGTCGGGAAGGGCAGGAAGGCGATCACGAGCAGCCAGAGCAGGTTCAGCAGTCCCAGTCCGGCGACCTGCGTGTCACCCTCGGCCAGCCGGCGCAGCGCCCCCGCGTGCGCCGCCCAGAAGACGTAGATGACCACGAAGCTGATCGCGAAGGACCACAGCAGGTCGCTGTTGTCGCCCAGGAAACCGCCGAGCCGTGCCGTGTCCACTTCGCGGGCCACGTCGACGACGGGGAGCACCAGGATCGTCATCGCGATCGCGACCACGGCGTCGGTGAGCATGATGAGCCGTTCGAGTCCCGGCCCGTCGGGGGCCGGAGGTCGTGCGACAGATCGGCTGGCCACCGCAAGATTGTGTCAGACCGGTCGCGCGGTGGTGCCCGGTCGCGCGATGGTGCCCGGCACGCAGCGGCGGTGCCGGACAGCGGCAACCCGGACACCGGCAACCCGGACACGGGCGACCGCGCGCCGCCCCGCGGTCATCCGGGAGCCGCCCGGGGTCCCGCGGCGCCGGCGACGTCAGTAACCTGAGCAGCGGAGCCCACCGCCGTACTCCGTCGTGAGGGACTGATGACCGAAGCCGAGCCGCACCGCACCGCGGACAGACCCGCACACCTGCAGCGCCACGCCGGGGCGCCGGTCGTACCGATCTTCTTCATCTCCGACAGCACCGGCATCAGCGCCGAGACGCTCGGCAACGCGCTGCTGATCCAGTTCCGGGACGTGCGCTTCGAGCGCAAGCTGTTCCCCTTCGTCTCCACGGTCGAGGAGGCCCGGCGGGTGGTCGCGGCACTCGACGCGGCGGCCGAGGGACCCGTCACCCCGCTCGCGTTCTCGACGCTGGCCTCGATCGAGCTGCGCGAGGAGCTGCAGCGCACGAAGTGCCCGCTCGTCGACTTCTTCGACAGCCACCTCCCGCAGGTCGAGTCGGTGCTCGGCCGGGAGGCGCTGCACGTCGCGGCCCGGCTGCACGGCCTGGGCGACGTCAAGCGCTACAACCACCGGATGTCGGCGATCGAGTACGCCATCGAGCACGACGACGGGCAGAGCCTGCGCGGGCTGGAGAAGGCCGACGTCCTGCTGCTCGGCCCGTCGCGCTGCGGCAAGACCCCGACGAGCATGTACCTCGCCCTGCAGCACGGCCTGTTCGTCGCGAACTACCCGCTCGTCGAGGACGACTTCGACAGCACCGAGCTGCCCGAGCCGGTGCGTCCCCACCGCCGCCGCTGCTTCGGGGTGGTCACGACCCCCGAGCGGCTCTCGCAGGTCCGCCAGCAGCGGCGCCCGAACTCCCGCTACGCGTCCATGGAGCAGTGCGCCCACGAGATCCGCCGCACCGAGGCGCTGCTGCGGGCCTACCACGTGCCCTCGACGAGCTCCGCGAACAAGTCGGTCGAGGAGATCGCCACCGTCATCATGCAGACCATCCACCGGAGGAGCAGACAATGAGCCGCAACGTCCTACCGTTCGCCGGGCTGGGGATGGATGACGTCCACCTCGTCGGCGGCAAGAACGCCTCCCTGGGCGAGATGGTCAGCAACCTGGCAAGCGCCGGGGTGCGTGTCCCGGACGGGTTCGCCACCACTTCCGACGCCTACCGACAGTTCATCGGCGACACGGGCCTGGCCGACACGATCGCGGACCGGCTGCGCGGCCTGGACACCGACGACGTCGAGCAGCTGGCCGAGGTGGGCCGCGCGATCCGGGCCGCCGTCGTGGCACAGCCGTTCCCGGCCGGGCTCGAGGCGGACATCCGGGCCGCCTACGACCGGCTCACCGGCGGCGACGAGTCGGTGTCGGTCGCGGTCCGGTCGAGCGCGACCGCCGAGGACCTGCCCGACGCCTCCTTCGCCGGCCAGCAGGAGACGTTCCTGAACATCCGCGGGATAGACGCGGTGCTGACCGCCATCCGCGAGGTCTTCGCCTCGCTCTACAACGACCGGGCGATCGCCTACCGCGTCCACCACGGCTTCGAGCACGAGACCGTGGCGCTCTCGGCCGGGGTGCAGCGGATGGTGCGGTCCGACGTCGGCGCGTCCGGCGTCATGTTCACGATGGACACCGAGTCGGGCTTCCCCGACGCCGTGTTCATCACCGCCTCGTACGGGCTCGGCGAGGCGGTCGTGCAGGGCGCGGTCAACCCCGACGAGTTCTACGTCTACAAGCCCGGCCTGCGGGCCGGCCGCCCGGCGATCCTGAAGCGCGGGCTCGGCAGCAAGGCCACGCAGATGGTCTACACCCAGGACCGGGCCGTCGGCCGGACCACCGAGTTCGTCGACGTGCCCGACGAGCTGCGCAACCGGCTCAGCCTGACCGACGACGACGTCACCGGGCTGGCCCGGCACGCCCTGGCCATCGAGGAGCACTACGGGCGCCCGATGGACATCGAGTGGGGCAAGGACGGCGTCGACGGCGGCCTCTACATCCTGCAGGCCCGCCCCGAGACGGTGCAGTCGCGCCGGTCCGGCAGCGAGCTGACGCGCTACCGGCTGGGCGAGAAGGGCACCGTGCTGGTCGAGGGCCGGGCGATCGGCCAGAAGATCGGTGCCGGACCGGTGCGGGTGCTCAGGTCGGTCGAGCAGATGCGCGACTTCCGCCGTGGCGAGGTCCTCGTCGCAGACATGACCGACCCGGACTGGGAGCCGATCATGAAGCGGGCCTCGGCCATCGTGACCAACCGGGGCGGGCGCACCTGCCACGCGGCGATCATCGCCCGCGAGCTCGGCATCCCCGCAGTGGTCGGCACCGGGTCGGCGACGCGCAGCCTGCCCGACGGCACCGAGGTGACGGTCTCCTGCGCCGAGGGCGACACCGGCAACGTCTACCAGGGCCTGCTCGACTTCACCGTCGAGTCGACGACCCTCGACGCGATGCCGGAGATCCCGGTCAGGATCATGATGAACGTCGGCACTCCCGAGCAGGCCTTCGCCTTCAGCCGGCTGCCCAACTCCGGCGTCGGCCTGGCCCGGCTCGAGTTCATCATCAACCACCAGATCGGCATCCACCCCAGGGCCCTGCTCGACGTCGACAACCTCGAGGAGCACCTGCGCGAGCAGATCACCGCGGCGACGGCGGCATACGACAGCCCGCGCGACTACTTCGTCAAGCGGGTTGCGGAGGGCGTGTCGATGCTCGCCGCCGCGTTCGCGCCCGAGCCGGTGATCGTGCGGATGTCGGACTTCAAGTCGAACGAGTACGCGAACCTGCTCGGCGGCGAGGGCTACGAGCCGCACGAGGAGAACCCCATGCTCGGCTACCGGGGCGCGTCCCGGTACATCTCGGCGGACTTCGCCGAGTGCTTCGCGATGGAGTGCGAGGCGCTGAAGTTCGTCCGCGACGAGATGGGCCTGACCAACGTCAAGATCATGATCCCGTTCGTGCGCACCGTCGCAGAGGCCAAGGCGGTCATCGAGGGGCTCGGCCGCAACGGCCTGGTGCGCGGACAGAACGGCCTGCAGGTCGTGATGATGTGCGAGCTGCCCTCGAACGCGGTCATCGCCGACCAGTTCCTCGAGTACTTCGACGGCTACTCGATCGGCTCGAACGACATGACGCAGCTGACGCTCGGCATGGACCGCGACTCCAGCCTGGTCGCGGCCGGGTTCGACGAGCGCAACGACGCCGTGAAGTTCATGCTCAGCCTGGCCATCAAGGCCTGCCGGGCGCAGGGGAAGTACGTCGGGATCTGCGGGCAGGGCCCGAGCGACCACCCCGACCTCGCGGCATGGCTCATGGAGCAGGGCATCGAGACGATCTCGCTCAACCCGGACACCGTCGTCGACACCTGGCTGAGCCTGGCCAAGCAGACGAGCTGACCCGGCAGCCCGGTCCCGGGAACCCCACAGCCGGGGCAGCAGGCGGGAGGATGGGCTCGTGCCCGATGACTTCCTCATCGCCCGCAACCCCGACGACGCCAGCGGTCTACCCTACCTCGTGCGGATCCCGTTGGGCCCGAACGGGATCGTACTGAAGGCCCGCGAGACCTGGCCACGCACGACGAAGGTCTACTGCCACCGCGCCGAGGGCTGGCCGCAGGACGCGGACGTCGTCGAACGAGTCGCCACCCGCTCCTGCACGCGGCGCGGCGCCGCGGTCGAGCTCGTGCTCGACCGCGGCCGGGAGAACCGCTCGCAGTTCGTGCTGACCTACGCGCGGGGCCGCGAGGCGATCTTCTGGCAGAGCGCGCGCACCACCAAGCAGGCCAAGCCACGGGTCACCCTCCCCACCGCCCGCGCCGGGGGCCCGAACCGGGAGCCGGACGAGCCGGCCGAGCTGGCCGTCCTGGTCGACGTGCACGAGCGGTACCCGTGGAAGTTCTCCCGGCAGCAGGTCACGACGCACACCGCCCACCTGGCGGTCGGCGACTACGCCGTGCAGGTCGACAAACGGATCGCCGCCGCGGTGGAACGCAAGTCCCTGGAGGACCTCGCCACCTCGCTGCTGAACGGGAGGCTGAGGTACGCACTGGCCGAGCTGAGCGGCATACCCCATGCCGCCGTGGTCGTCGAGGAGCGATACTCGCGCATCTTCGCGCTCACGCGCGTCCGGCCGGCGGCGGTCGCGGACGCCGTAGCCGAGTGCCAGGCCCGCTACCCGACGGTGCCGATCGTCTTCGCCGAGACACGGGCGCTCGCGCAGGAGTGGACCTACCGCTTCCTGGCCGCGGCCGCGCACGAGGCCAGGCTCGAGGAGGGCAGCGCGGCACGTTTCGACGCGCTGCCCGCGGCCGGTCCCACCCCGGCGCCGCAGCCGAGCACCGCGCAGGTCCGCGCCTGGGCGCTCGAGCAGGGGTATGCCGTCGCCGACCGCGGGCGGCTGCGCCCCGAGATCTGGGCGGCCTTCGAGCGGTCCCAGCGCGCCTCGGGCTGACCGGGCACCGGCCGCCGAGGGCGTCGGCCCGCCGACGGTGGACGGGGCTGGACACCCGGAGCGGGCTGCTTCACTCCGGGTGCCCAGCCGGCCCGTCATGTCAGGCGGGTGCCGGACTGGCGTGCTTTCCGACCAGGGCCGCACCCCATGCCCGGGCTCGAAGCAGCTCGTCGTGGGCCAACGGTCCCGGTACTCCTTCTACCCAAAAGGACTCGCCTCGCTCGGCTCGCCGGAAGCCGTTGCGTCGCAGGGCGGCAGCCGCCGAACGCGCCGCCGATCCCGGCATCAGCCGGACGTGGACGCGGGTGTCGAAGGTCACCACCGGCAGGTCGCCGCGGGGTACCACGCGCTCGACCCACTCGCGCACGCCGGCCGCCGCGCTGCCGGTGGCGCCCTGGCGGACGGCGTCCTGCCTGGTGCTCGACCGCGGCATCGAGAAGGCGTGGGTGGGTGCGCCGACGAGCAGCAGGCCGACGTCGGCGGGGATCTCGGCCGGCGCCGCTGCCACCGGGACGAGCCGTACGGCCGGCGGACCCGTCGAGTCGGTGCCGCTCGCCAGCTCCTGCGTCATGCCCTCGGCGATGGCGGCCGCCACCGCCGCGGTGTTGCCGAACATCGACTCGTGGACGATCAGCACGGTCATCTCGCTACCTCCAGGTCATCGGCGCGGCGTCGTCGCGCCGGCCGGGCGGTGTCAGACGGGTCGGGGTCGGAGGGTGGTCGCGGGGGCGTGACCTCCCTGGTCGAGCCGGAAGGGCGGGTAGACGTCGGTCATCAGGGCGCCGTAGGCGATGACGCGATAGGTCCACCGGTTCAGGCCGACGACCAGGTCGAAGATCGGCCTCGGGTAGCTGCCGGTGAACAGCAGGACGACGCCTGCGACCAGGACGAGGAAGCCCAGGGCGCCGGGCCAGTGGTACTCGGTCCTGGTCGCGGTCTCCTCGACCACGCGGGTCCACGACGTCGACGTGCCGACGACGATCGCGAGGAAGAGCCAGTGCGGCAGCAGGAGCAGCCACTTGACGAAGATCAGCCCGCGCGAGAGGTGCTCGGGATAGGCGATCTCGAGCCGGGCCCGGTCCCCCGGCTGCGGGTCGAGGCTGAAGGGCGGGTACTCGTCGGTGCCTAGACCGCCGTCGAACGCGTAGTACGAGACGCGCCACGCCCACCGCAGCACGCCCACGTTGAACTCGAAGATGCCCCGCGGGTAACGACCGGTGAACAGGATCGCGAACCAGGCGACGACCGTCAGCACCCCGAACGCGACCCACAGGACCGCCAGGACGAGCAGGTGCGGGATCGCCGCGAGCCACTTGACCAGCCAGAGGCCGCGCGACAGGTCGGGCTGCAGGTCCGCGTCGAGCCGCACCGGGTCCTCGGGTGTCGGGCCGGCACCGTCGCCGGGGACCGGCGGGGCGGCCCCCACCGGGACCGGCGGGGCGGCCCCCACCGGGACCGGCGGGCCGGTCGGGGGGCCGGCAGACTGGTCTGCCGGGGGCGGCTGCTGCCCACTCGATCCGGATTGCTGCCCACTCGATCCGGATTGCTGCAC
>NZ_JBDIAQ010000104.1:0-12155 GCF_039812505.1 Intrasporangium sp. | reverse complement strand
GGGGTCCTCCCAGGCCAGGAAGGACCCCGCTTCACCCTGCCCACTTGACAAACGAGCCCACATATCAGTCGGAGCCGAACTCCATGGCGGCCCGGTCGAGCGCGTCGTCCTGGTCGTCGACGTTGGCCGCGGCCGGGTTGGCCGCGATCGCGGCTGCGCCGCCGGGGGTGAGCTCGCCGACCAGCTCGGCCGCGCGGACCCCGAGCAGGCCGGCGGCGGCATACCCCTCGAGCTTCGAGCGGGAGTCGGCGATGTCGAGGTTGCGCATCGTCAGCTGCCCGATCCGGTCGACGGGGCCGAAGGCGGCATCCTCGGTGCGCTCCATCGACAGCTTCTCCGGGTGGTACGAGAACGCGGGCCCGTCGGTGCCCATGATCGACCAGTCGTCGCCGCGCCGCAGCCGCAGCGTCACCTCCCCGGTGACCGCGGAGGCGACCCAGCGCTGCAGCGACTCGCGGATCATGAGGGACTGCGGGTCGAGCCAGCGTCCCTCGTAGAGCAGCCGGCCCAGCCGGCGGCCCTCGTTGTGGTAGCCGGCGATGGTGTCCTCGTTGTGGATGGCGTTGAGCAGCCGCTCGTAGGTGATGTGCAGCAGCGCCAGCGCGGGCGCCTCGTACACGCCGCGGGACTTGGCCTCGATGATCCGGTTCTCGATCTGGTCGGACATGCCCAGGCCGTGCCGGCCACCGATGCGGTTCGCCTCGAGCACGAGGGCGACCGGGTCGGCGTAGCGCACCCCGTTGATCGCCACGGGCCGGCCCTGCTCGAACCGGACGGTGACGTCCTCGGGCTCGATGGCGACCTCGGGGTCCCAGAAGCGCACGCCCATGATGGGCTCGACGACCTCGATCGACTCGCTGAGGAACTCGAGGGTCTTCGCCTCGTGGGTGGCGCCCCAGATGTTCGCGTCGGTGGAGTAGGCCTTCTCGGTCGAGGCGCGGTAGGGCAGCTCGCGCGCGGTGAGCCACTCGGACATCTCCTTGCGCCCGCCGAGCTCGCTGACGAAGTCGGCGTCGAGCCACGGCTTGTAGATGCGCAGCTGGGGGTTCGCGAGCAGGCCGTAGCGGTAGAACCGTTCGATGTCGTTGCCCTTGAAGGTCGACCCGTCGCCCCAGATGGAGACCTCGTCCTGCTGCATGGCCCGCACCAGCAGCGTGCCGGTGACCGCGCGGCCGAGCGGCGTGGTGTTGAAGTAGGTCTTGCCGCCGCTGCGGATGTGGAACGCGCCGCACGCGATCGCCGACAGCCCCTCCTCGACCAGCGCCGTCCGGCAGTCGACCAGCCGCGAGATCTCGGCGCCGTACTGCCCGGCCCGGCCGGGCACCGAGTCGATGTCGTCCTCGTCGTACTGGCCGAGGTCGGCCGTGTACGTGCACGGGACCGCGCCCTTCTCGCGCATCCACGCGACCGCCACGGAGGTGTCGAGGCCGCCGGAGAAGGCGATCCCGACTCGTTCACCGACAGGGATGGAGGTCAGTACCTTGGACACCGTGCAAGTATATGCATGATCACGAATACTTATCCAATCGCGGGCGGAACCGACGCACTCGGCTCCGCGAGCGGCATACGGCCCGTATGCCGTCCAGCCGGCTCCGCAGCAGGGTCGGCTCGTCGGCGGGGCGGGCTACGGTCCCCGTCAGGCCTCGCCCCCGGCGTTGCCGGACGTGCCGGCGGTGACGTCGTCGAGGCGGTACCGGTCGGCCGCCTTGGCCGGGAAGTCGGGGTCGATCCGGCCCTGCTGCGCGAGCAGCTGCAGCGCCCGCACCGCGACCGACGGGCCGTCGATGTGGAAGAACCGGCGCGCGGCGCGCCGGGTGTCCGAGAAGCCGAACCCGTCTGCGCCGAGCGTGGCATAGGTCCGGGGCACCCACTCGCGGATCTGGTCGGGCACCGACCGCATGAAGTCGGAGACGGCGATGACCGGGCCCTCGGTGTCCTTCAGGCACCGGGTCACCCAGGCCTCGCGGGCGGGCTGGTCCGGGCGCAGGAAGTTCTGCTCGGTGCACGCGAGCCCGTCGCGACGCAGCTCGTTCCACGAGGTCACCGACCACACGTCGCCCGCGACGCCCCAGTCGTCGGCCAGCAGCCGCTGGGCCTCGAGGGCCCACGGCACGCCGACACCGGAGGCGAGGATCTGGGCGCGGGCCGGGACGTGCTGCCAGCCCTCGGTGGGCGCGTCGGCGATCTTGTGCATCCCCTTCAGGATGCCCTCGACGTCGACGTCGGCGGGCTCGGCGGGCTGGACGATCGGCTCGTTGTAGACGGTCAGGTAGTAGACGAGGTTGGCCGCGTCGCCGGCCTGGCCCGCGCCGTACATGCGGCGCAGGCCGTCCTGCACGATGTGGGCGATCTCGTAGCCGTAGGCCGGGTCGTAGTGGACCACGGCCGGGTTGGTCGAGGCGAGCAGCGGGCTGTGTCCGTCGGCGTGCTGCAGGCCCTCGCCGGTCAGGGTGGTGCGACCCGCCGTGGCCCCGATGAGGAAGCCGCGGGTCATCTGGTCGGCGGCGGCCCAGAGCCCGTCGCCGGTGCGCTGGAAGCCGAACATCGAGTAGAAGACGTAGACCGGGATCATCGGCAGGCCGTGCGTGGCGTACGACGTGCCGACCGCGGTGAAGGCCGCCACCGAGCCCGCCTCGTTGATGCCCAGGTGCAGGATGTGGCCGTCGGTCGCCTCGCGGTAGGCCAGCATGAGGTCGGCGTCGACGGGGGTGTAGTTCTGCCCGCTCGGGTTGTAGATCTTGATGGTCGGGAAGAACGCGTCGATCCCGAAGGTGCGCGCCTCGTCCGGGATGATCGGCACGACGCGGTCGCCGAACTGCTTGTCGCGCAGCAGGTCCTTGAGCAGCCGGACGAACGCCATGGTGGTGGCGACCTCCTGCCGGCCCGAGCCCTTCCGGACCTGCCGGTAGGCCTCGTCGCCGGGCAGGTGCGGCGCCGGGAAGGAGACCTTGCGGCGCGGCAGGGTGCCGCCGAGCTCGCGGCGCCGGTCGACGGAGTACTTCACGGCGGGGTGGTCGGCGCCGGGGTGGTAGAAGGGCGGACGGTACGGGTCCGCCTCGAGCTGGGCGTCGCTGACCGGGATGCGCAGCGAGTCGCGGAAGCTCTTGAGGTCCTCGAGCGTCAGCTTCTTCATCTGGTGGGTGGCGTTGCGCCCCGCGAAGTGCGAGCCGAGGCTGTAGCCCTTGATCGTCTTGGCGAGGATGACGGTCGGCTGGCCGGTGTGGTCCATCGCGGCCCGGTAGGCGGCATACACCTTGCGGTAGTCGTGGCCGCCGCGTTTGAGGTCCCACCACACCTGGTCGTCGGTCCAGCCCTCGACCATCTTCAGGGTGCGCGGGTCCCGCCCGAAGAAGTGGTCGCGCACGTACCTGCCGTCGTTGGCCCGGAAGGTCTGGTAGTCGCCGTCGCTGGTGGTGTTCATGATGTGCACGAGCGCCCCGTCGCGGTCGGCGGCCAGCAGCGGGTCCCAGCCGCGGCCCCAGATCACCTTGATCACGTTCCAGCCGGCCCCCCGGAAGAAGGCCTCGAGCTCCTGGATGATCTTGCCGTTGCCGCGCACCGGGCCGTCGAGGCGCTGCAGGTTGCAGTTGACCACGAACGTGAGGTTGTCCAGCTCCTCGTTGGCGGCGAGCTGGAGCACGCCGCGCGACTCGGGCTCGTCCATCTCGCCGTCGCCCAGGAAGGCCCAGACCTGCTGCTGGCTGGTGTCCTTCAGCCCCCGGTTGTGCAGGTAGCGGTTGAACTGGGCCTGGTGGACGGCGTTCATCGGACCGATGCCCATCGATACGGTCGGGAACTCCCAGTAGTCGGGCAGCAGACGCGGGTGCGGGTAGGAGGGCAGCGCCCGGCGGGTCCCGTCGACCAGGTGGCTGTGCTCCTGGCGGAACCCGTCGAGGTCGGCCTCGCCCAGGTGGCCCTCGAGGAAGGAGCGGGCGTACATGCCCGGGGAGGCGTGGCCCTGGAAGAAGACCTGGTCGCCGCCCCCCGGATGGTCCTTGCCCCGGAAGAAGTGGTTGAAGCCCACCTCGTAGAGCGTCGCGGCGGAGGCGTACGAGGAGATGTGCCCGCCGACCCCGATGTCGGGCCGCTGCGCCCGGTGCACGAGGACGGCGGCGTTCCACCGGATCAGCCGGCGGAACTCGCGCTCGACCTCCTCGTCGCCGGGGAACCACGGCTCGCGCTCCGGCGGGATGGTGTTGATGTAGTCGGTCGCCGTCAGGGAGGGGACGCCGACCTGCTGCTGGCGGGCCCGCTCGAGCAGCTTGAGCATGACGTACCGCGCGCGGGTGCGCCCCTTGTTGTCGAGGACCGCATCGAGCGAGTCGAGCCACTCCTGCGTCTCCTCGGGGTCGATGTCCGGCAGCTGGCTGGGGATCCCGTTCAGGATCGGTCCGGCTTCGGGTGCCACGTCGCTGTCCTCTCGTCGCGCGGGACGCGCGGGACCGGTCGGACCGTCACGCGTCGGGGCCATCCTTCACCAGATCGGGCGCCCCGGCACAGCGGGGTGCGCGGCCGACGGCACCCCCGGTCCCGGCGGTACGGGCCCGGCTGGAGGCCCCGCAGGGTGGGCCCGGCACGGTAGCGTCGTCCCCGCGGGGTCGCCGGCCTCGCGCACGAGACGACGGATCAGAAGGATGGTGTCGCGGGCATGACCGCGGGAGCGGCGCCCCTGGGCAAGCTGGGCTTCGCGCAGGGACAGGTCATCCAGGAGTTCGGCTACGACGACGACGTCGACGACGGTGTCCGGCTCGCGATCGAGCAGCTCGTACAGGGCGAGCTGGAGGACGAGGACTTCGACGAGGGTGCGGACGGCGTCCTCATCTGGTACCGGGACGGCGACGAGGACCTCGGCGACCTGCTCGTCGACGGGCTGACCAAGCTGTTCGACCAGGGGTTCGTCGTGCTGATGACGCCGAAGGCCGGCCGCGTCGGACACGTCGAGGCCAGCGAGGTCGAGGAGGCCGCCTCGACAGCGGGCCTGCAGACCGGCGGCATCGTCAACGTGTGCGCCAACTGGTCGGCAAGCCGGCTCATGTCGCCGAAGGGCCCCCGGCGCTGACTGGCACACTTGGCGCATGAGCGACGCCCGTCCCGTCCCGGCCGTCGGTGACCCGGCACCGGACTTCACCCTGCGTGACCACCACGGCGGGCCGGTCTCCCTCGCCGGGCTGCGCGGCCGGACCAACGTGGCCCTCGTGTTCTTCCCGTTCGCCTTCTCCGGGATCTGCACGGGCGAGCTGCGCGAGATCCGCGACGGGCTCGAGGACTTCCAGCACGACGGCATCCAGGTGCTGGCGATCTCGTGCGACCCGATGTACAGCCTGCGCGCGTGGGCCGACGCGGAGGGCTACTTCTTCCCGCTGCTTGCCGACTTCTGGCCGCACGGTGACGTGGCGCGTCGCTACGGGGTGCTGGACGAGCAGGTCGGCGCGCCGGGCCGGGCCACCTTCCTGCTCGACGCCGAGGGCCTGGTCGTCTGGCGTGCGGTCGGCCCGATGGGGCAGCGCCGCGACTTCGGCCCCTACCGGGCGGCGCTGGCCGAGCTGCGCTCCCGCGCGAGCTGAGCGGCCGCCGGCGGGGGCCGAG
The DNA here is from genome assembly GCF_039812505.1 of Intrasporangium sp. GTDB lineage: Bacteria > Actinomycetota > Actinomycetes > Actinomycetales > Dermatophilaceae > Intrasporangium_A. Next base: position 6,569 of record NZ_JBDIAQ010000104.1, on the reverse strand, counting down.
GGTCGGACATCTGCTCCTCCCGGTGCGCTACGGTCCGGACCCGGCGCTGCACCTGACAGAATGTTCCCGCCGTGTCGTGCCCCTGGGGCTCGGCCCGGTGAGGGCCTGTAGCTCAGGTGGTAGAGCACCGCGTTTACACCGCGGGTGTCGTCGGTTCGATCCCGGCCGGGCCCACGTGACAGGCTGGCTGCTGGGTGACGTCGTCGGGGAGCTGGAGGCGCTCTACCCGCCCGCGAGTGCGGCGGCCTGGGACCGGGTCGGTCTGGTCACCGGCGACCTCGACCAGCCGGTCCGGCGGGTCCTGTTCGCCCTCGACCCGACGCTCGCCGTCATCGACGAGGCCGCCGCGTGGGGCGCGGACCTGCTCGTGACCCACCACCCGCTCCTGCTGCGCGGCGTGCACTCCGTCGCGACCACCAGCGCCAAGGGCGCGAGCGTGAGCCGGCTCGTCGTGGCGGACATCGCCCTCTACGTCGCGCACACCAACGCCGACGTCTCCGACCCCGGCGTCAGCGGGGTGCTCGCGGACGCGCTCGGGCTGGTCGAGCAGCGGGCGCTCGCGCAGCTCGAGGGGTATGCCGCCGGGCGGGTCGGGCAGCTGCCCGCACCCGAGTCACTGGCGCAGTTCGCCGACCGGCTGTGCCGGGTGCTGCCCCCGGCCGTCGGCGGCATCCGGGTCAGCGGCGACCCCGACGGCCAGGTCCGCACCGTGGCCGTCCTCGGCGGCTCGGGCGACGACCAGTTCGACGCGGTACGCGCCAGCGGCGCCGACGTCTACGTGACCGCCGACCTGCGCCACCACCCCGTGCTCGAGGCGCGGGAGGAGGCCCGCGGCGGGCGGCCGTACCTCGTCGACGCCGGCCACTGGGCCACCGAGTCCCTCTGGCTCGAGGACGCGCGTCGTCGCCTGCTCGACGCGCTCGGGGCGGACGTGGAGCGACGACCCGTTAGGGTCGAGGCCAAGGTGTCGGCGCTTCGCACCGAGCCGTGGAGCTTCGTGGTCGGCGCCAACCGCGCTGGCCAGGCCAGACCAGCATCCGGAGGTGCATCCTGAAAGCCGACCAGTCCCGCCAATGGCGCCTGCTCGACCTGCAGGCCCTCGACACGCGGCTCGACCAGATCGCCCATGCCCGGGCGCACCTGCCGCAGACCGCGGCGATCACCGTGGCCGAGCGGGAGCTGGGCGACGTCGACGTCGACCTCGTCAACGCCCGCACCGCCGTCGACGACGTCCAGCGCGAGCTGACCAAGGCCGAGCAGGACGTCCAGCTGGTGCGCGACCGGGCGGCACGGGACCGGGCCCGGCTCGACTCCGGGCAGGGGTCGCCGAAGGAGCTGACCTCCCTGCAGCACGAGCTGGTCTCCCTTGCCCGGCGCCAGGGCGAGCTCGAGGACCTGCAGCTCGAGGTCATGGAGCGGTCCGAGTCGCTGACCGACCAGGTCGCCCGGCTCGACCGCGCCCGGGCGTACGTGGCGGCACGTCTCGAGGCCCTGCGCGCCGAGGAGGCCACCGCCCTGGGCGGGCTGGAGTCCGAGGTCGCCCAGATCAACACGCGACGGCCCGACCTGGTCGCCGGCGTCGGCGCGGACCTGGTCGCCCTGTACGAGAAGATCCGCGTGGCCGGTGGCGGGGTCGGGGCGGCCGAGCTGACACAACGTCGCTGCGGCGGCTGCCAGCTCGAGCTCGGGACCGTCGAGCTCGACCGGGTCCGCCGGGCGCCGGAGGACGAGGTCGTGCGCTGCGAGGAGTGCCGCCGGATCATGATCCGCACCGCCGAGTCCGGCTTGTGACGGCAGCGGGGCACCGTCGCCTCGTCGTCGAGGCGGACGGCGGCTCCCGAGGCAACCCGGGTGTGGCCGGATACGGCGCGCTCGTGCGCGACGGGCAGACCGGTGCCGTCCTCGTCGAGCTGGCCGAGCCGCTCGGGACGGCCAGCAACAACGTGGCCGAGTACTCGGCCCTGATCGCCGGCCTGCAGGCCGCGCTCGATCTCGACCCGTCGGCCACGGTCGAGGTGCGGATGGACTCCAGGCTCGTCGTCGAGCAGATGTCCGGGCGATGGAAGATCAAGCACGAGGACATGCGGCGGCTGGCCCGGCAGGCCCGGGAGCTGTGCTCCCGGATCGTCGCGGGTGGTGGCTCGGTCGACTTCCAGTGGGTCCCGCGGGAGCAGAACGCGGCGGCCGACGCCCTCAGCAACGAGGCGATGGACGGCGAGAGCGTGCGTCGCTTCCCCGGCGTCGCCGGCGGGGAGACAGGTACGGGATCCACGGGCCAGACGGCCGCCGCGGTGTCCGGAGCCGCACCCGCGGGGGGAGCGGCACCGGCGCGGGAGGCGCCCCGGCTGGAGGGGGAGCAGGCGCCGGGCGCGAGCCCCGGGCCGTCGGCCGGCACCGGGCTGCGACTGCTGCTGGTGCAGGTGCCCGACGACGCGTCCCGGGTGGCGCAGGTCGCCGCCGCGGCACTCGAGCTGCTGGGGCCGGGCACGCGGGTGCTGACCGGCGACGACCCGCTGGCGAGACAGGTGGCCGGCCGGATCGCCGGGACGATCGGTGCCGACGTGCTCGATGCGCCGGACTGGGGCGGCACGAGCCGCACGGCGGGGGCGGACGCGAGGGTGCGAGCGGCATACCTCGCCCTGGTGGGAGCGGGTGGCACCGTCGCGGCGGTCACCACCCGTCGGGGCGTGCTGACCGTGCTGGCCGAGGTGCTGGGGCTGGCGCCGGAGCGGTTCTGGGCGGTCGCCACCGCGCCGGGCAGCCTGAGCGCCGTCGAGGTCTGGCCGGACGGGACCGCGTCGGTGGCATTCACGAACCGGACGGGCCACCTGCACTGACGGCGGCTGTGACATATTCGGCGCATGAGCTACGCCGGTGACCTCACCCCGAGCGAGACCTGGCAGGCCCTCGGGGCCGACCCGGCCGCCGCTCTCGTCGACGTGCGCACGAGCGCCGAGTGGACGTACGTGGGTCTGCCCGACCTCACCTCGCTCGGCCGTGAGGTGGTCCGCATCGAATGGGTCAGCTACCCCGAGGGCCGCGTCAACGACCGGTTCGCCGAGCAGCTGCAGGACGCGGGCATCGCGAAGGACGCGGCCGTGTACTTCCTCTGCCGCTCCGGGGTGCGGTCGATCGCCGCGGCCGAGGTGGCGACCGCGGCCGGGTGGCGACGGGCGTACAACGTGCTCGACGGGTTCGAGGGGCCGCACGACACCGAGCACCACCGGACGGTGTCCGGCTGGAAGGTGGCAGGGCTGCCGTGGGTGCAGGGATGAGGCCCGGGACGGGTTGGCACCCGGACACGCTCGCCGTCCGGGCCGGTTTGGCGCGCAGCGGGTTCCACGAGACCGCGGAGGCGCTCTACCTGACGTCCGGGTTCGTCTACGAGACCGCCGAGGCTGCCGAGGCGGCTTTCGTCGGGCCGACCGACCGGTTCATCTACTCGCGCTACGGGAACCCGACGGTGCGCATGTTCGAGGAGCGGATGGCGCGTCTGGAGGGCGCCGAGGCGGCCTTCGCGACGGCGTCCGGAATGGCGGCGGTCTGGGTGGCCCTCGCCGCGCTCGTCGGCAAGGGGGACCGGGTCGTGTCGTCGCGCTCGCTCTTCGGCTCCTGCTTCGTGATCCTCGACGAGATCCTGCCGCGCTTCGGCGTGGAGACGGTGTTCGTGGACGGCCCCGACCTCGAGCAGTGGCGCGCGGCGCTGTCCGTGCCCACCACCGCGGTGTTCTTCGAGACCCCGAGCAACCCGATGCAGGAGCTGGTCGACATCCGGGCGGTCGCCGAGCTCGCGCACGCCGCCGGCGCGACCGTGGTGGTCGACAACGTCTTCGGCACGCCGGTCTTCTCCAGGCCGCTCGAGCACGGTGGCGACATCGTGGTCTACTCGGCCACGAAACACATCGACGGGCAGGGGCGGACGCTCGGCGGCGCGGTGCTCGGGCCGCGCGAGTTCATCGACGGGCCGGTGCAGAACCTGATGCGCCACACCGGACCGGCCATGTCGCCCTTCAACGCCTGGGTCCTCGTGAAGGGCCTGGAGACGTTGTCCCTGCGGGTGCACCGGATGGCCGAGGCCGCGCTCGAGGTGGCCCGCTTCCTCGAGGGTCATCCGCGGGTGCGCCGCGTGGTCCACCCCTTCCTCGAGTCGCACCCGCAGCACGAGCTGGCCCGACGGCAGATGCTCGGCGGCGGCACGGTCATCACCTTCGAGATCGACGGCGGCAAGGCCGAGGCCTTCGCGTTCATGAACGCCTTGCGGATCGTCGACATCTCGAACAACCTCGGCGACACGAAGTCGCTGATCACCCACCCGGCCACCACGACCCACCGGCGGCTGACGCCCGAGGCCCGGCAGGCGGTCGGCATCACCGACGGGGTGGTGCGCGTGTCGATCGGTCTGGAGGACGTGCGCGACCTCGTCGAGGACCTCAGCCAGGCGCTCGGCTGAGGGGATCGCGCCACCGCGCAGCGCGCCGCCGGCCACCACACAGCGCGCAGCGGCGGGCGCGGTCAACCTGACCTGACGGGCGGGGGTCGTTCGACAGCCCGCCGATCCTGGGTATGGACGGATTGTGAGCAATCGCAGGCAGCCGGATCTCAGGACGAAGGAGCGGGCGTGAGTCTGTTGCAGAGCATGCGGGGGTCCTCCCGCCTCGGGATCACGGTCGCGGCCGCGGCCGCGACCGTGGGTGTCCTCTACGGGTACGACACGTCCAACATCGGCGCCGCGCTCGACTTCATCACCAAGGACTTCCACCTCAACCCCATCCAGCAGGGGTCGGTCACCGGCTTCGTGATCGTCGGCGAGATCGTCGGCGCGCTGTCCGGTGGCTGGCTGGCCAACCGCTTCGGGCGCAAGACGACCATGGTCGGGGTCGCGGTCGCGTTCTCGCTCTTCTCGCTGATGTCCGGACTCGCCTGGTCGGTCGACTCGCTGGCCGTGGCGCGGGTCCTGCTCGGTCTGTCGATCGGCGTGGCGATCGTGGTGGCCCCGATGTTCCTGGCCGAGTCGGCGGCGCCGGACATCCGCGGCGCGATGCTCGTCCTCTACCAGGTGGCGACGGTCATCGGCGTCATCCTCGGTTACCTGCTCGGTATGGCGCTCGCGCCGACCGAGAACTGGCGGTGGATGCTGGGCATCGCCGCCATCCCCGGGGCGATCATCACGGTCGTGATCTGGCGGTTGCCGGACACCGCGACGTGGTACCTGATGAAGGGCCGTCGCGACGAGGCCGCGCACGTCCTGGCGCAGATGAACCCGGGCGTCGACTCCGCTGCGGAGCTGCAGACGATGTCCCGCGAGATCGCCGAGCTGACCGACGGCACCCCCGCGACCGACCGGCTCAAGGCGATGTTCCGCAGGCCCTACGTGCGTGCGACCGTGTTCGTGATCGTCCTGGGCTTCTTCGTCCAGATCACCGGCATCAACGCGATCGTCTACTACAGCCCGCAGATCTTCAAGGCGATGGGCGTCAACCCGACCGACTACACCCTGCAGTTCGGGTTGTCCGCACTCGTCCAGTTCGCCAGCCTGATAGCGGTGTTCATCTCGATGAGCCTGGTCGACCGGATGGGCCGCCGGCCGATCCTGATGACCGGCATCGGGATCATGGTGCTGGCCAACATCCTGCTGATCATCGTCTTCCGGATCGGCGCCGGCGGTGTGACGAACCTGTCGGACGTGCACCTGAGCAGCGGCTGGATCGCGCTGGGCTTCATCGGGCTGGTGCTGTTCACGATGGGCTTCACCTTCGGCTTCGGGGCGATGGTCTGGGTCTTCGCCGGCGAGAGCTTCCCGACCCACCTGCGCGGCATGGGCGCCAGCGCGATGCTGACCGCCGACCTGGTCGCGAACTGGATCGTCGCCCAGCTCTTCCCGCCGTTGCTGAACAGGGCCGGCGGCGTGGGCGTCTTCGTGATCTTCGGCATCCTCGCGCTGCTGTCGCTGGCGTTCGTCGCGAAGTACGCGCCGGAGACCACCGGCCGGCGGCTGGACGCGATCCGCTACTACTGGGAGAACGGCGCGAAGTGGCCGGAGGAGACCACCCCGCCGACATCGCACGGGTGAGGGGTGGACGGCGTGCACCATGTGACGACGGTGCACGATTCGGCATCGAGCGTGCACACGCAACGCGCTGAGCGTGCACATTCACCGCGCTGAGCGGCATAGCCCTATGCTGGGCGTGGATGAGTCGGCCGGGCGGCCGCGTCAGGGCCTCGGCCCTGCCGAGGAACGTCCGGGCTCCACAGGGCAGGGTGGTGGCCAACAGCCACCCGGGGCGACCCGCGGGACAGTGCCACAGAGAACAGACCGCCGGGCTTCGGCCCGGTAAGGGTGAAACGGTGGTGTAAGAGACCACCAGCGCCTCAGGCGACTGGGGCGGCTCGGTAAACCCCACCCGGAGCAAGCCCAGACAGCGCACGCTCGAGACCGGCCCGGTCGAGTGCGCGGGTAGGGCGCTGGAGCCGGTCAGCAATGGCCGGCCGAGATGGATGGCCGCCACCGCGTCACCGGCAACGGGGGCGTGGGACAGAACCCGGCGTACAGGCCGACTCATCCACTTTCA
>NZ_JBDIAQ010000103.1:0-12257 GCF_039812505.1 Intrasporangium sp. | reverse complement strand
ACGCCTCGACACACACGAGCCGCTCGACAGCCCGCGCCCAGCCTAGCCCCCAACGAACTAACGAAGATGCCCACTAGCGGCGGCCCCCGGCCGGACGCCACCATCCTGCTGGCGGAGCCATGCCGCTTTCCCGTCGGCCGACGCGATCGGACCCCACGCGAGTCTCGGCAGCCCAGGATCCGCAGCTCGATCCACCGTGCGGAGACCTTCCACGCACCGTTCGGTGCGAGGACAGTGGGTAGGGCGAAGATCCGGCCAGTTCGCTCTCCATCTCTCACTCTCCCTCACTGTCCAAGGAAGGCGATCATGAAGAGACTGCTCAGCGTCGTCGCCGCCACTGCCCTCGGGCTCAGTGGGCTCTTTGCGGCGTCCTCGACGCAAGGCGCGCCCGCCAAGGCGTCGGGCAGATCCAACCCAGCGGCATACGTCCCGCCGCCCATCGACTGGGGCACGTGCGCCGACGAGACACTTGAGGACTTCGGCGCGGAGTGCGGCATGCTCGTCGTGCCACTCGACTACGCCAGGCCCCAGGGTCGCAAGATCGCGCTCGCCGTGTCGCGGATGGAGCACACCACCCCGGACTCGGAGTACCAGGGCGTGACCCTGGTCAACCCGGGCGGGCCCGGTGGGTCCGGCCTGGTCCTGTCGATTCTGCAGAAGTTCATCCCGAACGACGCCGGAGAGTCCTACGACTGGATCGGCTTCGACCCGCGCGGGGTCGGCTCGAGCGAACCGTCGCTGACGTGCGACGGCGACTACTTCGGCTACAACCGACCCTACTACGTGCCGGTGACCCGGGTGCTCGAGAAGACCTGGCGAGCCAGGGCGAAGGGCTACGCACAGGACTGCGCGGCGGCAGGGGGCGCGCTGCTCGACCACATGAAGACGACCGACTGGGTGTCCGACATGGAGAGCATCCGGATCGCGTTGGGACAGCGGCAGATCAACTACTACGGCTTCTCGTACGGCACCTACCTCGGCCAAGTCTATGCCACCCTCCACCCAGACCGGGTGCGGCGGTTCGTCCTCGACAGCAACGTCGACCCACGGCGGGTGTGGTACCAGTCGAACCTCGACCAGGACATCGCCTTCGAGAAGAACATGGGCATCTACTTCGACTGGGTGGCCAAGCACGACGACGTCTACCACCTCGGCGATGACGGGACCACTGTGGAGCGCACCTACTACCGGGTGCTCAACCAGCTGCGGGCACACCCGCAGGCCGGGGGCCTCGTCGGTCCGGACGAGTGGACCGACGCGTTCCTCCAGGCCGGCTACTACGTCTACGGCTGGGAGGATGTCGGCGCCGCCTTCGACGCCGCGGTCAATGCCGGCGACTTCTCCGGCATCAAGGACCTCTACGACGCGTCCAACGGCCAGGGCCCCGGGGCCGACAACACGTATGCCGTGTACCTCGCGGTCGAGTGCACCGACGTGAGGTGGCCGCAGGCCTGGCCGAGGTGGCGGCGGGACAACTGGGCGACCTACGTCCGGGCACCGTTCGAGACCTGGGCGAACGCCTGGTACAACGCGCCATGTCTGAACTGGGCCGGCCGGACCGGCAGACCCGTGCGGGTCGACGGGTCCCGCGTGGCACCGATCCTGCTGATCGACGAGACCAACGACGCTGCGACGCCATACGAAGGCAGCCTCGTCGTGCGGCGACTGTTCCCCAGGTCGAGGCTCATCGAGGGGGTCGGCGGGACGACCCACGCGGGATCGCTGTCGGGGGTGGCGTGCACGGACGACGCCATCGCGGCCTACTTCGCGACGGGCGCCCTGCCGAAGCGCAGGCCCGGCAACCGCTCCGACCTGCAGTGCGACCCGGTGCCGCAACCGGACCCGTCGGCGACGGTGGCGCAGCAGCGGTCGGCGGCCCCGTCGACGGGACTGTCACCCGAGCTGACGGCACTGCGGGCCCAGCTGGCGACGCAGCTGCGCTGACGGCGAGCGCCGCTGAGGTATGCCGGCGCGGGCCGCCTCGCGCCGGTCGGGCTCAGCCGATCCGCTCGATGATCGTGGCCGGGGCAAGCGCACCCCCGGCGCAGAGGGTGACCAGCGCCGTGCTGCCGTCGGTGCGCTCTAGGGCGTCGATCGCCTGCAGGATCAGGCGGATCCCGGTCGAGCCCACCGGGTGACCGAGAGCGATGGCCCCACCGTGGATGTTGACCTTGTCCAGGTCGAAGCCGGTGACCTGCTGCCAGGACAGGACCACCGACGCGAACGCCTCGTTGATCTCGACCAGGTCGATGTCGGCCATGCTCATGCCCGACTTCTCGAGAACCTTCCGGGTCGCGTCGACCGGGCCGTCGAGATGGTAGTGCGTGCTGCTGCCGACCATGGCCGACGAGCGGATCCGGGCCCGCGGGGTGTAACCGAGTGCCCGGGCGCGCTCCTCGCTCATCAGCACCGCCGAGCTGGCGCCGTCGGTGATCTGCGAGGAGTTGCCGGCGGTGTGGATGCCGCCCTCGATGACCGGTGCCAGCTTGGCCAGCGACTCCGGCGTGCTCGGGCGCAGCCCCTGGTCGCGGCGGACCTCCTTCTCGCCCACCTGCGCACCGGTGTCGTCGAGGACGGGCGCCAGGACGGGCAGTACCTGCTGGTCGAAGACGCCGGAGTCCCAGGCGGCGATGGCCCGGGTCTGCGAGAGCACTCCGAGGTGGTCGACCTGCTCGCGGGTGATGCCGCGGTGCTCGGCGATGCGCTCGGCGGCGGTGAACTGGTCGGGCAGGTCGACGTCCCAGCTGGGCGGGTACGGGCTGCCCGACTCGCCGCCCGCGGCCCCGAGGAAGACGCGGCTCATGCTCTCGACGCCGGAGGCCATGCCCACCTCGATGGCGCCGGAGGCGATGAGCGCGCCCACGAGGTGCACCGACTGGAGCGAGGACCCGCAGGCGCAGTCGATCGTCGTGACCGCGGCCTGCTCGGGGAGGCCGGCGGCCAGCCAGGCGTTGCGGGTGACGTTGTTGGACTGCTCCCCGGCCTGGGTCACACAGCCGCCGATGACCTGCTCGACGGCGCTGGGGTCGAGATCGAGGCGGTCGAGCAGGCCCTGCTGCACCCGTCCCAGCAGGGTCGCGGGGTGCAGCCCGGCGAGGTCCCCGAAGCGCTTCCCGTACGGGGAGCGGACGGCATCGACGATGACGGCGTTGGTCATGGCTCATCTCCAAGCTTCTGGTGGTGAGACCAAAACTAGAATTGATTCTAGATGTTGTCAAGGGGCCCGGGCGGAGTCCAGCGGCGCCCGGCGTTTCACCCGGTCATCCCGGGCGGGCGTCGGGGTCGGGCACGACGTGACGACGCATGACCCAGCGCCACTTGGCGATTCGTCGGCACCGCTCGAACCCGAGCTCTGCGAACAGGCTCTCCGGACCGGTGTGGAAGTAGGCACCCTGTTGCGGCGCGCGACTCTCGACCTGTTCGGGGTAGGCCTCGACGACCCCACCGCCGGCTGCGGCGACGGCCTCCAGCACGCCCGACACCGCGGCCCGGGCGACGCCGGCGCGCCGGTGGCCCTTGCCGGTGAAGACGCAGCCGATCCGCCAGTCGGGCAGGGTGTCGAGGTCCTTGTCGTAGGCCCTCGGGTTCTTGATGTTCGGCAGGTCCGTCGGAGTGCCGAACTGGCACCAGCCGACACACTGCTCGTCGTCGTAGACGAGGATCTGGCGCACCTCTCCCCGTTGAACCAGGGCCCGCTTGTTCTCACGGTTGGCCTCGGCACTCCCCCCGCTGAAGCCCGCCGGGTGGAACCCCATGCACCAGCAGCCACCCCAGACGCCGTTGTTCGCCTCCACGAGTGCCGCGAAGTCGCCCCACGTGTCCGTCGTGAGAGGGCGGGTCGTATAGCTTGCCTGCGCGGTGTGCCTGGGCATCGACCCAGCGTGCAACACTCGCGGGTCCGGTCGCCACCCCCTTGTCCGTATGCCGCCGAGCCGGGCCTAGTGACGAGCCCGACCGTCGGCGGCATACCGATCCTGTGGTCCGTCAACCCTGGCGAGCCTTCCGGGCGGCCTGACGCGCACACCGGAGCGGCTCGGGCGTCCGGTGCCGTTCGGTGGTCCACGCCACGACCGCGACCGCCGTGTCCAGGTCGACCCGCCATCCCGGGTGGACCGCGACGGGTCTGGAGCCCGCGCGGGTGCGCAGCCAGCAGGCGACGACCTCGTCGCCGATGCGAAGCGGGCTCGTCGCGCCATCGTCGTCGTCCGGCCAGTGGCCGGTTGCCACGAGCGGACGGCGCGTGATCCCGATGGTGGGCAGGTCGAGCTGCGCGCCCAGCATGAGGGCCAGCCCGGCCCGGCGAGGATGGTCGCGTGCCGTGGCGTCGACGAGCAGCACCTCCGGCCGGCGCGCGAGGCTGCGCACGGCTGGCTCCATGAGGGCGCCGAGCCGCAACGCCAGCAGACCCGGCACGTATGGCGCTGCCGCGGCGCCCCGCAGGGTCTGCCTATCGAGGACCTGCGAGCCACGCAGGACCACGGCGGCGGTCCAGGCCGGGTCACCCGCGGCCCCCGGTCCGGCCAGGCCGCGGGGGAAGCACGTCCAGCACGCGCCGAGGGCGACCTCGTCCAGCCAGGTCGGGTCAGGCGGCGAAGAAGCGGCCGCGTCGGGCGGCAGCGGCCTGGCTGGACCCGACGGCAGCGGCGCGGCCATGTCGGGCGGCGAAGACGTGGCCGGACCCGCCGCGTCACCCCCGTCGACCTGGCGACACCCGGCCCCCGGCCGCCACGGCACAGGGGTCAGGCCCGTGAGACGGTCCTGGGCGATGCCGAGCTCCGTGGGGTTGGTCGGCCACATGACACCATCGTGACGCGCCCACGGGTCCAGGCCTTCGCGAGGATCCGGACCGGCAGGTGCCGACGGCGATCAGGTCGGGCACCGGCAGGCGCCGGGCTGTGCGCGGTTCGCGTCGTCCTGGCGACACAAACCACGCACACCCCCGGTCCCGCAACGCAAACCGCGCACAGCCGGCGACCGGCCGACGCAGACCACACACTCCGGGCCCCGGCGACGTGCCCGGCCCGACTCGCCCGGCCCGACTCGCCCTGCACACTCGCCCCGCCCGACCGGCCTAGCGCCGCTCGACGTCGGGCACCTCGGCGACGTCGGCCCGGCCGGGCGCGCGTCGCCCGAGCCAGCGATCGAGCGCCCGGCCTGCCGCGGAGCCGGCCAACGTGCCGACGACGATCGCGACCGCAGCCGCGACGGCTCCCGTCACGGCGGACAGGTCGGCGCGCCCGGTCGCGATCTGGGCGGTGCTGAGCAGGCCGAGGCTGCCCGGCACGAGCAGCCAGAACGCCGGCAGGTAGACGACCAGGCGCAGCGGCCGGCCCGACAGCCAGGGCACGATCGAGGCGGACAGGCCGGCGACCGCAGAAGCCGCGAGCGCCCCGAGCGTGACCCCCCACACCGACTGGCCGGCATACTGCACCGCGAAGGTCAGCAGCAGCACGGCGAGGATCCACGGGATGGCCGGCCGGGAGGCGGCCACGTTGATGACGATGCCGATCCCGACCAGCAGGATCCCGACGAACGGGGCCACCGGGTTCAGGTCGTCGGCGCGGGCGTTGGTCAGGACCGTCAGCGGTGCCCCGCGCACCGCGACCGCCGCGAACATCCCGACCGCGAACAGGACCAGCTGGACCGTGCCGGACACGAGCCGGGAGCTGCCGGCCACCGCCGCCCCGGTGGCGATCTCGGTCATCCCGGTCACGATCATCGAGCCGGGCAGCAGCACCGCGATCGTGGACACGACCGTGCGCAGCGTGCCGTCGAGCGGCCACCAGACGGCCAGCTGCAGGACGATCGAGGTCACCGCGAACGCGGCGAGCAGGGGCAGCAGCGTTCGGACCAGAGGCGATCGGCGGCTGAGGTTGACCAGGGCGACGAGCAGGAGGGACCCCACCGCCGCCGCGCCCAGGTCGCGCCACGTCGGCTGCAGGATGGCGCAGATGCCGACGGCGATCGGGCCGATGGCCAGGTCGCACAGCCAGGCCGGCCGCGAGGGCGGGAGCTGCTCGATGGCCGTCAGCTCCGCCACGGCAGCGGACGGGTCGAGACGGTGGGCGACGAGCCGGTCGATCACGTCCTGGACCAGCGTCGTCTGCTCGAACCGGAGGGTTCCTGTGACCGGTTCGAAGGCCACGGTGTGCTCGGGCGTCGTGCTGACGAACACCCCCGTCGGGGTCGCGGCGGCCCGGACGTCCGGTATGCCGCGCAGCCGGCCGATCGCCACGACCTGCTCCTCGACCTCGGGGCCGGGTGCGCCCCCGGCCAGCAGGGCCGCGCCGACGCGCAGGAGGCACTCGCGGGTGCGCTCCAGCTCGGTCTGGGCCATCGTTCGTCCTTCGTGTGTCCGGTGGCGTGGAGGCTACGGCGCGGGGCGCCGCGCCGCCAGTCCCCCGGCTCACGAATCGACCTGCCCGGCCGGCTGCTGCCAGAGTTGCCTCATGGCCACCGACCCACGACCCGTGCTCACCGACGGGGTCGTCACGCTGCGCCCCCACACTCGGGACGACCTCGACGCGATGGTCGAGCAGTGCACCGACGAGTCCTCGCTGCGCTGGACGACCGTGCCGCGCGGCTACACCCGGGACGACGCGGTCGCGTTCGTCGAGCGGGTCATGGGCGACTGGGCGGACCCCCACGGCAACCGCCACTGGGCGATCGAGCCGGCGGACGGCCCGGGCTACGCCGGGACGATCGACCTGCGGCCGGGCGAGTCGTGGGACTGCGCGTCCATCGGCTACGCCCTGCACCCGGCCGCGCGAGGTCGGGGAGTCATGTCGCGGGCGGTCCGGCTCGTTGCGGGGTTCGCCTTCGACCGGGGCCCGTGGGGCAGGCCGCTCGCCCGGGTCCACTGGCGGGCCATCGTCGGCAACTGGGCCTCCCGACGGGTCGCGTGGGCGACCGGGTTCACCTTCCACGCGACCCTGCCCAGCGTGCTCCCGGACGGCACGGACCCCGACGGCCCGGGGCTCGACGCCTGGCACGCGAGCCTCGCGGCCGGTGACCCGTTGGCACCCCGGCTGCCGTGGTTCGTGCCGGTGACCCTGGAGGGCGCACAGGTCCGGCTGCGGGCGTGGCGCGACGGCGACGGCGCCTCGTTCGCGGAGGACCGCCACGACCCGGCCCACTGGTTCCCCCAGCACGTGCTCCTGTCAGCCGACACCTTCGGCCCGTGGCTGGAGCATCGCCGCGAGCTGATGGCCCTCGGGCAGGCCGTCGAGTGGGCCATCGCCGACACCCGCACCGACCGGGCGCTCGGCCAGCTGACGATCTTCACCCGCGTCGGCGAGCTGACGGGCGACGCGGCGGAGATCGGCTACCAGCTGGTGCCCAGCGCCCGCGGCCTGGGCAATGCCCAGGCCGCCTGCCGCCTCGCGATCGAGCATGCCTTCACGCCCCGGGGGCGCGGCGGGCTCGGGCTGCGTCGGCTCACCGCCGGGACGGCCGCCGACAACGCGGCCAGCAATGGGGTCCTGCACCGCGTCGGGTTCGTCGAGTACGGCAGGGAGCACGCCACCGACGAGCTCGCGAACGGCTCGTTCGCCGACAGCCTGCACTGGGAGCTGCTGCGCTGAGCCCGCGAGGCGAACCGGGCGCGAGTGGCCCACGCACGCCAGCGCAGCGGACGGAGCGGCTCGCCCGCGCGGTCCCGGCGGTGACGCCGAGACGGGCTGAGCGGCATACCTCCTGTGGGTATGCCGCCGAGCTCCCTTCCAGCGAGGTCACCAACTCCCGCGGCGCGGGTCGGCCACCCCGGTCCAGACCGAGGTGCCGGCGATGACCACCTGGGTGTCACGCGCGCGCGGCGGGTCGTCGCGGACCGGCTCGGGACGACGCCGCCGCGTGACGCTCCGGATGCGGTCCAGCAGTCGCTCCCGGGCGGTGGCCCGTCGGACGGGTGGGCCGACCGTCGGCACGGATGGCGCGGCGTCTCCTCGACTCGGACTCATGCCCCGAGCCTGCGCGCCTGAGGTAGCCGGGCACATCGGGAGGATGCCCGCGGCGAGGACGGGCCCCGGCACCTCAGCCGAGGGCGGACGACGCCTTCACTCGACCCTGGCCGTGACGAGGACGGCCCCCAGCCTGCCCTTTGCGATGTCCGCCTCGGTGTTCCGCAACCGGTCGACGAAGCCCCGTCCCAGGACGACGGCGGGTGTCAGCCCCCCGGCGGACGGGGGCGGCGGCCCGAGCACCTCGGGGGTCCGGTCGACCGTTGCGAGCACCGTGAAGCCGGCGGCGGCGAGGTGCTCCGCGTACTGGTCCGGGCTCTCGACGAACGACGACCCCACGCCGTCGGCCCAGGGCTGGGGGAAGGTCAGCGCCCCCGGGCCGACCCGCATCTGGTCGTAGACCGCGAAGATCCCGCCGGGACGCAGCACGCGACGTACCTCGGCGAACACGGCCCGCTTGTCCGGCAGGTTCATGCCGACGTGGATCATCATCGCCGCGTCGCGGCTGCCGTCCGCGAGCGGGAGGTGGTCCCCGGGCGCGACCTGGAGCTCCACCCGGTCGGCGAGGCCCATGCGGGCGGTCAGCTCCGTGGCCGCAGCGACGAACTGCGGCGTGAGGTCGAACCCGGTCACGATGGCGCCGAACTCGTGCGCCGCCATCCGGGAGGCCCCGCCGAGCCCGCAGCCGACGTCGAGCAGCCGGGTGCCCTCGACGACGCCGAGGTGCTCGAGGACCACCCGGGTCGCCGCCGCGAAGCCGGCATGGAGCTGGTCCAGGGCCCCGAGGTCGCCGACCGCGAGACGGGTGGTGTCGACTCCGGCCTCGTCGAGCGCCCTGAGGATCGCGCTGGTCAGGTCACCGCTCCCGTAGTGGGCGGCCACCACCTCTGATACGTCCATGGCTCCTCCTGGTCGTCGGTGCGTGCCGTGTCCGACCCGGGCCGAGCGGCCGTGGTCCGGCTACCGACATCTTCCCGGCTAGCCTCGTCACATGGCCGAGGAACCGCGCAAGACGTACGTCCTCGTGGACGGGGAGAACATCGACGCCACTCTCGGGACCTCGATCCTGGGCCGGCGTCCCCGCCCCGAGGAACGCCCACGCTGGGAGCGGCTGCTGCAGTTCGCGCGGGAGAGCTGGGGGAACCCCACCACCGGCCTGTTCTTCCTCGCGGCGAACAACGAGCTGCCGATGGCGTTCGTGCAGGCCCTGCTGGCCATCGGCTACCGGCCGGTCGCGCTGTCCGGCGGGCCCGGCGAGAAGGTGGTCGACATCGCCATCCAGCGGACCCTCACCGAGCTGGGCCACCGCGCCGCGGACGTGCTGCTGGTCAGCCACGACGGCGACTTCGTCGACCAGGTCCGGGAGCTGCTGGACGGTCGGCGGGTCGGCGTCGTCGGCTTCGTCGAGTTCCGCAACCATGGTTTCGTCGAGCTCGGCGCGAAGGGACTCGAGGCGTTCGACCTCGAGTACGACGTGAAGGCCTTCAACGAGCGGCTGCCGCGCGTGCGCGTCATCCCGATCGAGGAGTTCGACCCGGTCGAGTTCCTGTAGCCCCGCGCGTGGTCCCGGTCGGGGTGCGGGGCGGGGACCTCAGTCGTCCATCGCCTCGATGCCCAGCTCGGCCAGCTCGGCCATCCGCTCGCGCATCCGCCGGACCAGCTCCGGTGGCGGCGGGGTCCAGCCCATCACCTCCTCGAGCACCCGCAGCGGCGCGGTGGTCCGGTAGGACCGGGTCGGGTTGCCGGGGAAACGCTTGTCGGTGACGTTCGGGTCGTCCTCGATCGTGCCGAGCGGCTCGACCCGGTAGACCCTGCCGGGGCCGTCCCCACGAGCCAGCTCGGCGGCCAGTGGCGCACCCTCGCGTGAGGCGGTCAGGTAGATGTGCTTCGCCAGGCGGCCCGAACCGTAGTTCGAGGACCAGCCCGGAGTGAGCAGGTCGCCCGCACGCACGTCGGCCCTGGTGCCGTGGAAGAAGGGCCCGGGGTCGTCGACCACGCGCGGGGTCGGGGGCGGGTCGCGCAACAGGCTGTCGAGCCGTCGCATCAGGACGGCGACCCGGCCCCGGCCCGCCGGTGCCCGCGGGTAGCGGGTGAGCACGTCCACGACGACCGGCGTGGCGCGCCGGGCGGCGCCGTGGACCAGGTACTCCGCGACCACCGGGTCGTCGCCGCGGGCCAGCTCGCCGGCGCGGGCGGCGTGGGCGGCCGACCCGAGGATGTGGCGCACCTGCGTCGCCTTCGCCAGCGGGTGCAGGTATGCCGCCGCCGCGGCGTCCGCTGCGGCGCTCGCTGCGTGCCGGGCGGCCTCGCTCGCGGCCACCTTGGCCGCCAGGTGTGCGGCGGTCGCGGCGCTGCGTTGCAGCCGCGACCGCGGTGCCCCCTCGGCGAAGACCCGCGCCGCCTGCAGGGCCGCGGCCGGGCGAGGGTCGTCGGGACGGACCTTCTGGAAGACGACCAGAACGGGCTCGGCGCACGACACGGCATACCCGGCGACAGCGCGCAGCTCGTCGGTCGTCAGCTCGACCTCATGCGAGCGGGTCTGCATCTTCCCGAGTCTCGCACAGCGCGTACCGGCCCCACGGTTACGGTCGCCGCCGGGGGGTGGTCAGGTGCTGCTCGCGGACGCCCGCGCGGCGGCCAGGCGCTCCACGGTGTCCGGGTGCGTGGCGAACAGCAGGTACTCGATCCGGGGCGGGTGGACATCGGCGAGGTTGACCCGGGCCAGGCGCAGCTGCATCGCGACGAAGCCCACGGGGTCACCGGTCAGCCGCAGTGCGTGCCGGTCGGTGCGGGCCTCGATGCGGCGGGAGACGAGGTTCGTCGCCGGGCCGGTGACCAGGCCGGCCACCGCGGTCACGGCGAGCACCAACCCGATGGCCGTGGGCGCACCGATGGAGCCGACCCCGGCCCGGCCGAGCAGGGCGTCCCACCCGCCCAGCAGGTAGAGCGCCACCACCGTCGCCGCCGCGCCGATCGCCCCCAGCCAGGCGCCCAGCTCCGGGTCCCGGTTGCGGGCGTGCCCCAGCTCGTGTGCGACGACGCTGCGTACCTCACCGGCCGGCGCCGCGTGCAACAACGTGTCGTAGACCACGATCCGCCGGGTGGCCCCGAGGCCGGACACGTAGGCGTTGAGTCCGACGGTGCGGCGCGAGGCGTCGGCGACCAGCACGTCCCGCACCGGCAGGCCGTCCCGGGCCGCCATCGCGACCAGCTCGTCACGCAACGGCCCGGCGGGCATCGGGGCGAACCGGTTGAACACCGGTTCGAGGAGGACCGGCGAGACGAACGAGAGCAGCACCACCAGCGCGGCGGCACCGACCGCGCCGTACGCCCACCACCAGTCGGGAACGAACCGGGTCAAGGCGTAGCACCCGGCGAGCCCGGCTGCACCCGTCACGACGGCGATGGTGCAGCTCTTGAGCAGGTCCACCGTCCAGCCGCCCCAGCCCTGGGTGGACAGCCCGTGGCCGCGCAGCACGGTATGGCGCCACGCGCCGAACGGCAGCCGGGCCAGCCACGGCATCGCCAGGACGACAAGCCCGCCCAGCACCGCCTCGGCCAGCCACTGCCCGGCAAACGGCCGACCGACCCAGGCAACGACCCGGGCGCCCGCCGGGGTGAACCCGAGCAACATCGCCACCACCAGTCCCACCAGCCGGGAGGCGTACGAGGCGGGCCGCAGCGCAGCGTGCAGCGCCCGGCCTTTGGTCACCACGTCGGGCGGCACCTCGCGGAACGCCGCTTCCCGGTCGGCACGGTCCGGACGCGGCACCCGCCAGGGCACCAGCACGACCCCCGCAACGGCCAGTGCGACGGCGAGCACGACCAGTGCCGCCAGAGCCCACCATCTCGGGGTCACCGCTGCACCCTGCCCTCCCGGTCACCGCCCATTCTGGCCCGGACGGCGAGTCCTCGGGTGCTGCGTACTTCCTGGACTCGGCCCCGCCCGCTGCGTCGCGGCCTCCGACCACTACCCACTATCCAGCCGCGGCCCGATAGTCGAAGGCCCAACCCCCCGACCACCACCCACTATCCAGCCGCGGTCGGATAGTCGAGGGCCCGACCCACCGACCACCACCCACTATCCAGCCGCGGTCGGATAGTCGAGGACCCAACCCCCCGACCACCACCCACTATCCAGCCGCGGCCCGATAGTCGAAGGCCCGGCCCCGACCGGCACCGACCGACCACGACCGAGGGCAGCACCACCGGTCGGCACGAACGGGCCGCTGCCATAGAGTCACGCGCATGGGGATCGAGCTGCACCGCGCCGACCGGCCGGAAGAGCTCGCCGCCGCC
>NZ_JBDIAQ010000102.1:0-12275 GCF_039812505.1 Intrasporangium sp. | reverse complement strand
GCCCCGCCCTTCTCGAAGCACTCGGCCATCAGCTTCGCCTCGAGCTCGCCGGCCTCCCCGGCCGCGTCGGTCCGGCCCAGCAGGACGGCGCTCGCGTCGACGGACAGTCCCATGTGCTTCCACGCGTCGACGGCCTCGAGGCAGTAGCGGTCCACCAGCTCGAGCGCGGACGGGATCACCCCGGCCTCACTGAGCGCGGCCACGGCCCGGCCGGCGTCGGTCAGCGAGTCGAAGTAGCCCGCGACCGTACGCTCCGGAGCACGTAGCGGGCGCAGCCGCACGGTGATCTCGGTGACGACCCCGAGGGTGCCCTCCGACCCGACGAGCAGCGCGCACAGGTCGTATCCCACGACCCCCTTTGCGGTGCGGCGACCGACCCGGATCACCTCGCCCTGCGCGGTGACCACCTCGAGGGCGAGCACGTAGTCGCCGGTCACGCCGTACTTGACGCAGCAGACTCCTCCGGCGTTCGTGGCGACGTTCCCGCCGATCGTCGACCAGGGCGAGCTGGCCGGGTCGGGCGGGTACCAGAGCCCGTCCGTGGCGACCCGGGCCCGCAGGTCGTCGTTGACCACGCCCGGCTGCACCACTGCGTAGCGTTCGGCCGTGTTGACCGCGAGGACCTGCGCCATCCGCTCCAGGCTGAGCACGACACAGCCCTCGACGGCGTTGGCACCCCCCGAAAGCCCGGTGCCCGCGCCCCGGGGGACGATCGGCACCCGCCGCTCGGCGCACCAGCGCACCGTATGCTGCACCTCGCCGGTCGAGCTCGCCCGGACCACCGCGATCGGCCTGCCGTAGGGGGCCCACTCGGCGTCATCGTGCGTGTAGCGCTCCATCGACTCCGCGCCGGTGACCAGGGCTCCGTCACCGAGGCGCCCCGCCAGGTCTTCGAGCCCTGCATCCATCGCGCCGACCTCCAGTGTCCGATTGTCCAGCACGATAGTCGCGCCACGAGAGGCGGGACCAGGGAGACGCGCTGAGCAAGGGCCGATGGTGGTACCGGCAGGGACTCCCTGATCCGGGCGTGGCGACCTACCGTCGAGGAGTGCACGGGCGACGGGACGGTGGCAGCCGATGGACGGGTCACGCCACGACCGGCTTCACGACCGCAGATACCGGATGGAGCGTGGCTGGCCTTCGGACCCAGCTGATGCCTTGTCCGAGAACCAGAAAGGAAACGGATATGAGCGAGCACGACTTCGACACCATCTTCCCCCGTGGGGAGACGAACGAGGCCTTCGCCGAGTACTTCACCGGCCAGAGCTACCTGCACATGCTGACCACCGAGGGCGTCGTCATCGGCAACGTGACCTTCGAGCCGGGATGCCGGAACAACTGGCACATCCACCAGGCCTCGAGCGGTGGTGGGCAGATCCTGCTCGCCACGGCCGGCAGCGGCTGGTACCAGGGCGAGGGAGAGCAGCCGGTCAGCCTGCTGCCGGGATCGGTCGTCGTCGTCCCCGCCGGGAAGAAGCACTGGCACGGCGCCAAGGCGGACTCCTGGTTCACCCACATCGCGGTCGCGGTACCCGGCGAGGACGTCCGGAACGAGTGGCTGGAACCGGTCACCGACGAGGAGTACGCCCGACTGGGCGAGAAGGTGCAGGGCGCATGATCCTGGACGAGACCTACCTGCTGTCCAACGGCGTCGCGATCCCCAGGCTCGGGCTCGGCACCTGGTTCATCGACGACGACAAGGCCGCGCAGGCCGTTCGCGAGGCGGTCGCGCTCGGCTACCGCAACATCGACACCGCGCAGGCGTACGGCAACGAGCGCGGCGTCGGCGAGGGCGTGCGCACCGGCGGGATCGCTCGCGAGGACCTGTTCGTCTCCACCAAGCTCGCCGCCGAGATCAAGGACCACGACCGCGCAGCGGCGGCGATCGACGGGTCCCTCGAGACCTTGGGCCTGGACCACGTCGACCTCATGCTCATCCACGCGCCACAGCCGTGGGACGACTTCCGCGGCGGCGACTACGCCGAGGGCAACCGCGCGGCCTGGCGCGCCCTCGAGGAGGCCTACCGGGCGGGCCGGCTGCGCTCCATCGGCGTCTCGAACTTCCTGCGGGAGGACCTGGAGAACATCCTGGCGGGCGGCACGGTCGTCCCGCACGTGAACCAGATCCTCGTGCACCCGGGCAACACGCCGACCGAGCTCATCTCCTACTGCGAGAGCAAGGGCATCCTCGTGGAGGCGTACTCGCCGATCGCACACGGCGAGATCCTGAGGAACGCGGACGTCCGGGCGATGGCCGAACGCTACGGCGTGACCGTCCCCCAGCTGTGCATCCGCTACACCCTGCAGCTGGGCACGGTGTCGCTGCCGAAGACCGCCAACCCCGAGCACATGCGGTCCAACGCGCAGGTCGACTTCGTCATCTCCGAGCCCGACATGGGGTCGTTGCGGGAGATGCGGGCACGGGACTACGGAAAGCACAGCAGGTTCCCGGTCTACAGCGGCAAGTGAGAGGAAGAGGGCGATGGACAAGGTGACGGCAGGTAGGGACATCCTCGGTGACTTCGCGCCGAAGTTCGCCGAGCTCAACGACGACGTGCTCTTCGGGCAGGTGTGGAGTCGCGAGAGCCAGCTGTCGACGCGTGACCGGAGCATCGTGACGGTGACGGCGTTGCTGGCCGGCGGCGTGCTGGACAGCTCGCTGCGCGGACACATCGCCCGGGCGAGGAGCAACGGCGTCACGGCCGAGGAGATGGCAGAGGTGCTCACGCACGCTGCGTTCTACGCAGGCTGGCCCAAGGCGTGGGCGGCGTTCCGGATGGCCAAGGAGGTGTACGACGCCTGACGTCGTGAGCCTCACAGGTCCGCCACCCGCCGGAGACCCGAGTCGGCCGCGTCCATCAGGCTCTCGATACCTCGACCGGTCGGGCGTTCGCGGCGCGACGCAGCTCTACGGACTCGTCGCCGGGCTGCCCGACGGCGTCGATCGCATGATCGACCTGCATCGTGAGGTCCGCACCCCGGACAGGCCCGGGGGCATCACCGCGTGTGACGGTCCCGTTGCCCTTCACCAGCCGCGTTCGGCCAGGCGGTGCGGCTGCGGGATCTCCTCGACGTTGATGCCGACCATGGCCTCGCCGAGCCCCCGGGAGACCTTGGCGATGACGTCGGGGTCGTCGTAGAAGGTGGTCGCCTTGACGATCGCCTCGGCGCGCTTGGCCGGGTTGCCCGACTTGAAGATGCCGGAGCCGACGAAGACGCCCTCCGCGCCGAGCTGCATCATCATCGCGGCGTCGGCCGGGGTGGCGATGCCGCCGGCGGTGAACAGCACGACCGGCAGCTTGCCGGCCCGGGCCACCTCGGCGACGAGGTCGTACGGTGCCTGCAGCTCCTTGGCCGCGACGTAGAGCTCGTCCTCCGGCAGGTTCTGCAGGCGACGGATCTCGGCGCGGATCTGGCGCATGTGGGTCGTCGCGTTGGACACGTCACCGGTGCCGGCCTCGCCCTTGGACCGGATCATCGCCGCGCCCTCGGTGATCCGGCGCAGGGCCTCGCCGAGGTTGGTGGCGCCGCAGACGAACGGCACGGTGAAGGCCCACTTGTCGATGTGGTTGGCGTAGTCGGCGGGGGTCAGCACCTCCGACTCGTCGACGTAGTCGACCCCGAGGCTCTGCAGCACCTGGGCCTCGACGAAGTGGCCGATCCGGGCCTTGGCCATGACGGGGATGGACACGGCCGCGATGATGCCGTCGATCATGTCGGGGTCGCTCATCCGGGAGACGCCGCCCTGGGCGCGGATGTCCGCAGGGACCCGCTCGAGCGCCATGACCGCGACCGCGCCGGCATCCTCGGCGATCTTGGCCTGGTCGGGCGTCACGACGTCCATGATGACGCCGCCCTTGAGCATCTCGGCCATCCCGCGCTTGACGCGGGTCGTCCCGGTGCTCGTCTCGGACGCGGGCGTCAGGCCCGCCTGCCCAGTGGTGTTCACGGTCTCCTGCTTTCTCGGTGAGCGGTTCCCCAGCGGAACGCACCAAGCCTACGGCGAGAACCTGCCAGCCCCGAGCGGGTGTCCGCGGTGGGCGCCCTCAGCGGTCCAGTCCGGCGGGTACCGCGTCGTCGAACTCCACGGTCACCGGCATCGGGGTGTGGCCCGCGAGGTGGAAGACCCGCACGACGAGCTGTCGCCGGACCCGTCGGACGTCGGTGACCGCGTCGTTGTGGAAGCGGCGGGCGAGTTGGACGCGCAGGCACGCCGAGGAGAGCCCGTCGAGGTAGTCCTGGCCGATCGGGCCGGTCTGCCTGAGGTGGTCGACGACCCGTGGCGTCAGGGCCAGCGCGAGGGCCTCGGTGAGGTCGCTCTCGATCGCCTCGCGGATGACGCCCTCCTCGCCGGGTGACTCGAGCGACTGCGCCGCGGCACCGGCCAGCACGAGCGCCGTCGCCCCGTCCACGAGCCCGCTGTTGGCCAGCTCGAGCGAAGACTCGGCCCGCCGCACCAGCTGGGCGTCCAGGGCCGCAACCGTCCCCACGAGCCGCACGTGCAGCCGGTCGAGGCGGGCCGCCGAGTAGGTGAGGTACCAGGCGACCACGACGAGGACGAACAGGACCGCGAAGACCCAGGTGAGCGTGCCGGTCATCGACCCAGACCCCCTCGCAGGAAGCGGCTCCACCGGCTGGCCGGCTGGGCCTGCGCCAGGCTACGGCCCTCGATGACGGTCTCGTAGACCGCCATGATCCGGGCCGCCACCACCGACCAGTCGAACTGGCGGGCGCGCTGCCGGCCGGCCTCGGCGAACGTGGCGCGACGGGCCGGGTCGCGCAGCAGGCCGACGAGGGCCTCGGCCAGGTGGGCCGGGTCCTCGTTGCGGAACAGCGGCCCGGCGCGGCCCCCGTCGAGGACACGGGAGAAGGCCGACAGGTCGCTGGCGAGCACGCACGAGCCGGCCGACATCGCCTCGATGAGGATGATGCCGAAGCTCTCGCCGCCGGTGTTCGGGGCGACGTAGACGTCGGCAGAGGCGAACAGGGTGGCCTTGTCCTCGTCGGACACCGCCCCGAGGAACTCGCAGGCGGCCGCGGCTGCCGGCGGCATACCCGCGGTGACGTGCTCCACGTCCCCGGGGCCGGCGACCAGCACGCGCAGCCCGGGGATCTCGCGCAGGATCGCGGGCACGGCCGCCGCGAGGACCGGCAGCCCCTTGCGTGGCTCGGCCATCCGGCCGAGGAAGGCGACGGTGGGCCGTTCGGGGGTGCCGACCCACTCGGGCCGCCGCGCGGCCCGGGCGAACCGGTCGACGTAGACCCCGTTGGGGATGACGACGGCGTCACCCCCGAGGTGCGTGGTGACCGTGCGGCGGGCGTCCTCACTGACCGCGATCCGCCCCGCGATCTTCTCCAGGCTCGGACGCGCGATCGGGTAGGCGGTCTGCAGCGTGCGCGACCGGATCATCGAGGTGTGGAAGGTGGCGACGATGGGACCCTCCGCGGCGGTCAGGGCGAGAAAGCTGACGCTGGGGGTGACCGGCTCGTGCAGGTGCAGCACGTCGAACTCCCCGTGGTCGAGCCACCGGCTGACCTTGCCGGCCGTGACCGGTCCGAAGTTGAGCCGGGCCACCGAGCCGTTGTAGCGCACCGGGGTGGCGCGACCCGCGGAGACGACGTATCCGGGCAGCCGGGTGTCGCTGTCCGCGGGCGCGAGGACGGACACCTGGTGCCCGTCCCCGATGAAGTACTCGGCCAGGTCCCGCACGTGGAACTGCACCCCGCCTGGCACGTCGAACGAGTAGGGGCACACGATGCCGATCCTCACGGCGCGATCCTCACGGCGTGACCTCGGTGCCGCGCACCGCGGGGTCGAGGTCCTCGACGAACACCCGCTGCAGCATGTGCCAGCTGCTGGTGTGGGTGCGGATGGCCTCGGCGAGGTGGTCGGCGCACTGCTGGACGAGGTCGTGGGCCTGCTCGGCGGTGGTGCCCTCGATGCGCGGGGTGAGGCGCGGGCCGATATCGATAACCGTGCGGTGACCGCCCAGCCCCGCGCCGCGGGGGGCCTGCTCGTAGTGGACGCGGGCGGCATACAGGGGTGAGCCGGTCAGCAGCGCGAGCAGCGCCGGTCCCTTGGCCATCCGGGCACGGTGCCCGAGCAGGTCGACCTCCACGCCGTTGGCGGTCAGGTCGCGGTCGCTGGCCAGGGCGATCAGCCGGCCGCCGCGCCTCGCGGTGCGCAGCAGCTCGTGGAACGGGTTGTCGCCGCCCTCGAGCGGGATGATGTCCATCTGGATGCTGTTGCGGAAGGCGAGGAACTCCTGGAACACCTCCTCCGGCTTGAGGCGCTCTGCAACGGTCGTGACGGGCGCGAGGTTGCGCGCCGACCACGCCGCGGCGAGGTCGAAGTTGCCGAGGTGACCCACGAAGACGACCGCGGTCCCGCCCGCCCGGCACACGTCGCGCGGCTGCTCGAACCCGGTCGCGGTCACCGCACGGTCGATCTGCTCCGGAGTCAGGGAGGGCAGCCGGAAGGCCTCGCAGTAGTAGCGCATGTACGAGCGGACCCCGTCGTGGACCAGCTCGTCGAGCTCACCCGCCGTCAGCTCCGGCCGCACCCGCGCGTAGTTGCTGCGCAACCGCACCACGCCGGTGCCACCGCGCAGCACCACCACGTCGGCGATGCGGTCGAACAGGGCGTATGCCGCCCGCTCGGGCATGGCGCGGACGGCGGACCACCCGACCCGGAACCCGAGGACGCTCACCTGCCCGGTGAGCCGCCCGCTGAGCGGTGCGCGTGTCAACCCGAGACCTCTCCCGCGGCGAGGGCCTGGCGCCGGACGGTCAACATGCGCTGCACGACCGTGACGAGGCTCGCGACGGCCAGCAGGCCCAGCACGCCGCCGAGCAGCGCCGGCACGCGCAGGACGTCGGCGAAGAAGGTCGCGACCAGCACGGCGACGAGCCGGTCGGCCCGCTCGGCGATGCCGACGTTCGCGGTGAAGCCGAGGCCCTCGGCGCGGGCCCTGGCGTACGAGACCACGCTGCCGAGGATCAGGCAGGCCAGGGCGAGGGCGGCCATGACCGGGTTGTCGCCGCGGCCCGCGTAGTAGAGCACGAGGCCGCCGAAGATCGCGGCGTCGCCGATGCGGTCCAGGGTCGAGTCGAGGTAGGCGCCCCACTTGGTCGACCGGCCGGAGGCCCGGGCCATGATGCCGTCGACGGTGTCGGAGAACACGAACGCGGTGATGACGAGCACGCCGACCCACAGCTGTCCGCGCGGGAAGAAGGCCAGCGCGCCGAAGCAGACACCGAGCGTCCCGACGGTCGTGACGACGTCCGGGCTGATGCCCAGCTTGAGCAGGACGTGGGCGAGCGGGCTGAGCAACTTGGTCATCGTCGCTCGCATGAGACGGTTGAGCATGGTGTCGTCAGCCTACTGACCGGCACCGGGCCAGTTCGCGACGATCTGTTCGCGCGTGTCCTCGAGCAGCACGGGCAGCGCCTTGGTCTGCCCGACGATGGGCAGGAAGTTCATGTCCCCGGCCCAGCGCGGGACGATGTGCTGGTGCAGGTGCGCGGCCACCCCGGCGCCGGCGACGGCCCCCTGGTTCATCCCGAGGTTGAAGCCGTGCGGCTCGGAGGCGGACCGCAGGGCGCGCAGGGCCTGCTTGGTCAGCCGGGTGAACTCCTCGGTCTCGTCGTCGGTCAGGTCCACGTACAGGGAGACGTGGCGGTACGGGCAGACCAGCACGTGCCCCGGGTTGTAGGGGAACAGGTTCATCACCACGTAGCACAGCTCGCCCCGGCGCACGATGAGCCCGTCGGCGTCGTCCCGGCTGGGGGCGGTGCAGAACGGGCACCCCGTGCCGGGCTCGTCGGTGGGCTTGTCCCCCACGATGTAGGCCATCCGGTGCGGCGTCCAGAGCCGCTCGAAGCCGTCCCCGACGTGCACGAGGTCGTCGACGCCCTCGATGCGCACCGACGGCGACGCCTCCTCGTTCCGGTCCGTCATGCCCGCGATCCTATGGGGTGCACTCGGGTGCCCTCGCAGCGTGTCGATTGGGAGATCGGCCCTTTCGCGTGTTCAATGGTCTGGGCCCTGCGATGTGTGAGATCGCAGGGTCCCTCCGTCGTCGGGGTCCTCCGGTGGGGCCTGGCCGGCGGTTTCGGCGAGGATCCGGGCCACCTCGTCGTCCGTGGTCGGCTCGAAGTCGTCGTAGACGCCGCCGACGGCACGGAACCGCCAGGGGCGTTCCAGGCAGACCACGACGTCGGCCTCGGGCAGCTGCTGCTCGACGTGGGGTGGCCCCACGGGAGCGGCCACCACGACACGACGCGCGCCGAGTGCCCGCGCGACGAGGCAGGCGACCCGGGCGGTGGCTCCGGTGGCGATGCCGTCGTCGACGATGACGGCCGTCCGCCCGGTCAGGTCGACCCGCCGGCGGCCGCGGCGCAGCCGGCCGACGCGCTTGTCGAGAACGGCCCGCTCCCGCTGCTCGACCTGCGCCAGCTGCCTCTCGTCGACCCGCGCGGCCCGCACGATCCCCTCGTCCAGGATCCGGGTGCCGCCCTCGCCGATGGCACCCATGGCCAGCTCGGGCTGGCTGGGCACGCCGAGCTTGCGCACCACGATGACCTCGAGCGGGGCGCCCAGGCGCCGGGCCACCTGCGCGGCGACCGGTACGCCGCCGCGTGGCAGCCCGAGGACGACGGGGTCCTCGAGCGGCATCCGGGCCAGCCGCTGCCCGAGGCGACGTCCGGCGTCGACACGGTCCCGGAAGACGTACACGTGTACCTCCAGCTCGCGGGGTCGCCGCTCCCGCGGGGTCGGATCCGATGAGGTCGTCATCCTGATCTGCCGCACCTCGTGCCGCACCCGGGGTGCGACCGGCGGGTCTCGGTCGAGGCGTCGGTACTCGGGGGGTAGCAGTCGGCCCCGCGGGTGTGAGAGCCGCGGGGCCGGTGCCGACAGGTACGTGAAGGCCCGGAAAGTATGAGTTTCCGGGCCTTCTGTTCCTCGCGCGCCAATGCGCTGCGAGGAAATCGTCCCGCGCACAGCGGTCCGGTACCAGCCATTGTCGCCCAGGCCCGAGCAAGGCGCAAGGGCTGCCGCAAGCGCCCGAGGGTGCTGCCTCCCGGGTCGCCGGGTCACACCTGCGCGCGCGTCTCGATCGCCCGCAGCACCTGCGCGATCGCGTCCGCGACCGGCACCCCGTTCTGCTGCGACCCGTCGCGGAACCGGAAGGACACCGCCCCGGCCGCCCGGTCCTCCTCACCGGCGATCAGCACGTAGGGCACCTTGGACCGGCTCGCGTTGCGGATCTTCTTCGGGAACCGGTCGTCGCTCGCGTCGAGCTCGACGCGTACGCCTGCGGCCCGCATCCGGTCCAGCACGCCGGTCAGGTAGTCGGCGTACTCCTGCGCCACCGGCACGCCGAGCACCTGGACCGGTGAGAGCCACACCGGGAAGGCACCGGCGTAGTGCTCGACGAGGACGCCGAGGAACCGCTCGATCGAGCCGAACTTCGCGGAGTGGATCATGACCGGCTGCTGTCTCGACCCGTCGGCCGCCTGGTACTCGAGCCCGAACCGCTCGGGCTGGTTGAAGTCGTACTGGATGGTCGACATCTGCCAGGTCCGGCCGATCGCGTCGCGGGCCTGCACCGAGATCTTCGGCCCGTAGTAGGCCGCCCCGCCGGGGTCGGGCACCAGCTCGAGGCCGGACTCCAGACCAACCTTCTCCAGGATGGCGGTCGCCGCCTCCCACTGCTCGTCCGAGCCGATGAACTTCGCGCTCTTCTCCCCTTCGGTGTCGCGGGTGGACAGCTCGAGGTAGAAGTCCTCGAGCCCGAAGTCGCGCAGCAGGGACAGCACGAAGTCGAGCAGGTGCTTGACCTCGCCCGGGGCCTGCTCGGCGGTCACGTACGAGTGGGAGTCGTCCTGCGTCATACCGCGCACCCGGGTGAGCCCGTGTACGACCCCGGACTTCTCGTAGCGGTAGACCGACCCGAACTCGAAATAGCGCAGCGGCAGCTCGCGGTAGGAGCGCTGGCGCGAGGAGTAGATGAGGTTGTGCATCGGGCAGTTCATCGCCTTGAGGCGGTACTCCGCGCCCTCCAGGTGCATCGGCGGGAACATCGTGTCGGCGTAGTACGGCAGGTGCCCGGAGGTGTGGAACAGGCCGTCCTTGCTGATATGGGGGGTGCCCACGTAGAGGAAGCCCTCCTCGATGTGGCGCCGGCGGACGTAGTCCTCCATCTCACGCTTGATGACCCCGCCCTTGGGGTGGAACACCGCGAGCCCGGACCCGAGCTCCTCGGGGAAGGAGAAGAGGTCGAGCTCGGCGCCGAGCTTGCGATGGTCGCGCCGCTCGGCCTCGGCGAGCCGGTCCAGGTAGGCCTTCAGCTCGTCCTTGCTCGGCCAGGCGGTGCCGTAGATCCGCTGCAGCTGTGGGTTCTTCTCCGACCCGCGCCAGTACGCGCCCCCGGAGCGCATCAGCTTGAAGGCGTTGCCGATCAGCTTGGTGCTCGGCAGGTGCGGTCCCCGGCACAGGTCTCCCCACGCGCGGGTGCCGTCGCGGCGCAGGTTGTCGTAGATGGTCAGCTCGCCCGCACCGACCTCGACTCCTGCGCCCTCGGCCGCCTCGCCCGCGCCGCCCTTGAGGCCGACGAGCTCGCACTTGTACGGCTCGCCGGTGAGCTCGCGCAGCGCGTCGGCATCCGTCACGACGCGCCGGGCGAAGGTCTGGCCCTCGTTGACGATCCGCTGCATGACCTTCTCGAGGGCCTTGAGGTCCTCCGGCTGGAACGGCTCGGCGACGTCGAAGTCGTAGTAGAACCCGTCGCGGATCGGCGGCCCGATGCCGAGCCGAGCGTCGGGGTTGACCTGCTGCACGGCCTGAGCGAGCACGTGTGCGGCCGAGTGGCGGAGCACGGCCAGCCCGTCCTCGCTGTCGATCGGCACCGGCTCGACGACGTCGCCGGGCGCAAGCACGTGGAAGAGGTCGCGCAGCACGCCGTTGACGCGCGCGACTACCACCTCGCGCCGGTCGGCGAAGAGCTCGCCCGCCGTCGTGCGCTCCGCCACCGATCGCTCGCTTCCGGCGACGGTGACGCTGATGTTCGCAGACACGGGTGTGGCTCCTTGCGTGATCGGATGGGTATGCCGTCCAGCGCGGCACCGCTTCAGCGTATCGAGTGCGCGTGGCGTGCCGCCCGGGCATTCCGGGCGCGACGTACCCTGCTGTGCAGGCCCGCGGGTGCGGGCCGCCCGCTCGTCGTGGGCTCGGTCTGGTCAGGGGCGTGGTCATGCAGTCAGGTCGGGGCGGGCCGGCGGTGCTCGCGGCGGCCCTGTCGACCGTCCTGCTCGCCTCCGGCTGCGTCGGGGCGTCCGACCGGCCACAGGCGGGCTCGCCGACATCTGGAGTGTCCGGTGCGGCGTCGGCGCGGCCGGGGTCGGCGCAGCCCGCCCCCACTCTGACACCGACCCCGACAGCCACCTCACCGGTCGAGCTGCCCAGGGGCGGGCGCGCGATCTTCCCGCACTACCGCCTCGTCGGCTTCGCGGGTCACCCCGGCTCGACGGCGCTCGGCCGGCTCGGTGTCGGGGACCTCGACGACCGGGCCCGCGAGATCGAGAAGGTGGCCAAGCCCTATGCCGACGGGCGCACCGTCCTGCCGGTGCTCGAGCTGATCGCGACCGTGGTGCAGGGCAGCCCCGGGCGGGACGGGATGTACCGCACCAGGAGTTCGGACGCCCTGATCGCGCGCCACCTCGCGGCGGCCCGCAAGGTGCAGGGGCTGCTCCTGCTGAACATCCAGCCGGGCCGGTCCGACTTCCTCACTGAGGTCAGGGCCTACGCGAAGTGGCTCAGGGAGCCCGATGTCGGGATCGCCCTCGACCCGGAATGGCGGATGGGGCCGGGCCAGGTGCCGATGCGGGTCTACGGCCACACGACAGGCCAGGAGATCGACTCGGTGGCCCGCTACCTGTCCGGCATCGTCGCGGCCGACGACCTGCCGCAGAAGGTCCTCGTGTTCCACCAGGTCGCCGTCTCGGTGGTGCGTGACCAGCAGGCGATCCGGTCGCACCCCGGGGTCGCCGTCGTCAAGTCGGTCGACGGGATCGGCAGCCGGCAGATGAAGGAGCACACCTACCGGGCCGTGATGAAGGGCCGCCCCCGCTCGGTCCACCCCGGCTTCAAGCTGTTCTACGAGGAGGACCGCCGCTTCGGGCCGCTCATGACGCCCAAGCAGGTGCTCGCGCTCACGCCCGAGCCGGAGTACATCCTGTACGAGTGACCCCGCCCGCCCCGATCGACAGTGCAG
>NZ_JBDIAQ010000101.1:0-12376 GCF_039812505.1 Intrasporangium sp. | reverse complement strand
GGGGCCGTGGTCTTTCCGGCCGTGGTCGGATTGTGTGTGGTCGGGTAGCGACCGTCGCCCGGGCGTCACGGCCTTCCGGGCAACCCACCCCACCGGTCGTCGGCGGCCGTCATCCGGGTGTAGTCCGCGTCGGCGCCGGACGGCGGCGTCAGCTCCTCGGCGGCGGCCCACTGCGACGGGGCGGCCCCGAGCCCGAAGTTCAGCCAGGCCCCGTACCGGATGGTGCGCAGCGGCAGCCACGAGCCCGGATGGGCCCGGCCGTTGACCGTCAGCGACCGGATGAACGGCGCGCCCGCCGCGTCGGCGCTGGTCGTGATGCGCACCGGCCGGTCGCCCGTCCACATGGTCAGCCGGGGGAACTGCGGGGTCGACAGCGACAGCCCGGGGGCCGAGGCCACCGTCGGGAACATGCCGAGGGCGGCGAACACGTACCAGCTGGACGTGGCCCCCATGTCGTCGTTGCCGGGCAGGCCGTCGCGGCCGGTGCTGAAGGTCTGGTTCATGATCTGCTGCACGACGTACTGGGTCGAGGCGGGAGCGCCGGCCCAGTTGTAGGCCCACGGTGCCGGGAAGCCCATCTCGTTGCCGATGTAGAACCCCTGCGAGTCCTGTCCGCCGTTGAGCTGCGCGGCGGTCGGCACCTTGGTCAGCGCGGTGTCGACCGAGAAGAGCGCGTTCAGCCGCTCGACCGCTGCCGCCTTGCCGCCGGTCGCGTCGATCAGGTCGGTCCAGGCGTAGCCGAAGGACCAGAAGTAGTTCGGCTCGGTCGACTCGTGGAACCAGCCCGTGGTCCACTCCCCGGGGGTGCCGGGTGTGGTCGGCGCCTTCCGGGCGGCGATGGCCTTCGTGCCCGGGTCGAGGATGGTGCGCCACCACCCGGCCCGGTCGTAGAGCCCGGCGATGTCGGCGTCGCTGATCGCCACCTTCGGGTTCGCTCGCACGGACCGGGGCAGGGTGTCGAGGAACGCCGCCGCCGCCCGGTCGCTGTTGTAGCGCTCGATGTTGGGCGAGGAGGTGTCGGGGTAGTACCCGGCCTGCAGGTAGTCGGTGAGGCCCGGGAAGCTCCTGTTGCCGTTGCAGGCGCTGGTCGGGTCGAAGGCCGACTGCTTGACCAGGCGTGCGGCGGTGACGAGGTCGTAGTCGCGCACGCCGAACTGGTAGGTGCCGGCGATGACCGGCAGCGCGTTGTCACCGGACATCGGCGTCGAGTCGTCGCTCGCGTCGACCCAGTGCGGGAACGCGCCGCACTGCTGCGCGTCGACGACCAGGGACTGCATCATCTCGGCCGACTCGCGGGGCGCGAGCAGCGCGAGCAGCTGCGCCTCGGACCGGTAGGTGTCCCACATCGAGAAGCCGGTGTAGTGGGTCGTGTAGCGGCCGGTGCGGCCATCCGGCCGCTGCCAGGTGTAGTCGCGCACGTTCGCGACCGGCCGTTCGTCGACGGCTCCTGCGACGTCGACCGTGCTCGGCACGGGTCTCGAGCCCTGCATGCTGCGGAAGTCGCCGTTGACGTCGGAGTAGATCGTCGGGCCGACGAACACGCGGTAGAGGGCGGAGTAGAACTTGACGAGCGCGTCGCGCTGGACGGGGCTCAGCGCCCGCGGGTTGGCCGCCCGGTCGATCTGTATGGCGTTCAGCCGCTCGTTCCACTTGCGGTCGGCGGCGGCCCGGACCCGGTCGAACGACGACCGGGCGTTCTCGGCCTGCAGGTTCAGCCGCGCGTTGGCGACGCTGACGGCCGAGATCCCGACGCGCATGGTGAGGGTGGGATCGGCCGCGGTCAGGTCGTACTGCAGCAGCGCCGCGCCGTCCTGGACCGTGTTGACCGTGCCGGCCCCGGACTGGGCACGCAGCGGCTTGTCGAGCTCGGCGTAGAAGTAGACCGGCGAGTTGTACGGGGTGCCGTATGGCGTGCAGAACGCCGGCGCGACGGACCGGCCGGTGAGCGTCCGCCCGTCATCGCCCACAGTGAGCGAGACGTTCTTGGCCTGGATGCGTCCGGCGGTCCAGGGCGCGTTGCTGTTGCCGTTCAGCCGGGTGTCGAGCGAGAAGTACCCGGCGTCCTCGCCCGGGTAGGTGAACCGCGCCATCCCGGTGCGCTCGGTGGCGGTCAGCTCGACCTTGACCCCGTTGTCCAGGGTCACCGAGTAGTACCCGGGGGCGGCCTTCTCGGATGCCGTCGCGAACCGGACCCCGAGCGGACGCCCGTCGGGCGTCGAGACTGGTGTCGGGGCCGAGGCGGGCATCATGCCGACGGTGCCCTGCCCGGGACAGCCGACCCCGTTCAGGTGGGTGAGGCTGAAGAAGTTGACCCGCTCGGAGGTCGGGTCGGCCTTGGTGAGGTAGCCGCCCGAGCCGTTGAAGTTCGTCCGTGGCATGTCCGGCCCGAAGTGGGTGAACCCGAAGGGCACCTTCGCGCCGGGGTTGATGTTGGCGGCATACCCGCTCGTCCGGGGCACCGCGCCGCCGATGACCGGGTCGACGTACTGGGTCAGGGGGAGCGTCGCCCGATGCTGCGCAGGCA
Source organism: Intrasporangium sp. (assembly GCF_039812505.1). Taxonomy (GTDB): domain Bacteria; phylum Actinomycetota; class Actinomycetes; order Actinomycetales; family Dermatophilaceae; genus Intrasporangium_A. Next base: position 9,852 of record NZ_JBDIAQ010000101.1, on the reverse strand, counting down.
GCACGCCGTCCGGGTTCCCGGCAAGGCTCGCCCGGTGGGTGCCGGTGGCTCCCGCCACGGCTGCGGTGACGCCGACGGCCATGGCCGCGGCCGCTACGCCGGCCCCGAGACGGGTGCCGATTCGCTTCCAACGCATGACACGAGCTCCTTTGTCGGCTTGCCCGGGCCGGCTCGCGGGCAGGGCGGGGACGGTACGACGGCTGTCGAGGATGTCCGGGTCGTGGGGGGAATGTCGGCCCGGTGCCCAGTCTGGAGCCGACCGGGACACCGCGCCACTCGACTTCGCGGCGTCGGCCCGGGACGAGGCGCCCGGGCGTCCCGCCGGACCCGGCCACCACTCCCGCATTACGCGCTACGGCTACGTCCGTGACCGGGAGATGCGGGCGTACGGCAGGTCCGGGGCCTGCTCGGCGATCTCGAGCAGCCGGTTGTACTTGGCGACGCGCTCGCCGCGCGCAGGTGCGCCCGACTTGAGCTGCCCACAGCCCGAGCCCACGGCGAGGTCGGCGATGAAGGTGTCGAGGGTCTCCCCGGAACGGTGGGAGACCATCGCCGCGTAGCCGGTCTCCCGGCAGACCCGGAAGGCCTCGAGGGTCTCGGTCACGGTGCCGATCTGGTTGACCTTGACCAGCGCGGCGTTCCCGACGCCCCGGCGCGCCGCGTCCGCGATGATCTCGGGATCGGTCACGAAGATGTCGTCCCCGACGATCTGGACACGGTCGCCGAGCCGTTCGGTCAGCCTGTCCCACCCGTCCCAGTCGTCCTCGGCGAGCCCGTCCTCCAGGCTCCGGATCGGGTACCTGTCGATCAGCTCGGCGTAGTGGTCGACCAGCTCGGCGCTCGACATCGCGCGGCCGGCGACGTGGTAGGCGCCGTCCCGGTGGAACTGGCTGGCGGCCGGGTCAAGGGCGATGGCGACTCCCTCGGGTCCCGGCTGGTAGCCGGCCGCGACGATGGCGTCCACGAGCGCGTCCAGGACCTCCTCGGGCCGGGTCAGGTCGGGGGCGAAGCCCCCTTCGTCGCCCAGGCCGGTGGCGTGTCCGGCCGCGGCCAGCCGGGCGCGCAGGACGGCATACACCTCGGCGCCGGCCCGGACCGCCTCCGCCATGTCCGGGGCCCCGACGGGAGCCAGCATGAACTCCTGGAAGTCGAGCGGGTTGGGGGCGTGCACGCCGCCGTTGACGACGTTGAAGTGGGGGACGGGCAGGGCTGGGGCCACCCCGGGCGGGGTCAGGTAGCGCCAGAGCGGCTGGTCCGCAGCGGCGGCGAAGGCGCGGGCCGCGGCCATGGACACCCCGACGATCGCGTTCGCGCCCAGCCGCGCCTTGTCCGGGGTGCCGTCCAGGCTGCGCAGCGTCTCGTCCAGCTCGGCCAGGTCCCCGAACGTCCGCCCGGCCAGTGCCGCGCGGATCGGGCCCGTGACGTTCGCGACGGCGGACCGCACCCCTCTGCCGCCGTAGCGCCGCAGGTCGCCGTCCCGCACCTCGACCGCCTCGCCGGAACCGGTGGAGGCGCCGGCGGGAACCCCGGCCGTACAGGTCAGCCCGTCGGTCAGGGTAAGGGACACGGAGAGGGTCGGGCGGCCGCGCGAGTCGAGGATCTCCAAGGCGTTCGTGGTGCGGATCTGGATGGTCAAGGTCGTACCTTTCGTTGGACGGGGTCGATGGACGAGGCTTGGGGCAGAAGCGGATCGGGCCTCACCAGAGGCCGGAGTCGAACCGGTGCCGGGTCAGGTCGAGCCCGAGGACACGGTCGAGGTCCACGAACATGCCGTGTCGGGCAGGCGGTTGCCCCAGCCCCCGGGGGGCAGCCAGAACGCCTGACCCCGGCGCATGAGGTCGTCCAGAACGTGGTGCGCGGAACCTGCCATGAGCCCGCCCTCTGCCCTCGCAGGGACCGTCGGCACCGTGCGTTTCGACGTGGACGCCTCGGTGGGTCCCACCACCGAGCGGGATCGACCCGCACCCGTCAGCGTACCGCGCCCGGCCGTGGGTCACGCTGTGCCACAACGAGAACGCCGGTATGCCGCTGAGCCGGGTGAGCGGCATACCGCCCCATGGCGTCTCGACAGTCACGAGGCCGCGCCCGCTACGATGAGGGGTGGCGATGGATCCCGCCGGGGCGCCCAGTGCGTCCGAACCGCCACCCGGCTGATGGTTCCTGTTCATCGGCGCGCCCGCGGGCCGCCACCGATGGGCAGGCAGCCGCGCCCATCACGCAGTCTCTGGAGAGTCACCGATGGGCGAGAGAGTCCCGCCGCAGCCGCACCCGTCCCGCATCACCGAGTTCGCCGGCCACCCGCTCGTGGTGGCGGTCGTGCCGGGCCAGCCGCCGGTGATCGCCGCCACCGCGGTGTCGCTCGCCGAGGCGACAGGCGCGCCGGCGCTCTACTTCGCCCACGTCGACACCACCCGCTACACCGACGAGGAGTACCCGGACGGCACGGTGCGGCACCTGTCCATCGACCCGGACCTCGACGACGAGGGCTGGTCGGACCGCGAGGCCGAGCTGGTCCGGGCGGTTGGCGAGTGGATGGCTGGTGAGCAGGTGGCCTGGCAGTTCCGCTACCTGGCCGGGCGGGTCGACCGGGCCCTGACGCACCTGGCCCGGGCGGTCGACGCGGCGGCGTTCGTCGTCGGGACGCACGTCGGGCGGCACCATCGCGTCGCGGACTTCATGAACGGGTCCGTCTCGATGCAGCTGTCTCACCGGCAGCACCGGCCGGTGCTCGTCGTGCCGGTGCAGGTCGTCGACTGGGAGGGGCGCGCGCCGTGGGAGTGACCGGGGGCCGGGACCGGAGCGCGAGCCGGCCCCGGCGGAACCGGCCCGCGCTGCGGCGCCGGCGCCGGTTGCTCGGAGTCATCTTCGTGGGCGGCGCCCTGGGCGCCTCCGCGCGCAGCGCCCTCGAGCAGCTCGCACCGGTGGCGGACCACGCTGTCCCCTGGATCACCTTGGCCATCAACGTGATCGGGTCGTTCGTCCTGGGCCTGCTGCTCGAGCTGCTGGCCCGCACGGGGCACGACGCGGGTTGGCGCCGGGTGGTGCGCCTCGGGCTGGGGACCGGGGTGCTCGGTGGGTTCACCACCTACAGCACCTTCGCGGTCGAGACGGTGCAACGGCTGACCCTGCAGGAGCACGTGGTCGGGCTGGCCTACGCGGTGGTGAGCGTCGCCCTCGGCGTCGGGGCAGCGGCGACGGGCTTCCGCCTGGCGCACGGGCTCCGGCCGCGTCGGGCCGGGCAGGTGGGCCGATGACGGTCCTGCTCGTCGCCCTCGCCGGCGGTCTCGGGGCGGCCGCCCGGTTCGTCACGGACTCGTTGCTCGCCCGGCGCAACCCCTTTCGGGTGCCGCTCGGCACCATGGTGATCAACATCAGCGGGTCGCTGCTGCTCGGGCTGCTGACCGGGCTGCTCGCGACGGGGTCGCCCGGCACCGCCGGCGCCACCGTGGAGGCGGTGCTCGGCACCGGGTTCTGCGGGGGCTACACGACGTTCAGCACCGCCTCCGTCGAAGCCGCCCGGCTGTGGGTCGCGGAGGGCAGCGGAACCGGGATCCGTTATGCCGCAGTCACGCTCGTGGCGTCCGTAGCGGCCGCCGCACTCGGCCTTGCCATCGGGCAGGCCATCGCAGGAATGGAGTCGACATGAACAGCACACCACTCGCCAACCCGGACGACGCCCCTCCTGCTGCGCTCGTCCTCGTCCGGCACGGGCGCACCGCGCTCAACGCCGCCGGTCGGCTGCGCGGCCTGCTCGACCCGCCCCTGGACGACGTCGGGCTGGCGGACGTGGCCCGGCTCGCCGACCGGCTGGCCCCGATGCTCGCCGACGGGAGGCCGCACCGCATCCTCGCCAGCCCGCTGCAGCGGACCGTCCGGACCGCCCGGATGATCGGGGACCGGGCCGGGCTGAGCTTCACGGTGGACGAGCGGCTGCTCGACCGGGACTACGGGCAGTGGGCCGGACACCCGCGTGACGAGGTGATCGCCCAATGGGGGTCGGTCGACGCCGCCCCCGGGGTCGAGCCGCTCGCGAACGTGCTCGCCCGGGCCGGAGGCTTCCTCGACGAGCCGGTCGCCGACCCGCCGCTCGTCCTGGTCACCCACGACGCGGTCCTGCACGCGATCCTCGGCGCACTCGACCCCGACCTCGCCGACATCCCCCTCGACCCGGCGAGCTGGTCCCTGCTGGCGCGGGACGGGGCCGGCGCCCTGACCGTGACGAGCACCAACAACCACTGACGTGGCCGGCGACGAACCGGCCACCGTGGCAACGGATCCCCCGGACGCACCCCGGTGGCACAGCCCCGGTGTCCTCAGCATCGGCGGAGCCTCGCTGTTCTCGGATGCCGGCCACGAGCTGGTCACCGCACTGTTGCCGACGTTCGTCACCACGACGCTGCACGGCGGGCCGGCCACGCTCGGAGCCATCGACGGGGTCGCCGATGCGCTGACCGGCCTCAGCAAGCTGGCGGGCGGGCCGATGGCCGCCGAGCCCGCCCGGCGGGGCCGGGTCGCCGCCAGCGGCTACCTCGGCACCGCCGTCGCCACCGCCGCCATCGGGCTGGCGACCGCGGTCTGGCAGGTCGCGGTCCTGCGCAGCCTGGCGTGGATCTCCCGGGGCCTGCGCTCGCCCGCTCGGGACATGCTGCTGACCGACCTCGCCCCGGCAACGTCCTACGGGCGTGCCTTCGGCGTCGAGCGGGCCGGGGACAACCTGGGCGCCGTCCTCGGTCCGCTGCTGGCGGCCGGGCTGGTCGGCGTCATCGGGATCCGCCACGCGATCCTGCTCTCGATCGTCCCGAGCCTGCTGGCCGCCGCCGCGATCACGGTCGCCGCGCGGGAGGCCCGCCGGACGCTCGCCCCCGCCCGCAACCGGCGCACCCTGACGCTGAACCTGACCGCGCTGTGTCGGGCCGGGATCGTCCGGCTGCTGGCTCCCGTCGCCTGCTTCGAGCTGGGCAACCTGGCCACCACCCTGCTCATCCTGCGCGCCACCGACGTCCTGCACCACTCCGTCGGCTGGACGGCCGGCGCCGCGACGAGCGCCGCCATCCTGATGTATGCCGCCCACAACGCCATCGCGTCCGGCTCGGCCCTGCTGGGTGGCTGGCTCATCGACCGCCTCGGGCCACGGCCGGTCTTCGCGGCGGGTGCCCTGGTCTACACGGCGGCCTACCTGCTGTTCGCGGTCACCGGCACCGTGCACGGGGTGGTCGCCGGGTTCCTGCTGGCCGGGATCGGCATCGGGCTCGCCGAGACCGCCGAGTCGGCCACGGTCGCCCTCGGCCTGCCGGTCGACCTGCGGCCCAACGCCTTCGGCGTGCTCGGCCTGACCCAGTCGGCCGGTGACCTCGGCGCGACGCTGGTCGCCGGGGTGCTGTGGACGCTGCTGTCCCCGACGGTCGCCTTCGGCTATGCCGCGGCCTGGATGGCCGCCGCTCTGGTCACCACCACGGCGCTACACTCGAAGTAGGCGATGGGGCTCGCCCAGACTCGCGGCGCACGCCGCTGACGGTCCCTGAAGCGCGACAGCGCGGAAGGAGACCGGCATGGCACCGACGACCTCGACCGACACGGTCCGCACCACCGACCCGCCCAGCCTGCTCACGCTCGACCCGACGCCGACGGGCCGACCGCTCGACCTGGAGGCACGCCGGGACCTGCTCGTCGACCGGCTGGTGGACCGCCTGACCGCGGGCCGCGCGGAGTACCACCTCGACGAGTGGTTCACCACCCTCGTGTCGGCGCCGGACGTGGCCCACCGGCACGAGGTCTTCACCGACCTGCGCACCCCGGGGGTCCGCGAGGGACTGACCGAGTTCTCGAAGGGGCTGGCGCACGTCCGGCGGATCCTGGCCATGGCCGACAGGCTGCACTACCGGTCGGAGCAGCGCCGCTGGTTCCTGCAGGTCGCCCGCGACTACGTGACCACCGTCCGCACGCTGGCGGACGCACTGGTGGCCGCCCCGCTCGGTTCGACCGCCCTGCAGGGCCTCGCGTCGTGGGTCCAGGGGTACGTCGCCTCACCAGGGTTCCAGGCCCTGGGCGCCGAGACCGACGAGCTCATCGAGCAGTTCGACGCGATCCGCTACCGGGTGCGCGTGCACGGCGACTGGGTCGAGGTCCGGCCCGTCGACCCCGACGAGCCCGAGCTGGCCCCCCGCGTGCTGGCCACCTTCGAACGGTTCCGCCAGCAGGCGCCCAGGTCGTACCTGCAACAGATCCGCGACCCGGGGGCGATGGACCACGTCGAGGCGGCGATCGCCTCGTTCGTGGCCCGGCTCAACCCGGACGCGTTCGCCTCCCTCGCCGCGTTCTGCGCCCGGCACCGGCCGCTCGTCCCCCCGGAGCTGGAACGGGTCGAACGGGAGCTGCAGTTCTACCTGGCCTACCTCGACGTCATGGACGCGACGGCCGGCCTCGGGGTGACCTGGGCGCTGCCGGAGGTCGCCGCCGACCATGAGCTCTCGGTTCGGGGCGGCTTCGACATCGTGCTGGTTCTCGACGGGTCGAGGGACACGGTGGTGCCCGGCGACTGCCGGCTGGCCGACGAGGAGCGGCTGCTGGTGGTGACCGGGCCCAACCAGGGCGGCAAGACGACCTTCGCCCGGATGCTCGGGCAGCTGCACCTGCTCGCGGCGACCGGGGCGCCCGTGCCGGCCCGTCAGGCCAGGATCCCCCTCGTCGACCAGGTCGTCACCATCTTCGAGCGGGGCGAGAACATCGAGGACCTGCGTGGTCACCTGCACGACGACCTCGTCCGGGCACACGCCCTGCTCGCGCAGCTCACCCCGGCCGGCCTCGTCCTGCTCAACGAGGTCTACTCCTCGACCTCGCCGGACGACGCGCTCACGCTCGGACGCGACCTGCTGGGCCGGCTCGAACGCTCCGGCGCGCGGAGCGTGTGCGTGACCTTCCTCGACGAGCTGTCCCGGCTCTCGCCGACGACGGTCAGCATGGTCGCCGGGGTCGACCCCGCCGACCCGACCCGCCGCACCTACCGGATCGAGCGGCGCCCCGCGGACGGGCTGGCCTACGCCCGCGCCCTGGCCCGGCAGCATCAGCTGACCCCGGAGGACCTGGACAGGAGGCTGACCCGATGAAGCCCCGACTGCTCTTCGCCGACCAGGACGCCACCGCCCCGCGACCGCCGGACGAGAGCGCCGACCTGGTGCGCGACCTGGGCATCACCCCGATCCTGGACGCGATGGCCGACGGCGACGCCTACCTGCGTGACGTCGCGGCCCAGCTCGTGCTGGCCGACCCACTGGACCCTGACCAGATCCGTTACCGCCAGGACGTGCTCGACGACTGCCTGGCCCACCCCGACGCGATCCGCGCGGTGTACGAGCTGGCCGGCACCGCGATCGACGCCAAGCGCCGCGTGCACGCGTGGATCCCGACCAACCACCCCGGCGCCATCCTGCGCTCGTCCGTGGCCATCCTGCGCGACCAGGTCGACTACCTCGCCCGGCTGCACGCCTTCGCGGTCGCACACCGCGGTCAGTTCCACTCGGCCGGCCTGACCAACCTGCTGGCGAGCGTCGAGCACGACCTCGACGACGCCTACCTGGCCCAGGTGCGCGGCTACATCCATCAGCTGGAGTTCACCGCCGCAGCGGTGCTGACCGCGCGCCTGGGCCCAGGCTGCACCGGCGTCGACTACGCGCTTCGCGAGGCCGCCCCCACGCCCTGGTGGACCAGGCTCGAGGAGGTGCTGCCGAACCACCACGGATACACCTATCACCTGCCCCCGCGCGACGAGAACGGCGGACGCACCCTGGACCGGATCCAGGACCACGGCATCAACACCGTCGCCGACGCGGCGGCGCAGTCGAGCGAGCACGTCCTCGACTTCTTCCGCAGGCTCACCTTCGAGGTGGGGTGCTACCTCGGGTGCGTCCAGCTGCACCGGGCCCTCCAGCGCAGTGGGGTGCCGACCTGTCGACCCACGGTCGAGCCGCGGCTCTCGCGGGCCCTGACCTGCCGTGGCCTGGTCGACGCAGGCCTGGCGCTGCGCACCGGTCGGGCTCCCGTCGGCAGCGACCTCGACGCCGACGGAAGGACCCTGCTGATGCTGACCGGCGCCAACCAGGGCGGCAAGTCGACGCTGCTGCGCGCGATCGGTCTGGCCCAGCTGATGCTCGACGCCGGCCTGTTCGTGACGGCCGACAGCTACCGGGCCAGCCCCTCGACCGGCGTGTTCACCCACTACCGCCGCGAGGAGGACGCCGCGCTGCAGCACGGCAAGTTCGACGACGAGCTGGTCAGGATGTCCGACCTGGTCGACCGGCTCCGGCCGGGCGCCATGCTCCTGCTCGACGAGTCCTTCGCCAGCACCAACGAGCTGGAGGGATCACAGATCGCCCGCGACATCGTCGACTCCCTGCTGGCAGCAGGCGTCCGGGTCTGCTACGTCACCCACCTCTACACCCTCTCGCACGGGCTCGCCCGGCTCCACGCGCCGGAGCACCTCTTCCTGCGGGCCCAGCGCGAGCCGGACGGGCGCCGGTCGTTCCGGCTGGTCCCGGCCGAGCCCGAGTCCACCAGCTACGCCGGCGACCTGTTCCGCCAGGTGTTCGCCGGTGCGGGCAGCTCCGGCTGACGGCGCGGCGATGCCTGATCCCTCCGGCTCAGCGACTTCACAGCGAGGCGGTGTTGCATCGGGTGGAGTGACGGGCTCGACGACGGTGGTGACACCTGCGGCACACGCGCTCCCGCCGCGTCGCGTCGTGCTGGTCATCGTCGGGCTGCTGCTCGGCATGCTGCTGGCGGCCCTCGACCAGACGATCGTGGCCACCGCACTGCCCACCATCGTGGGGGACCTCGGCGGGGCCGAGCACATCTCGTGGATCATCACCGCCTACCTGCTCGCCGCGACGGTCTCGACGCCGCTGTGGGGCAAGCTCGGCGACCTCTACGGCCGCAAGTTCTTCTTCCAGCTGTCGATCGCCACCTTCCTGGTCGGTTCGGTGCTGTCCGGGCTGGCGACCTCGATGCTGTGGCTGATCCTCTCCCGGGCGTTGCAGGGGCTCGGCGGCGGCGGGCTCATGGTCGGCGCGCAGGCGATCGTCGGCGACGTCGTCTCGCCGCGGGACCGGGGCAAGTACCAGGGCCTGTTCGGTGCGGTGTTCGCCGTCACGACCGTCGTCGGGCCCCTGATCGGTGGGCTGCTCACGCAGCACGCGAGCTGGCGCTGGGTCTTCTACGTCAACCTGCCGATCGGCGCGGTCGCCCTGGTCGTCACGGCTATCGTGCTGCCCGGCGACCTCGCCCGCATCCAGCGGGTCATCGACTACTGGGGCGCGGTGCTGCTCGCCCTCGGGGTGACGGCGCTGGTGCTGCTGACCAGCCTCGGCGGCACGAGCTACCCTTGGCGCTCACCGCAGACCTATGCGCTCGGCGCCGCGGCCGTCGTGCTGCTGCTCGCCTGGGGCCTGGTCGAACGCCGGGCCCCCGAGCCGATCCTGCCGCTGCACCTGTTCGCGAACCGGGTGTTCTCGGCCGCGAGCGCCATCGGGTTCGTCGTCGGCTTCGCGATGTTCGGCGCGATCACCTACCTGCCGGTCTTCCTGCAGGTGGCCAAGGGCGCCGACCCGACCGAGTCCGGCCTGCAGCTGCTGCCGATGATGGCCGGCGTGCTGACCACGTCGGTCGGGACCGGCTTCCTGATCAGCCGCTGGGGTCGGTACAAGGTCTTCCCGGTCGTCGGCACCGCGCTGATGACCCTGGGGATGTACCTGCTGTCCACCGTCGGCCCCGACACCCCGGACCGGGTCATGTACGGGTACATGGTCGTCTTCGGCGCCGGGCTCGGCGGGGTGATGCAGGTGCTCGTCATCGCCGTCCAGA
>NZ_JBDIAQ010000100.1:0-12439 GCF_039812505.1 Intrasporangium sp. | reverse complement strand
GCAATCCCGATCGAGCGTGCGGCAATCCCGATCGACAGGGGCAGCAGCCCCGACGGACGATCGTTGTGGCCACACCCCCTCGATCGGGGAACGTGCACTTTCGATCGGAAACGTGCACCCTCGATCAGGTCAAGCAGGCAGAGTGCACGAAACGGCACCCGAGGTGCGCGGCGCGCCGACCGACGGCATGCCCAGGCTCACCGCGGGCTTGCCGGACCCGTTCGGGGCGCCCTGTAGCGCGGCCCAGGCGTCGCCACCTCGGGTGCGCTCGACGGCATAGGTCCCGTCCCCCAGCGCGGAGTCGGCGACCAGGTGGTGCGGCGCACCATACGTCACGTCCACGGTCACCAGGTCCCCGGGGCGGGGTCGGTCCGCGCCGTCGGGCACGGCGAAGTGCACGAGCCGGTTGTCCCGGGCTCGCCCGGACATCCGGTGGGTCTCGGCGTCCTTGCGGCCCTCGCCGGGTGCGACGAGCACCTGCACCCGGCGACCCTCGAGGCCGCGGTTCTCGGCCCAGGCGACCTCCTCCTGCAGGGCGACCAGTCGCTCGAAGCGCTCCTGGACGACCCGCTTGGGCACCTGGCCGTCCATCCCGGCCGCGGGGGTCCCGGGCCGGATCGAGTACTGGAAGGTGAAGGCGCCGGCAAACCGGGCGGCACGCACCACCTCCAGCGTGTCCTGGAAGTCCTGCTCGGTCTCGCCCGGGAAGCCCACGATGATGTCGGTCGTGATCGCGGCGTCGGGGATCTGCTCGCGGACCTGGTCGAGGATGCGCAGGAACTTCGCGCTGCGGTAGGAGCGGCGCATCGCCCGCAGCACGCGGTCGGACCCGGACTGCAGCGGCATGTGCAGGCTCGGCATCACGTTCGGGGTCTGGCGCATCGCGAGGATGACGTCCGGGGTGAAGGCAGCGGGGTGCGGGCTGGTGAACCTGACCCGCTCGAGTCCCTCGATCTCGCCGCAGGCCCGCAGCAGCTTGCCGAACGCGAGCCGGTCGCCGAACTCGACCCCGTACGAGTTGACGTTCTGGCCGAGCAGGGTGACCTCGACGACCCCCTGCGCGACCAGAGCCTCGATCTCGGCGAGGACCTCGCCCGGGCGGCGATCCTGCTCTCGCCCGCGCAGGCTCGGCACGATGCAGAAGGTGCACGTGTTGTTGCAGCCGACGGAGATCGACACCCAGGCGCTGTAGGCCGAGTCGCGGCGGGTCGGCAGGGTCGAGGGGAAGACCTCCAGGCTCTCCTTGATCTCGACCTCGGCACGCCGGTTGTGCCGGGCCCGGTCGAGCAATGCCGGCAGCGACCCGATGTTGTGGGTGCCGAACACCACGTCGACCCAGGGGGCCCGTTCGACGATCTGGCCACGGTCCTTCTGCGCCAGGCAGCCCCCGACCGCGATCTGCATGTCCGGGTTGCTCTGTTTGGCCGGGCGCAGCTGGCCGAGGTTGCCGTACAGCTTGTTGTCGGCGTTCTCGCGGACCGCGCAGGTGTTGAAGACCACGACGTCGGCGACCTCGGGTCGCTCCCCCTCGGGGAGGCTCGCGAGGTCGACGTAGCCGGCCGTCTCGAGCAGGCCGGCGAGCCGTTCGCTGTCGTGCACGTTCATCTGGCAACCGTGCGTACGCACGTCGTAGGTCTTCTGCTTCGTCGCGTGGGTCGTCATGGCACCGTCAAGGGTACGGCGTCACGCCTCCGCCCGGGCCTGCGGCCGTGGCCCGGCCGGCCTGCGGGCCACGGATCCGGGTCGTGCGGCTCGCGACCCCTAGATACTTGACAATTCAACTCCTACCGTCCATTGTAGTTATTGAACCATCAACTACTACTCATCAGGATCTGGCATGGGACTCTTCAACCGCTCCACCGACACTGCCGAGGCGACCTCCGTCGCCGTCGCCGACCTCACCGGCGACTACGTGATCGACGCCTCGCACACCCGCATCGGCTTCGTCGCCCGCCACGCCATGGTGACCAAGGTCCGCGGCCAGTTCGCGCAGTTCGAGGGCCAGGCTCACGTCGACACCGCACACCCGGCCGACTCGAGCGTGAAGGTCGTCATCCAGGCCGCCAGTGTCAGCACCGGCAACGAGCAGCGAGACGGGCACATCGTCACGCCGGACTTCTTCGACGTCGAGACCCACCCCGAGATCACCTTCGTCTCCACGCACGTCGAGCGGGCCGGCGTCGAGTGGGACATCACCGGGGACCTCACGATCAACGACGTGACCAAGCCGGTGACGATCGAGTTCGAGGAGACCGGCTCGGTGATCGACCCGTGGGGCAACACCCGCATCGGGTTCGAGGGCGAGGCCACGATCAGCCGCTCGGAGTGGGGTCTGAACTGGAACGCGGCGCTCGAGGCCGGCGGCGTGCTGGTCAGCGACAAGATCAAGCTCGAGTTCGACGTGTCGGCCGTCGCGGTGGTCCCGGCTCAGGCCTGAGCCGGACCCGTGCACGCCGGAGGGGGTGAGGACCACGGTCCTCACCCCCTCCGCGCGTCCGCGGCCGCTCGGGACGACGGGCCCGGCGCCACACAGGGCTCGGGTCAGTCTCGCCGGTGCTCCTGGGCGTTGTTGACCGCGTCGCGAACGACGGGCCAAGCGATCTCGCCCGGGTAGCCCTTGCGGGTGAGCAGTCCGGCCAGGCGCCTGGACTGGACGTCGGGACCGAGGCCGTGCATGCTGCGCATCTTCTTGGCGACGAGCTGCTCGGCGCGGGCTCGTTCGTCTGACGCGTCGAGGCCGCTCAAGGCCTGCTCGGCGATCACGTCGTCGATCCCGTGCCGGCGAAGCTCATGAGCCAGCGCAACGCGGGACAGGCCCTTGTGCTGCGTCTTCGACCGGACGAGCAGCTCGGCGTAGGCCGCGTCGTCGACGAGCCCGACCTCGGTCATCCGGTCGAGCACGCGCGCCGCCACGACGTCGTCGCAGCCGCGCTGCCGCAGCTTGCGCGCCAGCTGCGCGCGGCTGCGCGGGGCCATGCTCAGCTGGCGCAGCACGATCGTGCGCGCCACCGACTCGGGGTCCGCATCGGGCACGACCGACTGTGGGTCCTCGGGCGGCGGGACAGCCTGCCGCCGGCCTCCCGGGGAGCCCCCGCGGTCGTCATCCGGCGGGCCCGCCCGCCCAGTGCGCGGCGACTCGCCGGCGGCGGCCCGCTCGCCGGTGGGGGCCGGGCCGGTCCGCTCGTCCCGCCCGGCGGGGGGCGACCCGTCGGCGCCCCGCTCGCCTACGGGGCGGGCGCTGTCCGGCACGGCACGCCCGGCCTGCCCGGTCCCCACCCCGGCCCGGGCCTCCGCTCTCGCGAGCACGGCCGCTGCGCGGGCCAGCTTGGCGGCATGGGCCAGTTCGCGGGCCGAGTCACCCATGGGCACTCAGCTCAGAACTCGACCGGCACGTCCGCACCGGCAGCCGGCTGGTCGATGCGAGGACCCACCCCGAGCTTCTCCTTGACCTTCTTCTCGATCTCGTCGGCCAGGTCGGGGTTGTCCCGCAGGAAGCCGCGGGCGTTCTCCTTGCCCTGGCCGAGCTGGTCCCCCTCGTAGGTGTACCAGGCGCCGGCCTTGCGGATGAACCCGTGCTCGACGCCCATGTCGATCAGGCCGCCCTCGCGAGAGATGCCCTGCCCGTAGAGGATGTCGAACTCGGCCTGCTTGAACGGCGGCGAGACCTTGTTCTTGACGACCTTGACCCGGGTGCGGTTGCCGACCGGCTCCGTGCCGTCCTTGAGGGTCTCGATGCGTCGCACGTCGAGCCGGACCGACGCATAGAACTTCAGCGCCTTGCCGCCGGTCGTCGTCTCGGGGCTGCCGAACATGACCCCGATCTTCTCGCGGAGCTGGTTGATGAAGATCGCCGTCGTACCGGTGGAGTTCAGTGCTCCGGTCAGCTTGCGCAGGGCCTGGCTCATGAGGCGGGCCTGCAACCCGACGTGGTTGTCGCCCATCTCCCCCTCGATCTCGGCCCGCGGCACCAGGGCCGCGACCGAGTCGATGACGATGATGTCGAGCGCGCCGGAGCGGATCAGCATGTCGGCGATCTCGAGGGCCTGCTCGCCCGTGTCGGGCTGGGAGACGAGCAGGCCGTCGGTGTCGACGCCGAGGTTCTTGGCGTACTCGGGGTCGAGGGCGTGCTCGGCGTCGATGAACGCCGCGATGCCACCCGCCCGCTGCGCGTTGGCCACGGCATGCAGCGCCACGGTGGTGTTGTGCGACAGCATCCCGTTGGCCAGGAAGCTGTGGGAGCCCGGCACCACGATGTCGAACGTCGGCTGCTCACCACCGTCGTCGATGGCGACGACCTGCTCGTGGGTGTGCCGCTGCGCCTGCGACGGTCCCCCCGGGCCGGGCTCGCGCGACGACGCGACGAGGTCCACGCGCGGGGTCGCCGGTCCGGCCGCTGCCTCGACCTGGGCGGCCCGACGGGCCGAGCGGAAGCCGACGACCTGAAGGAACCGAGGCACGTCCCCCGAGTCGACGAGGACGCGGTGGCGGCCCCGCTCCGGCGTCCGGTCGGGGTAGGTCTGCAACGTCGCAGGCACGCCGAGGCCGTAGAGCATGAGCTGGACCTGCTCGGCCAGCCGGAGCGACGCGACGTCGAGCCCGACGGCCGAGGCCGGGTCGACCCACCCGTCGGCCTCGAACAGGGCGGACAGGAAGGCGCGCTGGGCCTTTGCCCCCGCGGTGCGGACCTGGCGGGGCACGGACTGCTCCGGCGCGTCGACGAACGCCAGGCCGTAGTCGTCGGCCAGCCGCCGGTGCAGTGCCGGGTCGAGGACGATGTGTCCGCCGCCCGCACCGAGCCCATCGTCGACACCGTGCGCACTGTCGGTGCCGTGCCCGGCGCCGGCACCGGACCCGGCCGTGCTGAGCACGGCCTGGACCAGCTCCGCCAGCTCCGCGGCAGCCTCGGGATCCCGGCCGGAGAGCCGCACGACCGGGCAACCCTGCCCGTCGAGCGTGCCCCGGGCCACGAGGTAGCCGAGCAGCACGGCCTCGTCCTGGCCGATCCCGTCGCCCAGGGCCGCCTCCTCGGCCCCGAAGAGCGCCGAGACCACGGTGTCGCCGACCGCCAGCCGGCCCGCGGCACGCCAGACGACGGCGCCCTGCTGGTCGAGGACCCGTAGGGGATGGTTGTGGGTCGCGCTGACCGTGCGGCCCGAGCCGAGGCGGATGCGCAGCACCGGCCGGCGGTCGTTGTGCGTGGTGGCGGCGACCGTCTCGAGCTCGCCCCGCTCGTTGACCACCCGCAGGCCCAGACCGCCCACGTCCGTCACCCGCGTGGTGCACGAGGCGCGCTGCCCGGTCCGCTCGAAGAGCTCCGCAATGGTCTCGAGGCCCCGGTCGGACCAGACGTACGTGTCGGCCGTGAGGCACTTGCCCGAACTCTCCGGTCCGTAGATCTCCACGATGCGGCCGCGCGGCAGCCCGCCGATGCCGAGCGCGACGTCGAGCGAGATCGAGCCGGTCGGGATGACCTCGATGGGGGGGCGGACGTCGTCGCCGAGGCGCATCACCGCGCCCTTGCCGTAGCTCTTCTCGATCTGGCCCATCACCGTGGAGAGGGCCTTGTCCTTGTCCTGCGCCGTTGCCATGTCGGTCACCTGTCTGCCGTCCCTGGGGCGGTCGTCTACCTGCGACCCTCGGGCGAACGGCTCGTGTCGTGCGCTGTCGGGTCAGACGTTAGGCCGGACCACCGACACCGGGTGCTCCACGGGACGGCCCTGTGGACGGCGTGCCTCCGGCGATCGACCTTGTGGACACCCTACCGAACACGTGTTCGAGATGGTTGCACGCGAGCCGCGACACGCCGACCACCCCGGCGCGCCGCCACCTCGGACGCCCGGCGGCTCAGGCGTCGAGCGCCCGGACGAAAGCGGCATACGTGGCCTCGGAGAAGAGCCAGAAGCGCGCCTGCACGACCGTCGGGAACCGTGCCATCGCGGCCGCGACCGTGGTGACGGCGACCTCGGCGCCCTCGTCGAGCGGGTAGCCGTACACCCCGCACGACACCGCGGGCAGTGCCAGCCGGGCGCAGCCGTGCTCTGCCGCCACCTCCACGGTGCGCTCGTAGCACGAGGTCAGCAGGGCCCGCTCACCCGCCGTCCCCCCGCGCCAGACCGGGCCGACGGTATGGATGACGTACGACACCGGCAGCCGCCCCGCACCGGTGATCTTGGCGTCGCCGGTCCGGCACCCGCCGAGCCGTCGGCACTCCTCGAGCAGCGCCGGACCGGCCGCCCGGTGGATGGCGCCGTCCACCCCGCCACCGCCCAGGAGCGACTGGTTGGCCGCGTTGACGATCGCGTCGACCTCGCGGTCCGTCGTGATGTCGCCCCGGTGCAGGCTGATCCCGGGAAACCCACTCATGACCCGACCTGCCCGCCGTGCGCCCCCCGCGCCTCACGGGCGTCCCGGCCCAGCCGCCGGGACTCGGGGACGTCCATGTCCTCGCACAACGCCTCCCAGACGGTCCGGGGCGGCACCCCGTGCTCGAGCGCCTGGCGTACGGTCCGGTCCCCCAGCGCCCCGAGCACGTGGTCGCGCGCCAGCGAGTCGGCGTAGCCGGCTCCGAACTCGTCCCGCATGAGGGCCCAGAAGTGGCTCATCCGCATCGTTCGAGTCTGCCACGCGGGGCTTCGGGCACCCGTCCCGGACCGAGGGTGGCATGTGGGCAACCTCATGGTCGCCGAGGGCCTGAAACCGGCACAAACACGGCGGAACCGCGGCCCACTTTCGGTACAGTCCAGCCAAGACCCGGCACGACCGTCCGGGTCTCAGCCATCACAGGGGACAGCACCAGATGACAGACCAGCACGACCCGGCACAGGATCCGACCCGCGGGAGAACCCCGCACGACTCGGACCCCGACCCCACCCGGTCGATCCCGCAGGCCGACACCCAGGCCCTGCCGACCCACTACGCCTACCCGGCCGACCGCTCGGGCGAGACCGCCGGCGGCACCGGGCCGGCCGACGACGCCACCGTGGTGTCCTTCAGCGACGACGGCCCGCCCAGGTCGTCCGGACGCCGGACGGGCCTGATCGCCGGTGGCCTCGTCGGCGCGCTCGCCCTCGGCGGCGGCATCGCGTTCGGTGTCGCGAAACTGTCCGGAGGGGGCGCCCAGCCGGCCGACGTCGTCCCCGCGGACGCGCTCGCGTACGTGCGCCTCGACATCGACCCCTCGGCCGGGCAGAAGGTCGCGGCCGTGCGCTTCCTGAACAAGATCCCGGGGGCAGAGGACATCTTCAGCTCCGACGACATGCGCAAGGAGCTGTGGGACCGGGCGGTCCAGGAGTCCGGCAACACCTGCCTGACCGGCTTCGACTTCACCAAGGACATCAAGCCCTGGCTCGGTGAGCGTGCCGGCCTGGCCGTACGCCCCGGCAAGACCGGCGGCGAGCAGAACATGCTCGTCGTCCTGCAGACCTCCGACGAGGCCAAGGCGAGCGACACGCTGGCCAGGCTCGCGGACTGCAGCTCGGAGTCGAAGGGCAAGACCGACATCCGCACCCGTGACGGCTACGTCCTGCTGACCCCGAAGGGCCAGGGCGAGGCGACCCTCGCCGCCCTCGACAAGGGGAGCCTGGCCGGCAACGCCACCTTCTCGGGCGACATGGCAGCCCTGGGAGACCAGGGCGTCGCGTCCATGTGGTTCGACGCCGGCAAGCTCGTCACGGAGGTCGACCCACCCGGCTCCACCCTCGGCGGGACCGCGCTGGACTCGGTCCAGGGACGTGCCGCCCTGACCCTGCGCTTCGACCCCGGGTACGTCGAGGTCGCCGGCATCGGACGTGGCCAGTCTGCGGTCAAGCGGGTCGACGGCAACGGCTCCGAGCTCGCGGCGCTGCCCGCGGACACGGTCGGTGCGGTCCAGCTCTCGGGCGGCGCCCAGCTCGTCGACGGTGCCTGGCCCGAGATGAAGAAGGCGCTGGACAACCTGCCGGGTGCCGGCTCGGGCAGCGACGTGACGGCCATGCTCGAGAGCGAGCTCGGGATCAAGCTGCCCGACGACCTCAAGACCCTGCTCGGCAGGTCCTTCACCCTCGCCCTGCCCGACCAGGCCTTCGGCTCGGCCCTGCCGACGGTCGGCCTGAAGGTGACCGGCACCGACGCGAAGCGCGCCGAGCAGGTCCTCACCTCGATCCAGGACGTCTCGGGCGGCGCGCTCCAGCTCGACACCAAGGTCGACGGCGACCGCCTCTACGTCGCCACCACCCCGGGGTACACCGACAAGCTCGAGCAGGGCGGCAAGCTCGGCGACAGCGCGGCCTTCAAGGCCGCGATCGGCGACACCGCCACCATGACCGGTGGCGTCTACGTCGATCTCGACCGGGTCGAGAAGTACTACCTTCCGGAGGTGGGCCCGGAGGCGCACGATGCCCTCGAGGCCCTTCGCGCGGTGGGGCTCAACGTCTCCGCCACGGGCGACGGGGAAAGCACCTTCGCGCTGCGCCTCGTCGGCAACTGAGGACGGCTGCACCACCGAGGTGCTCCGGTGCCCGTCGGCACCGGAGCACCTCGGCAGCACGTGTGGTCAGCAGCTCTGCCCGGATGGGTCGCCGCACCGAGAGCAGACCCCAGCGCGACGCCGACGGGGATGCCGGCGCCCGGGGCAACCCGCCGTCACTCGGTGGAGACCCGCCACACGTCCTTCGCGAGCGAGGCCACGAGCGCGGCCGCGGCCGTCTGGGACAGGTTGGTCGTCGTGCAGATCGACAGCACGAACGGCGCCCGGTCGACCGGGCGCACGAGGCACACGTCGTGCGAGACACCGTCGACCTCACCGGTCTTGTTCGCCGTGGTGACGTCGGCCGGCAGCCCGGCCGGGATCTGGTCGCGGTTCTGCGAGCGGCTCAGCATGGCCTCGACCGGGGCACAGACCGGGGCACCGCCCATGGCCGTGTCGTGCCGGGCCAGGCTCGCCATCAGCCGACCCAGGTCGGCAGCCGTCACGGTGTTGGTGATGCCGGCCTCGCGCGCCCGGGTGTCCTCGATGCCGCGGCGCACGACTGTCTGGTCCGAGCAGCCGGCGACGTGCAGGACGTGGGCGATCTCGTCGAGCCCGACCATCTGCAGCAGGATGTTGGCGGCCAGGTTGCCCGAGTGGGTGATCGCGTGGTCGCACAGCTGCAGGATCGAGCGGGTGGTGCCGTGCTCGAGCGCCGCCCACGTGCCCGCGTCCTGGTCTCCGGCCGGGTCCACGGAGAAGCGGGACCCGTCTGCCACCGACGTGAAGATGTTGTGCACCTCGACCGGTGCGGCCAAGTTGATCTCCCCGCGCGCCGCCTTGCGCAGCACGGCGATCACCAGGGGCAGCTTCATCGTCGAGGCCGCGTAGTGCGGCACGTCGGCGTGCCGGGCGAACCGGGCGCCGACCAGGTCACCCCACCACAGCGACACGGTCCCGTGTTCCCCAGCGGCCTCGAGGTGCTCTTCGAGGGTCCGGAACGGTGAGATCGCCATCGCGGCTCCTTCGGTCAGGCAGCCGAGGCCGACACCACGGCTGTTTCAGTGGTAACGGGCAGCGGCACCGTAGCCGCCAGGCCCTCCGACTCCGCCATGCGGCTGGAGACGTCGATCAACACCTGCGACAACGGCAGGGCGAGGGCACCGCAGATCGAGGCCAGCAGCTCGGAGGACGCTTCCTTCTCACCGCGCTCGACCTCGCTGAGGTAGCCGAGGGACACCGACGCCGAGGCCGAGACCTCGCGCAGCGTGCGCCCCTGCGCCTGCCGGCGCTCGCGAAGGACGTCGCCGAGTTCGCGTCGCAACAGGGTCATGTCGTCCTCCTCCGAGCCGCCTGCGAGCCGTGCCGTATCCCCTACCGTACCCCGTCGGTCCGCTCGCGCATCTCACGTTTCCACCGGCCGGTCCAGCCGCGTGGCGAGCAGGCTGAGCAGGTGCTCCACGGTCGCATGCCGGACGTGGGCCCGGTCCCCCGTCAGCCCCAGGTCGTACGATCGCGAGCCCCCCGGCCCCGCCACGCCGACGTGCACCGTGCCGGGCGGTTTGCCCTCGGCCGGACCCGGGCCGGCCACGCCGGTCGTGGACAGACCCCACGTGGCACCGAACCGAGCCCGGACCGACTCGGCCATCGCGATCGCCACCCGCGGGTCGACCGTCCCCGCCGCGGCGATGAGCGAGGCCGGAACGCCGAGCAGGTCGATCTTGACCCGGGCGGTGTAGGCCACCACCCCGCCGAGCAGGACCAGCGAGGCCCCCGGGGTGTCGGCGATCGTGGCCGACACCAGGCCGGCGGTCAGCGACTCGGCACAGGCGACGGTCTGGTGCCGCTGGGTCAGCCGGCCCACGACCCGCTCGGACAGCTCGGACGTCACCGGCCGTCACCGGGACCGTCAGCCGTGCGGTCGGGCCGCTGCAGCGCGATGCTCGAACGTCGCAGCCGGACCGCCTTGAAGACGTAGTCGACCCCGCTGGCGACGGCTGCCACCAGCGCCGCGCCGAGCACGACGTCCGCCAGCAGGCGCCACACCGGTGCCATGGGCAGGACCCACAGGGGGAAGGTGAGCGCCCCCAGCGAGACGGTCTGCAGGATCGTCTTGAGCTTGCCGCCACGGCCGGCCGGCATGACGCCGTACCGGATCACCACGAAGCGCAGCACGGTGACCCCGACCTCACGGGCGAGCATGACGATCGTGACCCACCACCAGATCTCGCCGAGCAGGGACAGGCCGATGAAGGCCATGCCCATCAGGGCCTTGTCTGCGATGGGGTCGGCGACCTTGCCGAAGTTCGTGATCTGGCCGCGGCTACGGGCCAGGCGCCCGTCGATCCCGTCGGTCACGGCGGCCAGCACGAAGACGAGGCAGGCCCACGCCCGCGTCCACGCGTCCGTGCCGTCGGAGTCCAGCAGCAGCACCCCGTAGACCGGCACGAGCAGCACGCGCACCAGGGTCAACGCGTTGGGCAGGTTCCAGTCCGACGGCCGGGGGTGGGGCCCGTCGCCCGGCGGCCCGCTCATCTCGGCACCGCGACCAGGTCGACGCCCTCGCTCGTGAGCACCCTGGCCCGCACGAGGTCCCCGATCCGTGGCGCCGGCGAGAAGTCGGCGACCTGCAGGACCGTGACCCCGTCGACGTCCGGCCCCTGGAAGCCCGCCCGTCCGACCACCTCGCCGTCACCGCCGGGGCCCGGCACCTGCTCGACCAGCACGTCGACGACCTCGCCGACCCGCTCCTGCGCCCGCTGCGCGGTCAGCTCCTCGACCAGCCGGCCGACCCGATCGAGCCGCTCGGCGACGACGTCGTCGGGCACCTTCCCGGGAAACGTCTCCGCCTCGGTGCCGTCCTCGTCGGAGTAGCCGAAGACCCCGACGACGTCGAGCCGGGCCGCGGTCAGGAACTCCTCGAGCTCGGCCACGTCGGCCTCGCTCTCGCCCGGGAAGCCGACGATGACGTTGCAGCGGATGCCGGCGTCCGGCGACCGCTCACGCACCCGCCCGAGCAGGTCGAGGAAGTGCGCGCGGGAGCCGAACCGTCGCATCGCGCGCAGCACCGCCTCGGCGGCGTGCTGGAAGGAGATGTCGTAGTACGGGGCGACACCGGGTGTGTCGGCCATCGCCGCGAGCAGTCCGGGCCGGATCTCGGCCGGCTGCAGGTACGAGACCCTGACCCGCTCGATCCCGGGGACGGCGGCCAGCTCCGGCAGCAGCTTCTCCAGCAGGGCGAGGTCGCCGAGGTCCTTGCCGTAGGAGGTGGAGTTCTCCGAGACGAGGAACACCTCCTTCACCCCGTGCTGGGCCAGCCAGCGGGCCTCGGCGAGGACCTGCTCGGGCCGGCGCGAGACGAACGCGCCACGGAACATCGGGATCGCGCAGAAGGCACAGCGCCGGTCGCAGCCCGAGGCGATCTTCAGCGGTGCCCACGGCGCGCCGTCGAGACGCGCGCGGACGACCCGAGGTCCTGTGGGCGGCACCGGACCCACCGGCTCGTCGCCGAAGCCGGGGGTCGGCACGTGCGAGACCTCGGCCGGGCGGGCGGCCGGGCTCAGCGGCAGCAGCCGGCGCCGGTCCCGGGGCAGGTGGCTCGGCACGTGACCGCCGGACAGGATCCTGCCCAGGTGCGCCGACAGGTCCCGGTAGGAGTCGAAGCCGAGCACCGCATCGGCCTCGGGCAGCTCGGCCGCCAGCTCGGCGCCATACCGCTCGGCGAGGCAGCCCACCGCCACGACCGCGCGGGTGCGGGCGCCCGACTCCTTGAGCTCGGCCGCTTCCAGGAGCGCGTCGATGGAGTCCTTCTTGGCTGCGGCGATGAAGCCGCAGGTGTTGACCACCGCCACGTCGGCCCGGGCCGCGTCGTCGACCAGGCGCCACCCCTCGGCGAGCAGGCGGCCGGCCAGCTCCTCCGAGTCGACCTCGTTGCGCGTGCACCCCAAGGTGACGAGGGCGACGCTCTTGTCGGGCGCGGTCATGCGCCCACTCTAG
>NZ_JBDIAQ010000099.1:0-12774 GCF_039812505.1 Intrasporangium sp. | reverse complement strand
TCAGGACGGGGCGTCGAGGAAGGCGTGGGCGAGCGCGGCGAGCTCTCGGGGCGACGAGTCGTTCAGCATCGAGGACCCGCCCGGGATCGTCTCGAGCCGGGCGTCGGGCAGACCCCGGGCCAGCAGCTCGGCCGCGGCCCGGCCGAGCCGGTCCCCCGCCCCGGCGAGCACGAGCGCGGGTGCCCGCACCCGGGCCAGCGTGCTCGTCGCGTCGAGCGTGCGCAGCGCGTCGAAGACGGCGAGCATCCGCGGGCGGGACACCCCGGCGTCGACGAGCTTGCCCTCGGGGACGAGGCGCAGCGCGAGCTTCTGCATGCGCAGCTGCGCCTTCGTCGGTCGCACCAGGGCCCCGGCCAGCACGATCCGGCGGGCCAGCTCGGGCCGCTCGACGGCCAGCCGCAGCGCGACGTTGCCGCCGACCGAGACGCCGAGCAGGTCCACCTGCCGCATCCCCTGCAGCTCGAGCTGGTTGGCGACATCCACTGCCGCCGCGTCGAGGTCGAACCCGACGGCATCGGTGGGTCGCAGCCCGCGCATCCACGGCGCGTGCATGGCGCGCCCGGCGCCGAAGGCGCTGACGAACTCCTGCCACGCGATCGGCGACTGTCCGATGCCGTGCAGGAGCACGAGCGGGCGGGTCGGTGCCGGCGGGTCGGGGCTGGGCGGCATACCGGAAGGGTCCTCAGCTCCAGTCGAGCACGACCTTGCCACACTGCCCCGACCGGGCGGTGGCGAAGGCCTGCTCCCACTGCTCTGCGGGGAAGCGGTGCGTGATGACCTGGGTGACCGCGGCCCGGAAGACCTCTGACGTGGCAATCATCTGGGACATCGCGTACCAGGTGTCGTACATCTCGCGCCCGTAGATGCCCCGGAGCGTGATCATGTGGGTGATGACCTTGCCCCAGTCGAGCTCGTAGGGCTGGTGGGGCAGCCCGAGCAGGGCGATCCGGCCGCCGTGGTTCATGTTGGCGATCAGGTCGGTGACGGCCGGCGCGGCACCGGACATCTCCAGACCGATGTCGAAGCCCTCCTTCATCCCGAGCTGCCGCTGCGCGTCGGCGAGGGACTCGCGGGTCACGTTGACGGTGACGTCCGCCCCCGCCGAGTGCGCCAGCCCCAACCGGTAGTCGCTGGCGTCCGACACGACCACGTAGCGCGCACCGGCGTGCCGGGCGATGGCCGCGGCCATCACCCCGATCGGCCCCGCGCCGGTGATGACGACGTCCTCGCCGACCATCGGCCACTGCAGCGCGGTGTGGGTCGCGTTCCCGAGCGGGTCGAAGACCGCGCCGAGGTCGGGGTCGAGGCTGGGTGGCTGCACCCAGACGTTGCTCGCCGGGATGACGACCAGGTCGGCGAAGGCGCCGTCCCGGTTGACGCCGATCCCCTGAGTGCGGATGCACAGGTGGCGGCGGCCCGCCCGGCAGTTGCGGCACCGCCCGCACACGATGTGGCCCTCGCCGGAGGCCCGGTCGCCGACCTCGACGCCGGTCACCTCGGCGCCGACCTCGACGACCTCGCCGTAGAACTCGTGCCCGATCACCAGCGGCGGCCGGACCGTCGCGGCGGCCCAGTCGTCCCACTGCTGCAGGTGCAGGTCGGTGCCGCACAGGCCGGCGCGCAGCACCCGGATCATCACGTCGGTCGGCCCGCAGGTGGGCTCGGGGCGCTCGACCAGCTCGAGGCCCGGACCCGCGTTCAACTTGGTCAGTGCACGCATTCGAGCAGTCTCTCACCATCCCCGCCCCGCAGCGGCCCACGCCCGGCCCGCGCCCGGCCCGCCGAGCAGCGAGCGGGGAGGCAAGAAATTGGTAAAGGGACCGTAAAGGAAGCTGCGAATCCGCACAATGCGGCCTTTTTAGCGTGAAACACTTGTCGGGTCAGGGCCGAAGGCTCGCTTACCCCGGGGAGGCGATCGCCCGTGGCCGACACGATCCACCGTGCCGGCTGGCAGGACCAGCCTCGCGCCGCACGGGTGCTGCGGCGTGACCGGCTGCTCGACGCCCTGGACCGCGCGGTCAGCGGCGGCTTCGCGCTGGTGGTCGCCCCGGTCGGGACCGGCAAGACGACCCTCGTCGAGGACTGGACGGCCTGCCGTGGGCTACCCGCGCGCTGGGTCCGCGGGTCCGTACCGCACGAGGTCGGCTGGCTGGCCGACCCGTCGGGCACCGCGAACGGCCGCGTCCTGGTGCTCGACGACGCACACGCGATCGACGCCGCCGAGCTGGTCGCCGTCCAGCGCTACATCGAGCGGGCCACTCCGCACGTCACCGTCGTGGTCGTGTCGCGGACGCTGCCGGCCTTCAACCTCGCCCGACGCGAGATGCCGATGCCCGTGCTGCTCACCGAGGACGACCTGCGCTTCCGCCCCTGGGAGGTGGCCCAGCTGTTCGCGGACGTCTACGAGGTGCCGGTGTCGGAGGCCGCGGCGCTGGACCTCGCGGCCCGTACGGACGGCTGGGCGGCGGCCCTGCAGCTCCACCACCTCGGCGACGCCGCCGGCCGGCCCCCGATGCCCGGTCCGCCCGCCAGGGACCGGCACGCGACGGGCGGCCGGATGCCCGGGGGCATCGCCCAGGCGAGCGGCCGGTTCCTCGGCGACTACGTCGATCGCGAGGTGCTCGCCTCCCTGACGCCGCCCCTCGTGCGGTTCCTCACGGCCACGAGCGTCTTCGACACGGTCACGGTCGATCGCGCCAACGCGCTGCTGGGCACGGCCACCGCCGGGGCCACGCTGCGCGCCCTCGCCCACCGCGAGGGCCTCGTGCGGGCCGACCCCGACGACGCGCTCACCTACCACTACCACCCGGTCGTCCGGGAGCACCTGCGGGTGCGGCTCACCGCCGAGCTCGGCCACGGGCTGGTCAGGGAGCTGTTCGACCGGGCCGCGGACATCGTCGGCGACGACGGGGACGTCGTCGAGGAGGCCGCCGCCCGGGCGCGCGCCGGCAACTGGACGGCGCTGTCGGGGCTGCTGTGCAGCCACGGGGGGCGGCTCACGAGCCCGGAGAGCTCGGCCTGGCTCGACGCGCTGCCGCCGGGGCTCTGGCGCGACGACCCGTGGGCCGGGCTCGCGCTCGCGCGACGACAGCTCGGCTCCGGCCGGCTCGACACCGCCGCCGCGACCGCCCGGCGGGTCCTCGACACCTTCCACGACGGGCCGTCCGGCACCGACGCGGCAGCCGCCCAGGGGGCCGCGCTCTGCGCCGAGGTGGTCGACGCCGGGGTCGAGGGGATGATCCGGCGCATCGAGGACTCCCGGCTCGTGACGGCGGCCGTGGCCGTCCTCGTCGACGCCGCCGACTCGGCCTCGCGGCTGGACGACCTGCTGGCCGAGGCGAGGGCCACGGGACAGGTCTGGCTCGCTCGAGCCGTCCTGGCCATCGCGCTGAGCCGGCAACCGCGGGAGTGGACCCTGACCACGGTCCGGCACGCGGCGGCGACGCGCGCCGGGGCGGGCGACGAGGTCGGATCGTTCCTGCTCGAGTGCGCGGTGGTGGTGGCGAGCCTGCGCCTGGGCGTGCCCGACATCGACCTGCTCGACCGTCTCGTCGACCGGGCCCGCCTACTCGACTGGCCGGCGGCGGAGGCCTGGCTGCGCGCCGGGCTGGCACTGTCCGCCGCAAGCCTGGAGCTGCCGGAGGCCGCTGCGTCGGCGCAGTCGGCCGCGGCGCTCGCCCGGTCCGTGGGCAGCGACGGCGCCCTCGCGACGGCGTATGCGGCCATGGCGATCCTGTGCCCGCAGTCCCGCGCCGACCTGCTCGCGCAGGCCGAACGGCTCACCGAGCCCAGGGACGCCGATGCACGCCTCCCACTGCGGCCCTGGTGCTGGCTGCCGCCCGAGCTCTTCCGGGTCGGGCGCCGACCGGACCCGGACGCGGCCGTCACGGTATCGACGGTGCGCACCGAGCGCCGACCTGCCGGGTCGGTCGGCGGGTCGGTCGGCGGCATCGCGGGCCTCGACGTGCGCTGCTTCGGCGACCTGCGGGTCCGCCTCGGCACCACTCAGCTCGACCTGTCCCGGGTACGACCGGTCGCGAGGGCGGTCCTGTCCGCGCTCATCGTGCGGGCCGGCGAACCGGTCCGTCGCGACGAGCTGGTCGACTGGTTCTGGCCGACGCGCACGGAGGGGGCCGCCGTGCACAACCTGCACGTCGCGGTCTCGGCCGGCCGTCATGCCCTCGAGACCCTCGTCCCGGGACAGTCGCGCGCCGTGCTGGCCCGCCGGGGTGAGAGCTACGTGTTCGCACCCGACCGGCTCGACGTCACCGACGTGCAGCGCTTCCGCGCGCAGCTGCGGCTGGCCGACGCCGCGGCCGCGGAGGGGCACACCGACGCGGAGACCGAGGCGCTCACCCGCACGGTCGAGCTGTATGCCGCTCACCTCCTGCCCCAGGAGGGCGCCGCCGAGTGGGTGGTCGGGCTGCGCGAGGAGCTCTGCCGGATGGCCGCCGGAGCGGCCACCCGGCTCGCCGTGCTGCACCTCGAGGCGGCCGACCCGAGGGCGGCCATCGCGGCGGCGTCCCGGGCGGTCGAGCTCGACTCGTGCAGCGACCCCGGCTGGCGGGCCCTGATCACCGCCCACGGGATGGCCGGCGCACCGGCGGCGGCCTCCCTGGCCCGGGAGGGGTACCGGCGCATGCTGCGCTCGCTGGGCGTCGACGCGGCGGCGGGCGGGCCGGTTCGTGGGACCGCCCGCCGCCGGCCGGACGCACGTCAGGAGGAGCGCTTGTAGAACGCGACCTCCCCGAGCGCCACGTGGACCTTGGGCGTGGCCCCGTAGGCGCTCTTGACCGTCATCCGGGCCCGGATGACGTCGCTGACCCCGATCTCGAAGTCCTGCTGGCCCGGACTGTCGGCCAGCGTGATCGAGCGGGTGTCCGAGCTGCCGTCCGGACGGGTCAGGCGCAGCTCGACCGTCTGCACCCGGGCGGTGCGCAGGTAGTCCTTCGGGTCCTCCGACGAGCCGTTGAAGACCTGCATGCGCACCAGCCGGATCTTCTCGGGGAAGGTCATCTCGACCCACTGCCCCACCCCGGCGCCGGCCTTGGCAGGTGCCCAGTACCGGTTGGTGGTGCCGTCCCGCAGCTCCCCGGGGCCGTGGCCCTTGGCGAAGCTCGACGCGGTGATCTTGGTCGGGTTGACGATCTGCGCCCCGAGCACCCGGTCCCGGACGGTCTGTCCCACCGGGCCGATGAACGGCAACGCGAACCAGGCCCCGGCACCCAGCACGCCGATGACGATGATCGTCGTGACGACCTTGCGCCAGAAGCGGCGGCGCCCACGATGGACCACCGGTCGGTCCCCGGCCAGGTGTCCGCGCTGGGGGGACCGACGGAAGATCCTGCGGTACCAAGGCAGCTCGGGCACGATCGCCGCGTCCACGAGGTCGGCGCCGCAGCGCCGGCAGAACCGTCGGGTGGGCACGTTCCCCGCGCCGCAGGCCGGGCAGACCGTCTCCCCCGGCAGCGGGCGCCGCTCCTCCGGGGGCGGCTCACGGCGCCGGCGTGGCGCGGCGGCGGCCGCCCCCGGCAGGACGGGTGCCGCCGTGGCGCGGACCGGCGCCGTCCCGGTGGGGGGCGGGGTCCCGGACGCCGCGGGAGCGACCCCGCCCGTGCCCGGGGCCGGTGGCGGGCCGGCCGCCGGCGGGGCCTGATTGGGCACCACCTTGTCGACACCCGGGTCGGGGGCGGAGATCCCCGCCGCCTGCTTGACCCGCTCGATCAGCGTCGGGTGCTCCGGCTCGACCGGGGCCTGCGGCTCCGGTTCCGGTTCGGGCTCCGGCTCCGCGACCGGCTCGGGCTCCGGGGGCGGCGGCTTCTCCTGCCAGTCCAGGTAGGCACCGCACTGCCCGCAGAACGACTCGCCGTCCTCGTTCGAGGTCCCGCACTTCTCGCATCGAACCACGGAGCCCACCTCCTCGTGCTCAGGCCGCCGGCGACGGCGGCATACTCGGCGACGTCATCCGGTCACGACCTCGAGGACGTGCCGCACGTGGACGGGCTTGACCGTCCGCAGCACCGCCTCGATCCGGGCCCGGTCCACGGTGTCGGGGTCGGCGACCACGATGCGGACGTGCACCTCCGGCACGGCCGCCCCGGGTAGCGGTGCGCCGGGCGTGCTCGAGGTGGTGACCGCCCCGCTGTCGGTCACCTCGACCTGCGCGCCGGTGAGGTGGGCCACCACATTGCGCAGGGCGGCCACGGTCCCGCGGCGCGCGTGGGTCCGCATCGCGTCGACGACGGCCCGGCGCTGGTCCGCGGGCTGCATCTGGTCGTCGATCTGGACCGCGACCCAGTGGGCCAGCATGGCCACGAAGTCGCTCGGGGCCAGGCGCGGGTCGACGTAGGCGGCCAGGTTGTCCAGGGTCGACAGGATCGGCGCCAGGGAGTCGTCGAACGCGGCGACGAAGCGCGGCCCGAAGTCGCCGTCCTGGTAGACGCCCGGGAGCTGGAGCAGCATCGGGAAGGCCGTGTCGAGGTCGGCGACGATGCCCCGCATCAGGACCGCTCCTTCACGGCCCGCACCTGGTGCCCGAACGAGAACACCAGGGCCTGCGGGTCCAGCTCGATCCGGTCGGTCTGCTGGCCGCGCTGCGACGTCCTGGGGTCCGCGGTGAACAGCCGGACCTGCTCGACGAACTCGGTACCCGGCAGCCGCTGCAGCACCCCGTAGACCTCCCCGGCCTGGACGGGTCGCCCGAAGGGCCACCCGGTCCCGTCCGGGCCGCCGACCAGCGGGTCGAAGTACCGGTACAGCACGGCGAGCGACTCGTCCTGCAGGGCGATCACGTCGGCCCGAGGACGGGCCCGCAGCTGGGCGACGACGGTGACGCCCTGGTAGTACGGGGGCTCGATCACCAGCCGCGTCCCGACGACACGGCGGTCGTCGAGATGGTCGCGCAGCACCCCCAGCAGGTCCGCCGACGGCACCAGGTCCTCGAAGCGGATCGTCCCGTCGGCCGCGCGCGCGGCAGTCGGCACGACGAGCAGCCTCGCGCCGCAGTCGCCCTCGGGAGCGCAGCGCACCCGGGCCAGGTTCGGGGCGGCCTGGAGCGCGAGGATCTCGAAGTCCTCGGCGGTGACGGCCCGGTCCCGGGTGCGCAGCTCCAGGGGCCCGCGCAGCCGCAGCTCCTCCAGCGTCTCGGCCGCCACCCCGCCGACCGCCGGGCGGCGGTTCTCGACCCGGTCGACGAAGGGGATGGGGGCGCGCAGCGTCTGGAGGGCCCGAGCGGAGACGTTGCCGCGCGCCCCTCCCCCGAACCGGTAGGACTGGACCCGCAGGGGCGCCCCACGCGGCGGAACCGCACCGTACCGGCGCATCGTCCCGTCGGCCTCCCGCACGGCGGGGGGCAGCTCGACCGTCCCGGAGGCGGCGTCGAGGCGGAAGACGCGCTCGTCCGGTCGCCGGTCGGCGAAGGAGGTCACCTCGGTCCACTCCTCCCAGCCCGACCCGGCCGCCACGTCGATGACGACCGGCGTCGCGTCCCGGACCAGCGGATGGTGCGCCAGCACGAACGACTGGCCCGGCACCCCCTCCGAGAGGCCCACCACCTCGTCGCGGACCACCTCGGCGTTGACCGAGCCCACCGTGCCGCCGATGGTGAAGGCGGTCACGGCCCGCACCTCGGGAGACACGCGGTAGGCGGGAAAGTCGCCCACCGGCTCCGTCACGACGCACCGGAGCCAGCCGCCGTGTGCCCCTCCCGTCGTGGACACGGCGTGGCCGGCGGGCACGTGGACGATCACGTCGCCGGGCCGGTTCAGCCCGCCGGTGCCGTCCGAGTCGAGCTCGCAGGGCTGCCAGCCGGCCCGGGTCCACGCCTCCCAGCGCAGTGGGGGGTGGTCCGGGTGGACCCCGGCGCCCTGGACGTCGCAGTCGAAGCGCAGCGCGACGGCGCAGCGCGGTGCGGCGCCATCCAGGGCGAACAGCAGCGCGTCGCCGAGCTCCGGCGGCGTCGTGAAGGCCCGGAAGCCGGTCTCGTCGCCCAGCTCCAGGGACCTGGGCACCGGCTGCCCGGAGACCGCCTGGGTGGCCACCGTGGCGAGTCGTCGTGGCGGGACGACCAGATCCTGGGTCGTCTCGAAGACGACGGGCTCCTCGCGCTCCGTGCGCTGCGTCGCGACACTCGTGCCGCGCGCGACCTGCACCGGGTCCGGCTGGGGCGCCGAGAGCCAGAAGGTCAGGTCCGCCGCGGCCGCCCCAGGGGGGTGCGGGCGAACCCCGATGAGGTCGAGGAAGGCTAGGTAGAGCTTGTCCGGCACCCGGTTGAGTCGGTAGATCAGCTGGTCGGTCAGGTAGGCGAAGGCCTCGATGAGGGTGACGCCGGGGTCCGACACGTTGTGGTCGGTCCACTCGGGGCAGCGCAGCTGCACGAGCCGCTTGGCGTCGTCGACGAGGTCCTGGAACCGGCGATCGTCCAGGTTGGGCAGGGGCAGGCTCACGACGCACCACCACCTTCGGCTGCGGGGATGACGTAGAAGGGGAAGACGAGGTTGCGGGGGTCGTTCGTGCCGGCGATGGAGTAGCCGATGTCGATGTAGAGCGTCCCCAGGTCGATCTCGTCGAAGCGGACGTCCACAGACTCGACCACGATCCTCGGCTCCCACCGGTCGAGGGCGACGCGGACGGCGTACGCGATGTCTCCCGCAGTGCCCGCATCGGCCGGGGCGAAGACGTAGTCGTGGACGGCGCACCCGAACTCGGGTCGCATCGGCCGCTCGCCGGGGGCCGTGGCCAGGATCAGCCGGATGCTCTCCTCGATCTCCCGGGTGCCCGTCACGAGCGAGACCCCGCCGGTGGCGTCGGCCGCGAGGGGGAAGCTCCAGCCGGAGCCGATGAACTCCTGCGCCATCCTCAACCCCCGATCAGGACCGTCGGGCAGCCGGGCGGGATGACCGGCGCGCCGCAGCCGGCCAGGTCGCCGACCCGGATGGCCGGCCGTGAGCCGATGAGCACGGTGGGGCACCCGGGTGCCAGCGGCGTGGGCGGGTGCGGCGGTATCCCCGGGAAGGCGCAGGTGTGCAGGTCCCCGAGCACCGCGGCGGGCAGCCCACCGATCAGCACGGTGGCCACGCCGGGGCCGGTGATCACGCCGGGGTGTCCGGTCTGGTCGGTGACGCGAGCGGCCGGTGGCATCGCTCCTCCTCCTTGTCCGTACGGGTGGCGGTCGGCCCTCAGTTGATCCGCACCAGGCCTCCCTTCACGGTGGTCAGGGCGGCGGCCGAGAGCTCGGCGGTGGCGTTGGCGGCGATCTTGACCGAGGTGCCCTTGAGCTCGAGGGACCCGGTCGCCTCGACGGCGACGTTCGGGGCCTTCACCTTGACGGCGGTGCTGCCCTCGAGGGTGATCTCGAGCGCCTTGGCGGTCAGGTTGCCCCCCGTCGTCTCGACCTTGACGTCGCGCTGCGCCGTCACCGAGACGCCCTGCTGCGCCGTGACGGTCACGTCCTGCTTGGCGGTGACGGACACCGGCCCCTCGGACACGATCTCGATGCCGGCGTTCGCCTTCTGGGTCAGGGTGACCCGCTGCTTGCCGCCGCTGGTGCTCAACGTGAGCTGCTCGTCCTGCTGGGTCTCGACCAGCTCCACGACCATGCCGGTTCGCGAGACGAACGCGCGGCGGGTCACCGCGCCACTGGTCGAGTCCACGTGTTCGCCCCACGCCTTCGTGGGCGCCGCCCGGCCGTTGTAGAGACCACCGAGGACGTACGGGTCGTTGAAGTTGCCCAGGCCGAACCCGACCAGCACCTCGTCGTTGACCTCCGGCAACACGATGGCGCCGCGCCCGCCGCCGGCGCCGGGCTGTACCGTGCGCGCCCAGGCGCTGACGTAGCTGTCCGACAGGACGGGGTACTTGACCTGGACGCGCCCCTTGTTGTCGGGGTCCTTGACCGAGGTGACGACGGCGTTGAGCAGCCCGTCGACCCGGCGGCGGCGGGCCGGGCCGGCCCCGGTGGACTCGGCGATCCCGTGCAGCGAGCGTTCCGACGCGCCGCTCACCGCGAAGTGCGTGACGTACCCGCGGTCCCGGCTTATCTCGTGGCGCGTCGAGGTCAGCACGTACTTGCCGTCGAACGGCGTGCCGACCTTGGTCACCGCCACGACCGCGCCCGCCCGCAGGCTGGGGTTGCCCCGGACGATCCCGTCGAGCTCGACGCAGCCCGCGGCGAGCCGGGCGGAGATCGAGGCGGCCAGGTCGCCGCACGGGCCGGATGTCGTGTGCGCCGGCCACGGCTCCAGCCAGGGCTGGGCGCCGAAGGCCCGGGCGAGCCCAGCGGGGTCGATGCCGTTGCCGTCCACGTTGGTCGCCGCGGCAGGCTGGGTCGAGACGATCGCCTGGGCGGCGGCGACGTCCCATCCCCTGACCTCCACCGACGGCACCTGGTCGGAGGCGGTGACCCCGCCGCGCAGGTGGATCAGGTTGTAACCCTTCTCGACGACGAGCGCGTTCTGCCGGGCCGACGCTGTGGTGGCCGGTCCGGTCGCGGCACGGGCCGGCTTGCGGAAGTCCAGTGCCCCGTCCCCGTTCAGCGCCACCTCCGCGCCGACGCTCGTCGCAAGCTCCTGGAGGAACGCCCAGTCGCTGACGCCGGCCTGGCTGACGTGCTTGAGAACCCCGGGGAAGCTGTCGATCTGTCCCACCGACAGGGCTGCCGCGGAGGCGACCGACCGGACGATGTCCGGGACCGTCATGTCGGTGTACGCCTTGACCCGCCGGCCGCGCTGGAGCCGGTGGGTCTTGTCGTAGCCGCGCACCACGGTGCGGGTGCCCAGCTCGCTGACCTCGACCTCCAGCGCCGTCACCTCGCCGGTCAGCAGCTCGACCGCGCTGCCCGGGCCGCTGCGCTGCACCTGCACCCGCACCTGGGCCCCGATCCGCAGCGCGGCGCGCTGCAGGACGTCGGCGTCCTCGTCGAGGAAGGTGAGGACGAACAGCGCCGGCACCTGCCGGCTGTCCTCGACCACCACCGAGACGAGCGCCGCCGCTACCTCCGGCGGCAGTGGCTGGCCGTTCACGGCCACCTGCGCGGTGCTGCTGGTCTCCTCATTGGGCACGGGGCACCCCCGCCCCGGCCCACGGCCCGGCGGGCGACGGGGCCGCCGCGGTGGCGGGTTCCGCGTCCTGCGGCGGGGCCGTCGCAGCCGCCAGGTCCTCGCCGGACGGCATCAGCAGGCGCGTCCCCGGCGGCAGCCGCATCGGGTCGTCGATCCCGTTGACCGCCGCGACCGCCCGCCACAGGCCTGGGCTGCCGTACTCCCGGTAGGCCAGCGCGGCGAGCGTGTCGCCCTCGACGACGACGTGCACCCGGCGCGGGACGAGCCCGCCGGAGGTGGGGTTCTGTCGGGGGGTCTCCCCCGCGAGCTCCTCGAGCGACACAGTGCAGGTGGCGCGGATGGGCAGCCCGCCGGGCGTGAAGAGCGTGTAGCGCACGCCCACCTGACTGACGTAGGCCAGGAAGCCGGTGAGACCGCCCCACCGGAACAGCACCCACGGCGGCGACCCCTTGTCCCGGTCGTGCGAGGCGGTGGTGGGCACGCAGCAGGCCATCAGCCGTTCGACGGTCTTGACGACCGTCGTGCCCTGCGTGTCGGACGCGTCGAGGAACATCTCCAGGGTGAGCTTGGCGGGCTCGGGGCCCTGGAACTGGGGGGGACCCGACTTCGTGTTGCCCTGGCCGGTGGCCCGGATCCAGCGGGCCGCCTTGTTGACGTTCAGCTCCTTCGGGTTGAACTGGAAGGAGATCTTGTCGATCTGGGCCCCGGGCCGGGACAGGGACCCGTCCGGGGACGGCTCGTGGACCAGCAGGTAGGCGTGCTCGAGCTTGGGCCGGCTGTTCGGCGCAGCTGCCCCACCGCCGGCCGCGGCGACATCCATCGCGACGGAGCCGCCGGCCATCACGCGCTCCCGTTGGCGAGGAAGCCGTGGTGCGCGATCTCGATCGTCTCCGTGACGACCTTGGACTGGTCGGCGCTGAGGGACGGCCCGCTCCACCGCACCGGCACGACGTCGAGCAGCCCCCAGGTGGCGATGGTCCGGCCGTCCGCGCCCATCGCCACGATCGTCGCGGTGCGCCGCGTGTAGCCCGTCTGCATGCTGGCGAACCAGCGGGCCACCTTCTCGGTGTCCTTGCCGAGCGGCCTGGTCAGCCGGATGTTGGGGAACTTGAGCTTCGTCGGCAGCTGCCACGTGAAACCGTTGTTGCCGCCCTCGTCCCGGGTCTCCATCACGACCTCGCAACCCAGCCCTTCGCAGCTGTAGAACTCGCCGAGGTCCTGGTCGTCCAGCTTGACCTGGAAGCTCACGGTGAGCGCGGTGTCCACCTCCGGAATCATCGGGTCCTCCTCACCACATGTCCGTCCGCCGGCCGTGACGCTCCCGGTCCACGAGCAGCTCGGCCCGCAGCCGCGCGACCACCGGGTCGTAGAGCCGCCGCGCGAGCTCCTCGACCTGCTGGGCGGTCGGCGGGGACGGGGCATCCGCACCTTGCCGTATGCCGCTCAGCTCGGCCGGTGCCGCCGTGCCCTCCGCGGCGGGCCGGGTTGCGTCGTCCGGGCCGTCCGGTCGTCCCGGCGGCATGACGTCGTCCGGCTGCACGACGGCCGGGATGGGGGCGGTCTCGTCGTCCGGTGCCCGCGAGACGGTCGGCGTCGACGCGAGGGTCAGCGGCACGTACGCGGACGCGGGCGCCGGCGGCGGATCCGGTAGCCGAGGGCTACCGGTGGCGGCCGGGTGGGCCGGCTCGGACCAGCGCTGCACGAACGGCATCGGCAG
>NZ_JBDIAQ010000098.1:0-12830 GCF_039812505.1 Intrasporangium sp. | reverse complement strand
TCAGGGTCGGAGCGACCGGTGACATGACGTGCGACCTGACCGGGTGCTGGCCGGACCGGTGACATGACGTGCGACGTGACCGGGTGCTGGCCGGACCACTGACATGACGCGCGACGTGACCGGGTGTCCGTGCTGCACCTGCTCCCCGACCGGAGACCCGACGTCCGCCGCAGGTCATGTCGCACGTCATGTCGCGCGAGGGTCTACCAGTCGTGCTCAGGGTCGGAGCGACCGGTGACATGACGTGCGACCTGACCGGGTGTCGGCCCGACCGGCGACATGACGCGCGACGTGACCGACTGCGCGGCCCGACCGGTGACATGACGCGCGACGTGACCCGGGACCTGGCGCCGGCCAGGACCGACCTGATCAGGACGGAGCGGGGCCCGTCGCCACCGGACGGGACGGGTCATGCACCCATTCGCTCCACGAGCCGGGGTAGAGGGTGGCCGCGACGCCGAGCTGGGCCAGGGCGAGCACCTCGTGCGCCCCCGTCACCCCCGATCCGCAGTAGACCGCGACCGGCTCACCCGCTCGAGCGCCCGCCACCTCGGCCCAGTGCTCGGCCAGGTCGGGCCGGAAGGTCCCGTCCGCCGCGAGCCATGCGCTCGTCGGAGCGTTGACGGCCCCGGGGATGTGCCCGGCCACCGGGTCGATGGGCTCGACCGCACCGCTGTACCGCTCCGGTGCCCGGGCATCGAGCAGCAGGCCGGTCCCCACCCACTCGGCGGCACCGTGCACGTCGGTGGTGGGCATCGACCCGGGCCGCGCGACGAACCGGCCCGACCGCTCGGCGGGAACGAGCGTGCTCACCGGCAGCCCGGCCGCGACCCAGGCCGCGAACCCGCCGTCCAGCACGCGCACGTGGCCCAGACCGAGCCAGCGCAGCACCCACCAGGCCCGCCCGGCGGCATACGACTCGCGTCCGTCGTGGACCACGACCCGGCTGCCATCGCTCACGCCACACCGCCGCAGCGCGGCTTCGACGACGCCCGGCTCGGGCAGCGGATGACGCCCCCCGGGGCCCGGCGGAGCGGCCAGCGTCGACTCGAGGTCGACGAAGAACGCGCCGGGGATGTGCCCGGCCGCATACTCGTCGATGCCGGGGTTGCGGGCCCCACCGGTGGTCAGGGTCCAGCGGACGTCGATGACGACGACGTCCTCGATCTCGTGGGCGAGCTCGGCGGCGGTGATGAGCTGGTTCACCGGTCCATCGTGGCATCCTCGGTCCGTGCCTGCGCACCTGGTCCTCGTCCACGGGTCGCGGCTGTCGAGTGCCCAGTGGGCGCCCCAGCTGCCGCTGCTGGACGGCCCGGCCACCGTCGGCCTCGTCGACCTGCCCGGGCACGGCGCGCGCGCCGCAGAGGAGTTCACCCTCGACCGGTGCGTCGAGGTCATCGACGAGGCCGTCCGCGCGACCCCGTCCGGTGCCCCCGTCGTCCTCGCCGGCCACTCCCTGGGCGGCTACGCCGCGATGGCGTATGCCGCCCAGCGCGGTGAGCGCCTGTCCGGCCTGGTGCTCGCGGGGTGCAGCGCTGCTCCCGTGGGTCCGGGCGCCGCTGTCTACCGGCTGGTCGCCCGCATCACCGACCGGCTCGGCGAGGACCGGATGACGCGGATCAACGACTGCGTGCTGCGCCGGCTCTATCCGGCGCACCTGGTCGACCCGGTGATCGCCGGGGGCTACTACTTCGCGCCGACGGCCCGCGCCTGGGCCGAGGTGATGGCGCGGTGCCGCCCCTCGATGCTGGCCGGGCTGGCCTGCCCGGTGTTGATCCTCAACGGCCAGTTCGACCAGTTCCGCATCGGGGCAAGCTCGTTCGTCCGGAGGCTGCACGGCCTCGGGCTGCGTGACGTCCGGGTCGAGGTCATCCCGAGGGCATCCCACCTGTCGAACCTCGACCAGCCCGAGGCCTTCGCGGCAGCCCTGCTGCGCTTCGCGGATTCGGTGGTGGCCCGCTGATTTGGGAGAATCGAGCGCTGTGACCGACGTCCTGACCCCACCGCGCCATCGCGCGATCACCGCGCCGCGCTCGGGCGACCCGTCCGGCACGTCGCCGCCCGCATCCGCACCGGTGCTGCCGCCGCTGCGGATCGGTCGACGCGTCATCGAGTCGCCCGTCGTCCTGGCGCCCATGGCCGGCATCACCAACCGGGCCTTCCGGCGCCTGTGCCGTGAGTACGGCCGGGAGGGCACGGCGCTCGGCGGCGCCTGCGGCGCGAGCAGCCTCTACGTCAGCGAGATGATCACCACGCGGGCCCTCGTCGAGCGGAACCCGGAGACGATGCGGCTCATCGAGCACGACCCGGACGAGTACCCCCGCTCGGTCCAGCTCTACAGCGTCGACCCGGCCACCGCCCGGGCCGCGGCCCGGATCATCGCCCGGGAAGACCGGGCCGACCACATCGACCTCAACTTCGGCTGTCCCGTGCCCAAGGTGACCCGTAAGGGCGGCGGGTCGGCGCTGCCGTGGAAGCGCGACCTGTTCCGGGCCATCGTGGGCGCCGTCGTCGAGGAGGGCGGCGGGCGTGACATCCCGGTCACCGTCAAGATGCGCACCGGGATCGACGCGGACCACCTGACCTACCTGGATGCCGGGCTGGCCGCCGAGCAGGAGGGCGTGGCCGCCGTCGCGCTGCACGCCCGCACCGCCGCACAGGCCTACTCGGGCGCCGCCGACTGGGCCGCGATCCGGCTGCTCAAGCAGACCGTCACGAAGGTGCCGGTGCTCGGCAACGGCGACATCTGGTCGGCCGACGACGCCCTGCGGATGGTCGAGCAGACCGGGGTCGACGGCGTTGTCGTGGGCCGCGGCTGCCTGGGCCGGCCGTGGCTGTTCACCGACCTCGCGGCCGCCTTCGCGGGGGCCCCCACCCGGGTCACCCCGACGCTGGGTGAGGTGGCCGACACGCTCCGGCAGCACACCCTCTACCTGGTCGACTTCTACGGCAACCAGGAGCACGCGTGTCGCGACATCCGCAAGCACATCGCCTGGTACCTCAAGGGGTTCCCCGCCGGCTCGACGATCCGCAGCTCGCTCGCCCTGGTCGACTCGGTCGCCTCGCTCGACGAGCTGCTCGCCGGTCTCGACCGTGATGCACCGTGGCCGGGGGAGCCGGCCGAGGGGCAACGCGGCCGGGCCGGCTCGCCCCGCAAGGTCGCCCTGCCCGAGCACTGGCTCGACTCGCGCGAGCTGTCCGAGGAGCACCGGCGCAGCATCGCCGAGGCGGAGCTGTCCGTCTCCGGCGGCTGACCCCGCCGGTCTTGCTGCGATCCCTCGGGCGGTGGCCTCGTGGTCGAGCCGGTCGGTGCCGCGGCCCGTTCGGCCTCGAACGGCCCGTTGGAGGCGTCGGCTGGGAGGATGAGCAGATGCGACCCGGTGGCAGTCCCGAGCGTCCGGCGGTCTTCTTCGACGACGTGGCCGACTTCCGCGCCTGGCTGGCGGCCAACCACGACACCGCGAGCGAGCTGTGGATGGGCCTGCACAAGAAGCACGTCCCCGACCGGGGGCTCACGTACGAGCAGGCCCTCCGTGAGGCACTCTGCTTCGGCTGGATCGACTCGCAGATGCAGCCCATCGACCAGGACTCACGACGCCAGCGCTGGACGCCGCGCAGACCGGGCAGCACATGGAGCAACGTCAACATCGAGGCGGTCGCACAGCTGACCGCCGAGGGCCGGATGCACCCGGCCGGACGGGCCGCCTTCGAGCGCCGCCGAGCGGACCGGTCGGGGGTCTACTCCTACGAGAACGGGCCGCGCACCTGGCCGGAGCGGTACGAGGCCCTGCTGCGGGGTAACCCGACCGCCTCGGCCTTCTGGGACGGCGCAACCCCGTCCTACCGCAAGGCCGCGACGGGCTGGGTCGTCTCGGCCAAGCAGGAGGCCACCCGCGACCGGCGGATGGCCCAGCTCGTCGACGACTGTGCCCACCTGCGCCTCATCCCGTCGCAGCGCTACGGCACCGAGCCCGGCTGGGTGGCTCGGCTGCGTGACGAGCTCGGCTGAGCGGCATACCGCGTCCGGCCGCGGAGCCGTGCGCCCCGGTCACGCCGACAGGGCGCTCGCGAGCAGGTCGAGGCTCGCCCGGTCCTCGAAGAAGCTGATGTGGTCGGTCGCGACGACGTGGACCTGTGGCGCGGGGTCCCGGCCGGGCGGCAGGTGCTGCGCGCTCGACACGGCCACCGCGAGGTCGTTCGGTCGGCCGAAGAACACCAGGTCGGCGATCCTGCCGCCGACCCGGGCGGGGGCCAGCCGGCCGAGGAGACGGGCCAGCCGGCCGTCGGCCGAGGCGGTGGTCGGCTGGGCGAGGGAACGGTCGCCGACGATCACGTGGTACGGGACGGCGGGGTCGGGAGCCTGGCCCAGCTGCATGAGGAAGTCGGAGTCCGGCTGCATCTGGTCGAGCGCGGTGTCGACCTTCTCCACGACCCCCAGGACGGCGGCGAGCGCGGTCACCGGCCACGCGACCGGGATGAACCCGTTGGCGGCCAGGGCGACCGCCGCGGTGGCCCACTGCTGCACGGTCGGCCACGGGGACCCGCCGTTCGGGGTGCCGAGGGTGACCAGCCGGTTCACCTCCACCCCGCCGATCCGCTCGACCAGGTGCCGGCAGAGCAGGCCGCCCATCGAGTGGGCCACGATGTCGAGTCGCTTGCCGTGCTGTCCGCCCAGGCCGGCGGCCGCGAGCATCGTGCCGAGCGCGGCCGCGTTCTGCTCGATCGGGGTGTCCAGGTTCTCGTAGTCGAAGGTCAGCACCGCCCCGTAGCCGGGGCCGATGGGGCGGGAGGTGCCGCTGAGCCGGGAGCTGCGGGCCATCCCCTCGGTGTCCCCGAGGATGCCGTGGACGTAGAGCAGCACGGAGTCGGCTGCCGTGACGGCGCGGCGCACCGCGTCCGGGTCGCCCTCGTAGCCGACCGTGCCGTCGTCGGCGACCGTCGCGAGCCGCAGCTGTGGGTAGGCCGGGGGCAGGTGCGCCACCTTGCCCACCAGCTTGCGCAGCAGGATCCGGATCGAGCCGCC
This sequence comes from Intrasporangium sp., assembly GCF_039812505.1. Taxonomy (GTDB): domain Bacteria; phylum Actinomycetota; class Actinomycetes; order Actinomycetales; family Dermatophilaceae; genus Intrasporangium_A. The sequence goes on along the minus strand of NZ_JBDIAQ010000098.1, from coordinate 7,807 downwards.
CAGGCTGCGCTCCGTCGCGACCGGACGGGCCAGCCGTTGCAGGACGATGTCGGTGCCCTGGCCGCCGGCCGCGGGTCGGGCGTGACCGAGCGGGAGGTAGAACTCGCCGTCCCAGGCGAAGGGGAGCAGGTGCTCGCCCTCGCCGAGCGGCTGCGGAACGGTCACCACGAGCGGGTCGGCCGCCGTCACGGCCTCGGCCGAGCCCGGGTCGTCGAGCCGCAGGAGCAGGGCATCTGCCCCGTGCCCGCCGTCGCGGGTCGTGGTCAGCGTGAAGGGCATCGTCCCCTCGCCCTGCAGGCACTCCGGCACCGGGGCGACGGAGAGGTCGCGGGTGGCGTCGTCGGCCGTGGTCAGCTCGACGGTGGCCCGCAGCACCGGATGGGGTTGCAGCACGACGCCGGCCCCGAGCTGGGTGGGCGCGTCCGGCCGCGTCCGGGCTCCCGCCCGCGGGCGCACCGAGACGACCGTCAGGTCCGCGGTGTACCAGTCCGCGGCGGCCTCGCCCGCCGACTGGGGGCGGGCCCGTCGCGTGCCGACGCGCCGGAGCAGCCGGTCGAGGGTGGACGCCGGTATGCCGCTCGCCCCCCGGGTGCCCACGGCTTCGCGTGGGGTGGGCGCGGACACGGCGAGGTCGTCCTGCGTCATCGGGCGTGGGTCGAACTCCTCGGTGCTGACGATGACCTTGAGCACGTCGGTCACCTCGGTGACCCCCTGCTCCCAGAGCACGTCGGGCACGTCGGTCAGCAGCTCGATCGGCCTGGACTCGCCCGGCGCGATCCGCTCGGAGCCGTTCTCGAGCGCGTCGGCGTAGATGCCGAAGGTGTCGGTCAGGTCGAGCAGGGCCACCCAGAGGGGCCGCTGCGTCGTGTTCGTCAGCGTGACCGTGTAGCCGCGTGGGCGGGACCGGTCACTGGTGAGGTACTCGATCCGGTAGCCGCCGTCGACCTCGATCGGCAGCGTCTGGCCAGGGTCCGGCTGGACGGCGAGCCGGACCGTCACGGCGTCACGTGGCAGGGCGCTCGTGCCGTTGCGCAGCCCGAGCGCGGTGGACCACGCTGCGACGTGCTCGAGCATGGCCACTGCGTCGGCGGCGGTGCCGGCGCGGGGGCAGAGCGAGCGGTCGCCGCCGCGTCGGGTCAGCGCGAAGCCGTCCGCGTCGGTGGACACCTCTACCAGGGGGTCGGCATCGGCGCCGGCCTCGGCGACGAGCGCGGGGCCGTGCTCGCGGCGCTGCGCCAGGGCGGCTCGCAGCGCGCCCACCCGGTCCGGGTCGCCGGTGATCCGGACCGGCAGCGGGGGAAGCGGGGTAGCCACGATCCTGGCCCGGTAGCTGCGGGTCGGGTCCAGCTCACCCGAGGTCACGCTCAGCGTGGCGTCGCCGGCCCGGACCTGGGTCACGTCGGCGGTGCCGACGGCGCTGCCGGCTGCGTCGGTGATCGCGACCGTGGTGACCTCGGCACCGACCGGCGCGCCCACACCGTGCACCCGGCCGCCGTCCATGGTCCACGCCGCGCCGACTCGGGTGACCGCGAACCAGGCCGGTCCGGGCGGGAGGGCACCACCGAGGAAGCGCACGTCCAGGTCGGCGGCGCTCGAGGTCTCCAGCTGCGGCGCCTGCTGGCGCACGGCGCCCCGCACGATGGCACTGACCTGGCGGTGGACCTCCCGGTAGCTGAGCGCGTCCCCCGCCTTCTCGAGGGCGGACTCCAGCGCGACGGACATGGCCCCGCGCGGCAGGCCGGCGTGGAAGATCTCCTTGGACGTCTCGTTTGCGCGACACCCGGACAGCAGCACGTGCCTGGCCCGGGTGACGCTCCAGCCGCTGCCGCCGAGGGCCGAGCGCTGCGTGCCGACCCCGACGAGGTCGTCCACCCGCGCCGGGTCGAACAGGAAGCTGTCCGGCGGGCGCTCGCGCGAGTCGGTGGGAGCCCGGCGGCTGCCGATGCCGTCCTCGAGCGGGGCCCGGGTGCCGCTGCCGGAGTGGCAGCAGTCCAGCACCACGAGGATGTGCGGCTCCCCGGCGGCGACCTCGCCCAGCAGCGCGGCCAGCTCCTTGTCGGCCAGGTCCCACTGCCCCTCCTGCCGGCTGTCCCAGAGCACCAGCGTCTCGTCCAGGTGGTCCGGCTCGAGGTGCCAGAACTGCTCTGGGGCCGGTTCCTGCGAGCCGTGCCCGCTGTAGTAGAACAGCACCGTGTCCTCGCCGCCCGCCCGGGCCAGGTGCTCGCGGAACCCGCCGATCACGGCGGCCCGGGTCGCCTGCTCGTCGAGCAGGGTCCGCACGTGCAGGGTGTCCTCGCTGCCCGCGACCCGCCGCTCGAGCAGCGTCCGGATCGCCTCGATGTCGTTGCGGCAGCCGCGCAGCGGCGGGACCGGATCGGGGTAGGCGTCGATCCCGACGAGTAGGGCGTAGGTGTTGTGCGGCGTGCCCATGACGGCTCCTGGATCGGGTCGGGGGTCGGATGCTGGTCGGGTCGGCTCCGGCCCGGGGCGGCTGTTCATGCCGGCGCGCCCCACGTCGTGACGACCGGCGCGCCGAGCCGGTATGCCGGGTCGCCGTAGAGCGCGTAGGCCGCCCAGGTGATCGTGTCGTGCCTGACGTCGTGGCTGCGGCGCCGAGCCTGCCGGAGCGCCTCACCGACCCGTTGCCGGTTGCCGATGAGCTCGTCGTAGAAGGTGGCGGCGAGTTCGGCTGCGGTGTCGTCGAACACCGGCCAGAGCGACCCCACACAGGCCTGGGCGCCGCCGTAGACGAAGGCGGACCCGAGGCCCTGGGCCTGGGGCTCCCGGTCGGCAGGCCGGTGACCTGGGGGGCGGCCCTGGTCGACTCGCACGCGTTGCGGAATACCACCGGGTGGCCCAGTGCCACGACCAGCCGCGCCGGGTCGGGGGTCGCCGTGACGTAGTCGGCGACGTCGTTCACGAACCTGGCCATGGCCACCTCCCGAGCACGGCACGTTCCGCCCTCCATTGTCGAGCTCCGACGCGGCCGGCGCATCCTCTTTCGGAGGCGAGGCGGGGCTCCTCTGCCAGGTCACTAGAGTCCGAGGGTGGGCTACGAGGCACGAGACCGGGAGCGCTGGGTCGCGGAGGACCCCGCCCAGAAGCGGGCCGACCGCGACGACTTCGCCCGCGACCGGGCGCGGGTGGTCCACTCGGCGGCCCTGCGCCGGCTGGCCGCCAAGACCCAGGTACTCGGCCCGGGCCACGACGACTTCGTCCGCAACCGCCTGACCCACTCGCTCGAGGTCGCCCAGATCGGCCGGGAGTCCGGCGCCGCCCTCGGCTGCGACGCCGACCTCGTCGACACGGCCTGCCTGGCGCACGACCTGGGCCACCCACCGTTCGGGCACAACGGCGAGGCGGCGCTCGACGAGATCGCCGCCGACATCGGCGGCTTCGAGGGCAACGCCCAGACGCTGCGCATCCTGACCCGGCTGGAGGCCAAGCGCAGTCACGCCGACGGCCGGCCCGCCGGCCTCAACCTGACCCGGGCGAGCCTGGACGCGGCCACGAAGTACCCGTGGCCGCGCGACGAGGCGCCCGGCGGGTCAAGGAAGTTCGGCGTCTATGCGTCGGACCGGGCGGTCTTCGACTGGTTTCGCGCCGGTGCCCCGCCGCGCGCCCGGTGCATCGAGGCGCAGGTCATGGACTGGTCGGACGACGTCGCCTACTCGGTGCACGACGTCGAGGACGCGATCGCCTCGAGCTGGGTGGACCCGCGCGTCCTGCGTTCGGACGTGGACATGGTGCCGGTGCTCGACGCGGCCGCTCGCACCTACGCCCCGGACCTCACGCCCGACGTGCTGGCCGGCGCCCTCGAGCGGCTCGTGGCCTCCGGCGCCATCCCGCCCGCCTACGACGGGTCGCACCGCGCCCTGGCGGCCCTGAAGGACATGACCAGCCGACTGATCGGGCACTTCGTCCGGGTCGCCGAGGACGCGACCCGGGCCCGGTACGGCCCGGGCGCGCTGACCCGCTTCGTCGCCGACCTCGTCGTGCCGGAGCACGCGCGCGCCGAGTGTGCGGTCCTGAAGGCCGTCGCCTACCACTTCGTGATGACCACCGACGAGCGCGTCGCGGTCCTGTCCCGGCAGCGCGAGGTGGTGCACGGGCTGTTCGACGCGTATGCCGCCCAGCCGGAGTCGCGCCTCGACGGTGACCTTCGCGCGGACTTCCGGGTCGCCGGCAGCGACGCGCAGCGCCGCCGGGTCCTCGTCGACCAGGTCGCGGCGCTGACCGACGTCCGGGCGCTGGCACTGCACCGTGAGTGGGTCGGCTGACCTTCGCAGCGCGACCTGGGCGTGGCCTCGTGACGCGGCTGCGACACCGGGTGCTCAGTCGGTCAGGGTGATGGTTCGGTCAGCGTGATGGTTCGGTCAGCGTGATGATGGCGAACGCGTCGCCGGTGAGTGCCTCGCGCAGCTCCGCCGGGGTGGGGTCGCGGTCCACGTTCACGGTGAGCCCGACCCGGTTGGCATGTCGGCGGCCGAACCGTTCGAGCAACGTCCGGTAGATCGCCACCAGCCGGTCCGGATCCTCCTCGAGTACCGCGTGGGCCGCCCGTTCGCGGCCGTCCAGGGTGACCCGCAGGTCGGCTCCTCCGCGCAGGTTCGCCCGCCACGTCCCACCGGCATGCGCCATCAGCCGGCCGTCGACCTCGTGCCGACCCACCACGATGTCGTAGACGTGCCCGGTCCGGCGGCCGGTGACGTGCAGGACCATCAGGCCCCGGCTCATCGGGCGGTGCAGCGGCGAGGTCAGCAGCCGCCGCAGGACCGGGTTCACGACGTGGATCAGGAAGCTGGGCGGACTGCTTCGCTCCACGGCTGCGGGTTGTGGTTGGCTCACCCGGCCACCATCGCACGCCGGGCCAGTCCCGGTACGTCCGGGGCTGCCTCGGCGAATGTCCCGCGCAGCCACCTAGACTCCCTACCAGCGAGAGGAGGGGCATGGCCGGCCTGATCAACGCCGACGACATCGCGACCGTAAAGGAGCGCTCCTCCCTCGAGGACGTCGTGCGCGAGCACGTCACGCTGCGCCGGTCCGGCTCGCGCCTGGTCGGGCTGTGCCCGTTCCACGACGAGAAGAGCCCGTCCTTCGGGATCAACCCGGCCAACGGCTTCTACCACTGCTTCGGCTGCGGCGAGGGCGGCGACGTGATCTCGTTCGTCCAGAAGGTCGACAGCCTCTCCTTCACCGAGGCCGTCGAGCGGCTCGCCGAGCGCTTCGGCGTGCAGCTGCGCTACGAGGGCGGCTCGGGTCGGTCCGCCGGCGAGGCGACGGGCCGTCGGTCCCGTCTCGTCGAGGCGCACCGGGTGGCCGAGGAGTTCTACACCGACCAGCTCCTGCACCAGCAGGCGGCCCGTCCGGGCCGGGACTTCCTGCGGGCCCGCGACTTCACCGGCGCGCACGTCAGGCAGTTCGGCATCGGGTTCGCCCCCCGCGGCGGGGAGGCGCTGGTCCGGCACCTGCGGGACAAGGGCTTCACCGACGACGAGCTGGTCATCGGGGGCCTGGCGGGGCGGGGGAGCCGCGGGCTCTACGACCGGTTCCGCGGCCGTCTCGTCTGGCCGATCCGCGACATCACCGGCGCCACGATCGGCTTCGGCGCCCGGCGGATCTTCGACGACGACCGGATCGAGGCGAAGTACCTCAACACCGCCGAGACCCCGCTCTACCGCAAGTCGGCGGTGCTCTACGGCCTGGACCTGGCCCGCAAGCGGATCTCGGCCGAACGGCGGGCCGTCGTGGTCGAGGGCTACACCGACGTCATGGCCTGCCACCTCGCCGGTGTCGGGACCGCGGTCGCGACGTGCGGCACGGCCTTCGGGGCCGAGCACGTCAGGATCCTGCGCCGACTGGTCCGCGATGAACCCGGTCTGGCTCCGGCCAAGGTCGTCTTCACCTTCGACGGCGATGCCGCCGGCCGGAAGGCCGCCATGCGGGCCTTCGCCGACGACCAGCGGTGGGCGTCCCAGTCGTTCGTCGCCGTCGAGAAGTCCGGCCGCGACCCGTGCGAGCTGCGCCAGCTCGAGGGCGACCCGGCGGTCGTCGCCCTCGTCGAGGACGCGGTCCCGATGTTCGAGTTCGCGGTCCGCACGACGATCGACCGCTTCGACCTCTCGAGCGCCGAGGGGCGGGTGCAGGCACTACGGGCGGCCGCGCCGATCGTGGCCTCGATCCGCGACCGGTCGCTGCGCCCCGAGTACACCCGCGAGGTCGCCGGGATGCTGGGCGTGGACGTGGAGCAGGTCGCCCGTGAGGTCGGTCGGGCCGGGAAGGTCACGGTTCGTGACGACCCGGCCCAGCGGCATACCCCGGCCTCGGCCTCTGAGGACGTCGCCGAACCGGCGCCCGACGAGGGGTACCTGCCCATGCCCGACCCGCGTGACCCCGTGGTGGCGGCCGAGCGACAGCTGCTGCAGGTGGTGCTGCAGTACCCGGCGGTCCTGCGGCCCGACGCGATCGACCTGCTGACCGCCGGCCACTTCTCGGCACCGGCCCACCGCGCCGTGCTGGAGGGCGTGCATGCGGCTCGGGCGGCCGGTGGGTCCCCGTCGGGGCGGGCCTGGACCTCGGCGGTCACCGAGGCCGCCCCGACCGCCGTCGCGGGCCTGATCAGCGAGCTGGCGGTGGCCACGCTGCCGACCCGGATGGACCCGCTGACCGGGCTGCCGACCGCGCGGTACGTCGATGAGCTGTTCGCCCGGGTGCGCACGATCGGCCTGACCCGCCGGATCGACGACGCGATGAGCGAGCTGCAGCGTCTCGAACATGCCGAAAGCCCGGACCACGACCGGTCCCGGCAGCTCGGGGTACGGCTGCAGCAGCTGCAGCGCGAGCTCGCCGGGATCAGGGAGGGGATGGGCTGATGTCGATCTTCCGCCGCCGGGGCGACGCCCCGGCCAGGACGCTGCGCGACGCCGTGCCGCTCGGCCCGGGCGAGCAGCTGCTCGCCTGGGCGCAGGACGAGGGGAGCCGGGGCTACGTAGTGGTGACCACCCACCACCTGGTCTTCGTCGACGCGGCGTGGCAGGTGGCATGGAGCCGGTCGTGGCACGAGGTCGACGGCGCCACCTGGCACCCGGACTCCGACCGGCTGACCGTGACGTGGGTCGACGGCACGGACCCCGCCCGGTGGGTCGTCCGCGAGTCGGCCCTGCTGAAGCAGGCCCTGCGCGAGCGGGTGCAGGCCAGTGTCGTGCTCGCCGACGAGTTCCGTACCGAGGACCGGCGCAAGGTCCGCGTCGTGATCCGGCAGGACCTGGCCACCGGCCGGCTGCTGGAGCAGATCATCGCCGGGCGGGGGGTCGACCTGCGCGAGGGCGACGTGCGCGCCGAGGCGGAGAAGCGGCTGAAGGTGCTGCGCTCCGAAGTGGGGCGGTGAGGCCGCGGGCCGTCCGGCTGCGGCGTGGGCCGGCTGCGGGTTGGCCACGAGAACTGAGATCGATCGCAGGTGTCGTGGCCCGGCGGCTCGTTCGCCCACGAGAACTGAGATCGGTCGCAGGTGTCGAGCGCCCGCGATCCCGATTTAAGCCCGGGTCGGCTCCTTTGCTATGGTTGCCCGGCAGCATTCCCCTGTAGCTCAACTGGCAGAGCAGCCGGCTGTTAACCGGCAGGTTGTTGGTTCGAGTCCAACCGGGGGAGCCGACAGGTCGAAGGGCGGTCCGACCAGGGCCGCCCTTTGCTGTCCGAGCAGCGCCGAAACTGCCCCGCGCCGGCGACACACCGAGCACCGGCAAACCTTGATGGTTGCAGCCGTCGAGGTTTGCCGGTGCTCGGTGTGTCGCGCGTGGACAGGCCCGGG
>NZ_JBDIAQ010000097.1:0-12983 GCF_039812505.1 Intrasporangium sp. | reverse complement strand
GCGGCTGAGCCAAGGCGCGAGGATCGACCGAGCGCCAGCGAGGGAGGACCGGAGCGCCGGTTCGGCTCGGCCGCCAGCGAGCACAGCGGCTTGCTCGGGGACAGCTGGCAGCTCATGTGGGGGATGCGCAACCGCATCGCTCACGGTCACCTGGGGTGCTGCTCTACTGCGCAGGCCGACCGGTCAGGTGGCGTCCGCGGGGAGGATCGCCGTGAGGTCCCACGACTGGGCCTCGTCCAGGGGTAGCGACACAACGACTCCGGTACTGCGGGCCGCCGTGAACAGTGCGCCGCGTTCCGTGCCGAGATAGCGGCTGGCAATCGCGAGCCGGACGTCGGTCACGCCGTCGCGGCGCAGGCAGGGCTCACCCTCGAGCCGGACACCACGGAACGGTGGGACGGTCTCGAAGATGAGAAGTGAGCACTGTGGTCGGCGTGACAGGTGCGTGAGCTTCACGTCGCTATCGGCGACCACGACCTCGGCACGGCCGTCGACCACGCGAAACCACACCGGGGACACTGCCGCGCTGCCGTCTTTCCGGTAGGTGACGAGTGCTGCGGGTGCAGGCGCGTCGAACAGGGTCTGGAACCGCGCGACGATCTCAGGAGTCATCTCGACGAGGGTACAGCCCTCGCCACGTGCCGGGGCCGCCGGCTGAGCCTCAGCGCTGCCGGCCGCGACGGCCGCCGTTGACGCGGTACACGTCGAAGACGCCGTCGATCTTGCGCACCGCCTTGATGACGTGCTCGAGGTGCGCTGGGTCGCCCATCTCGAAGGTGAAGCGCGACTGGGCGACCCGGTCGCGCGAGGTCTGCACGGACGCGGACAGGATGTTGACGTGCTGGTCGGACAACACCCGGGTGACGTCGGACAGCAGCCGGTTGCGGTCGAGGGCCTCGACCTGCAGCTGCACGAGGAAGACGCTCGCCGAGGAGGGCGCCCACTCCACGTCGATGAGCCGTTCGGGGTTGGCGGTCAGCGCGCTGGCGTTGGTGCAGTCGACCCGGTGCACCGACACCCCACTGCCGCGGGTGATGAACCCGAGGATCGGGTCGCCGGGTACGGGCGTGCAGCACTTGGCCAGCTTGACCCACACGTCGGGGGTGCCCACCACGATGACGCCGGGGTCTCCGCTGCGGCGCCGGCTCGCGGCGCGGGTCGGGACGGTCGCCTCGGCCAGGTCCTCGGTCGCGCCGTCGACCCCGCCGACCGAGTCGACCAGCTTGCGCACGACGTGCTGCGCGGACACGTGCCCCTCGCCGACGGCGGCATACAGCGCGTCGATGTCCTGGTAGCGCAGCTCGTTGGCGACCGCGGTCATCGTCTCGTGGCTCATGATCCGCTGCAGCGGGAGGTTCTGCTTGCGCAGGGTCTTGGCGATGCTCTCCTTGCCCGCCTCGATCGACTCCTCGCGACGCTCCTTGGAGAACCACTGCTTGATCTTGTTGCGGGCCCGCGGGCTCTTGACGAAGCTCAGCCAGTCGCGGCTCGGGCCGGCGCCGTCGGCCTTGGACGTGAGCACCTCGACCACGTCACCGTTCTCGAGGGTGGACTCGAGCGCGACGAGACGGCCGTTCACGCGCGCGCCGATGCAGTGGTGGCCGACCTCGGTGTGCACGGCATACGCGAAGTCGACGGGGGTGGCCCCCATCGGCAGCGCGACGACCGAGCCCTTGGGGGTGAAGACGTAGACCTCGCTGGCCCCCATCTCGAAGCGCAGCGAGTCGAGGAACTCCCCCGGGTCCTCGGTCTCGCGCTGCCAGTCGAGCAGCTGGCGCAGCCAGGCCATGTCGTTCGCCGGGGCCGCCTCGCCCGCCTTGCCGCCCACCGCCTGGTCCTTGTACTTCCAGTGTGCGGCGACGCCGTACTCGGCTCGGCGGTGCATGGTGTGGGTGCGGATCTGGATCTCGACCGGCTTGCCCTGCGGGCCGATGACCGTGGTGTGCAGCGACTGGTACATGTTGAACTTGGGCATCGCGATGTAGTCCTTGAACCGGCCGGGGACCGGGTTCCACCGCGAGTGCAGCGCACCGAGCGCCGCGTAGCAGTCGCGGACCGTGTCGACGAGCACCCGGACTGCGACGAGGTCGTAGATGTCCTCGAAGTCGCGACCGCGCACGATCATCTTCTGGTACACGGAGTAGTAGTGCTTCGGGCGGCCGGTGACGACGGCCTTGATCTTGGCAGCCGCAAGGTCCTGCTCGACCTGGGCCCGGACGCCGGCCAGGTACTCCTCGCGGGCGGGCGCCCGCTCGGCGACGAGCCGGACGATCTCGTCGTAGACCTTGGGGTAGAGCGTCGCGAACGAGAGGTCCTCCAGCTCCCACTTGATGGTGTTCATGCCGAGCCGGTGCGCCAGCGGGGCGTAGATCTCGAGCGTCTCGTTGGCCTTGCGCTTCGCGGACTCCTCCGGCACGTACCGCCAGGTGCGCGCGTTGTGCAGCCGGTCGGCCAGCTTGATGACCAGCACGCGGATGTCGCGGGCCATCGCGATCACCATCTTGCGCACGGTCTCGGCCTGGGCGGCCTCGCCGTAGGTGACCTTGTCGAGCTTGGTCACCCCGTCGACGAGCATCGCGATCTCGTCGCCGAAGTCGCGGCGCAGCTCGTCGAGGCCGTACGAGGTGTCCTCCACGGTGTCGTGCAGCAACGCGGCCGCGAGGGTCGGTGGCGTCATGCCGAGCTCGGCCAGGATGGTCGTGACGGCGAGCGGGTGGGTGATGTACGCGTCGCCGCTCTTGCGCAGCTGCCCCTGGTGGGCCCGCTCGGCGATCGCGTAGGCCCGCTCGATGATCGACAGGTCGGCCTTCGGGTGGCTCTGCCGGACGGCGGTCATCAGCGGCTCGAGAGCCGGGTTGCCGGAGGGACGCGCGGCGCCGAACCGGGCGAACCGGGCGCGCACCCGCGACGGTGCGCTCAGCTCGCTGCGGACCTCCTCGCTCATATCACGAGTCTAGAGGCGGGTCGGGACGTTCAGACCGTGAGGATCGCGTGCAGCGGCTGGGCACCCAGCCGGGCCCGCCCGCCGAGCGGACCGAGCTCGAGGACCACCTCGACGCCGGCCACGAGCGCCCCGGTGCTCTCGACCAGCTCGCAGGTGGCCGCGGCCGTGCCGCCGGTGGCCAGCACGTCGTCGACGACGAGCACCCGTTGCCCGGGGCGCAGCGAGTCGGCGTGCATCTCGATCTGCGCCGTGCCGTACTCGAGCGTGTAGGAGCGGCTCAGCGTCGTCCCCGGCAGCTTGCCGACCTTGCGCACCGGCACCATCCCGATGCCGAGGTCGAAGGCCACCGCCGCCGCGAGGATGAACCCGCGCGCCTCGATGCCGATGACGACGTCGACCGAGCCGGTATGCCGCCCAGCGACGTCGCGCACGACCGCGCCGAACGCCGCGCCGTCGCCGAGCAGCGGCGTGATGTCCTTGAACAGGACCCCCGGCTTCGGGAAGTCGGGCACGTCGCGCAGCCGGGCCGCGACGACCTGCGCGACCGGCAACCCAGCCATCGGCGTCACCGCTTCGACTTCGGCGCGCGCTTTGGCTGGTTGCGCGGCCCGGCCTGGGCGTACTTGTGCACGGGTCGGGCCGGGGTGTGGATCGGAGTGCCCGGGGCCGCGCCCGACGAGGTGTCGACGGCCTGCCCGTCGACGGGCGTCGGCGCCTCGTCCGGGACGGCGATGCTCTCGTGCCGCACCTCGTGCCGGGCCACGTACCGTTCGAGGTCGATGATGGCCGGCTCCCGGCGCCGGAAGTCGACGAACAGCGGTGTCGCGATGAAGATCGACGAGTACGCGCCGGCCGCGATACCGATGAACAGGGCCAGGGACAGGTCCAGCAGGGTGCCGGGACCCAGGAACGTGAACCCGACGAACAGGACGGCGGCGATCGGCAGCAGCGCGACGACGGTCGTGTTGATCGATCGGACGAGGGTCTGGTTGACGGCGAGGTTGGCGGCCTGCGAGTAGGTCATGCGCCTGGTCCGGAAGGCCTCCGCGGTGTTCTCACGCACCTTGTCGAAGACGACGACGGTGTCGTACAGCGAGTAGCCGAGGATGGTCAGGAAGCCGATCATCGACGACGGGGTGATCTCGAAGCCGAAGAGGGCGTAGATGCCGACCGTGACGACGAGGTCGTGCAGCAGCGCGATGAGCGCCGCGAGCGCCATCTTCCACGTTCGGAAGTAGGCCGCCATCACGAGCGTGACCAGCGCGAGGAAGACGATCAGGGCGCGGACCGCCTGCGCGCTGACCGACGCGCCCCAGCTCGGGCCGACCAGCGAGGCGCTGACCTGCCCCTGCTCGACGCCGAAGATCCGGGCCAGGTCCGCCTTGGCGGCCTCGGTCTTGCCTTCCGCCGCCTCGGTCTGGACCCGGACGGTGTTCGAGCCGATGATGCTGGCGTTGACGTTGCCGTCGATGCCCGCCTCGGTGATGGCCGACTTGGCGTTCTGCTCGTAGTTCTGCGTCGCGGTCACCCCGGAGACCCGGAACTCGGTGCCGCCCCGGAACTCGATGCCGAAGTTGAGGCCGCGCAGGAACAGCCCGCCGAGGGCGAGCAGGATGATGACCGCGGAGAAGGCGTACCACCGCTTCTGGCGCTCGATGAACTGGACCGAGCGCTTGCCGGTGTAGAGGTCGTTGCCGACCTGGGCGAAGTTGATCATGCCTGGCCCCTCCCGTCGGCCGAGTGCAGACCCGGGGCGGGCGCCGCGGTGCGGGTCGCCGGGCGCGGGCCGGTGCCGAACTGGCCGGCGCCGCGGTAGCGCGGGCTGACCTTGGCACCGAGCCGGACCGGGTCGAGCCCCGACCACTTGTGCCCGTTGCCGAAGAACTCGGTGCGCGCGAGCAGCTGGACCGTGGGGTGGGTGAACAGCATCACGACCACGAGGTCGATGATCGTGGTCAGGCCCAGGGTGAACGCGAAGCCGCGCACGTTGGCCGACGCGAGCAGGTAGAGCACGATCGCGGCGATGAAGTTGACCGCGTCGGCCGCGATGATCGTGCGCTTGGCGCGTTTCCAGCCGGTCTCGACGGCCGCCACGAGGGGGCGGCCCTCGCGGACCTCGTCGCGGATCCGCTCGAAGTAGACGATGAAGCTGTCGGCCGTGACGCCGATCGCGACGATCAGCCCGGTGACCCCGGCCATGGTCAGGCGGAAGCCGTGGGTCGTGCCCAGGATGGTCACCGCCAGGTAGGTCATGACGGCCGCCACCACGAGGGACAGGACCGTGACGAAGGCGAGCGCCCGGTACTGGAACAACGAGTAGATCACCACGAGGATCATGCCGATCAGGCCGGCGAGCAGGCCGAGGCCGAGCTGTTCCTGGCCGAGCTGCGGGGTGATGTCGTTCTGGGTCTGCAGCTGGAAGGACAACGGCAGCGCGCCGAACTTCAGCTGCTGGGCGAGCTGCTTGGCCGAGTCGATGGTGAAGTTGCCGGTGATCGAGGCCTGGCCGTTGGTGATGACCGCCTGGGCCCGCGGCGCCGTGATGACCGACTTGTCGAGGACGACGGCGAACTGGTCGCGTGGCGGCTGGTCCTGCAGCGCGTAGAGGCGCTCGGTGACCTGCGCGAACTTCTTGGCACCCGCGGCGTTGAACGACAGGCGTACCTCCACGACGGAGGTCGGCTGTCCGTTGGGGCCGGCCTGGAAGCCGCTCGAGGCGTCGGCGATCTCGCTGCCGTCGATCTCCACCGGCCCGAGGACGAACTTGGAGGTGTTGTCGTCGCTGCAGGTGGCCAGCGGCAGTGCGGGGTCGTCGACGATCTTGTTCAGCGTGCCCGGTACGGAGCAGTCGAGGGCGACGAACTGCCGGGCCACCGTGGCCGCGGCCGCGTCGGCCTTCTTCTTGTCCCAGCCGAGCCCGACCAGGCTCTCGGACGCCTGGGCGGCGATCGCCTTCTCGTCCGCGGCGGTGTCCTGCGTCTGCGGCGCGACCGCCGGTGCGGTCAGGCTCGGTGCGGTCGGGGTCGGGCCGGTGGCGGTCGGGGACGACGTGGCGGCCCGTAGCGCCGAGGGCACCGGGGCGTTGGCGGCGGTCCGGGTCGCGGTGGGTGTGGCCGTCGGCGAGCCGGGGGTGCCCGACGCCTTGCCGGTCACGCTCGGTGCCGGGGCCGACGGCTGTGGCGCCGGCGCGGTGCTGGGGGCGTTCGCGGTCTGGACGAACACGGCCCGGAAACGCAGCTGCGAGGGCTTGCGGATCGCGTCGAGCTGCTCCGGGGTCGGGGTGCCCGGGATCGAGACGACGATGTTGTTGCCGCCGAGGGTCGAGATCTCGGCCTCGGCGACGCCGTTGGCGTCGATGCGCTGTCGGATGATGTCGACGGCCTGGTTGATCTGCCCGGCCGTGACGGTCTGACCGCCGACCAGGACCGGCTCCAGGACGATCTCGGTGCCACCCTCGAGGTCGAGGCCGAGCCGTGGGGTGTACTGGCCGCCACCCCACTGCGCCAGGCCGGCGGTGATCGCCGCGAGACCGATGAGGATGGCCACGAGGGCGGTCAGCGACCGGGTCGCCGACCGCTTCTCCGTGCTACGCGCCATACGGCGGCCTCACTGACCGGTCGCGTCTGCGGGCCCGGCGGCGTCGGGTCCCGGTGCGCGGCTCGTGCCGGCCGCGTCGGGCTGCTTCATCGCGATGGCGCGCCGGTCGATCCGCAGCGTCGTGCCCTCGGCCACCTCGACCCAGGCGCTGTGTTCGTCGAGGTGACGGATCGTGCCGTAGATGCCGGCGTTCGTGATGATGTCGTCGCCGATCGACAGGGAGGAGCTGAACGCCCGCATGGCCTTGTGCCGCTTGGAGTTGCTCCAGAACATCCACACGATCAGCAGCACCGGCAGCGCGAGGATCAGCATGGTGGACATCCCGCTGCCGCTCGACGCGGTCTGCAGGGGCGTGGTCTGGACCAACGAGGCGACCTCGTTGCCGTAGTTCAGCATCAGCTCTAATCCTTCTGAGTCTTGGTCCGGGCAGCGAGCGGCACCTCACGGGTGTGGGGCTGCCGCGTCAACGACCGGTGGCACCGGAAAGTGCCGCACGCTGCGGTGCGGTGCCCGCAGGAGTCTATGGCGAGAGGACGGATTTGTCAGAATCCTGGCGGCAGGCTCAGGTCTCGAACCGGCCGCTGCCCGCCCCGTCGAGCGGCAGGGTGGCCGCAAGGAGCCCCGGTGCGTCGTGCGGCGGGGCCAGCCCCAGATGCTCCCACGCGAGGGCGGCGGCGGCCCGGCCGCGGGGGGTGCGCACCATGAAGCCCTCACGGACGAGGTAGGGCTCGGCCACCGTCTCGACGGTGTCCGGCTCCTCCCCCACCGCCACGGCGAGCGTCGACAGCCCGACGGGGCCACCGCCGAAGCGGCGGCACAGCGCCTCGAGCACGGCCCGGTCGAGACGGTCCAGCCCTCGGGCGTCGACGTCGAACAGCTCGAGAGCCCGCCGGGCCGCGAGGAGGGTGACGCGGTCCGCGCCGTGCACCTGGGCCCAGTCGCGCACCCGGCGCAGCAGCCGGTTGGCGATGCGTGGGGTGCCGCGCGACCGGGACGCGATCTCGGCGATGCCGTCCTCGTCGGCCGCGAGCCCGAGCAGCCGGGCCGACCGGTGCAGGATGGTGACGAGGTCGCCGACCTCGTAGTAGTCGAGGTGTCCGGTGAAGCCGAACCGGTCGCGCAGCGGCGCCGGCAGCAGCCCGGCCCGGGTGGTGGCCCCCACGACGGTGAAGGGCGGCAGCTCGAGCGGGATCGCGGTGGCGCCCGGGCCCTTGCCGACGACGATGTCGACCCGGAAGTCCTCCATGGCCAGGTAGAGCATCTCCTCGGCGGAACGCGACATCCGGTGGATCTCGTCGAGGAAGAGCACCTCGCCCTCGGCGAGCGAGGACAGCACCGAGGCGAGGTCGCCGGCGTGCTGGATCGCGGGCCCGGACGTGACCCGGATCGGCTGTTCCAGCTCACCGGCGACGATCATCGCCAGGGTCGTCTTGCCCAGTCCCGGGGGCCCGGACAGCAGGATGTGGTCCGGTGGGGTGCCGCGCCCCCGGGCGGCGGTCAGGACCAGGCCGAGCTGGTCGCGGACCCTGACCTGGCCGGGGAAGTCGTCGAGGCGCCTGGGGCGCAGCGCCGCCTCGACCTGGCGCTCGTCGGCGTCGCTGCCCTCGTCGACGACCCGGGCGGTCGCCTCGAAGGACCCGTCCCACTCCGCCGCCACGCCGTCCTGTCCTCTGCCCGTCATCGACCCAGCTCCTGCAGGGCGGCGCGCAGCAGGGCCGCCACCCCGGCGTCCGCCGCCGCCTCGGGGGCGACCTTGTCGAGGGCCGCGTCGGCCTGCCTGGCGTTCCAGCCGAGCCCGACCAGGGCCTCCCGGACCTGCGGTCGCCACGTCTCGTCGGTGCCGGTCGGGCCCTGGGCGGCCTCCGGGCCCGGGCCCGGCACCGCGCCGATCCTGTCGCGCAGCTCGAGGACGAGCCGCTCGGCGCCCTTGCGGCCGATGCCCGGCACCTTCGTGAGGGTCGCGAGGTCCTGTGTCGCGATCGCGCGCCGGAGCGCGTCGGGTGTGTGCACGGCGAGCATGGCCAGGGCCAGCCGCGGCCCGACGCCGGCCACGGTCTGGACGGTCTCGAAGACCGCCTTCTCGTCGGCGCCGGCGAAGCCGTAGAGGGTGAGCGAGTCCTCGCGGACCACGAGGGTGGTGGCCAGCTCCGCGGGTTGGCCCACGCGCAGGGCTGCGGCCGTGGCCGGGGTGGTGTGCACGAGCAGGCCGACCCCGGCCACGCCGACGACGAGCGAGTCGAGGCCGACCGTGAGGACGGTGCCGGACAGGGCGGCGATCATGGGCGGGCTCCTCCGGGGGTCGGCCGGCAGGTGGACGCACGCTCGCCGCGGGCGGCTGCGGCCGTGGCGGCGGCCTCGGCGAGGCGGTGCTGCACCGGGCCGCGCCAGACGTGGCAGATCGCGAGGGCGAGGGCGTCGGCCGCGTCGGCGGGACGCGGCGCGGCGGGCAGGCCGAGCAGGCGGGTGACCATCGCGGTCACCTGGGCCTTGTCCGCCCGCCCGCTGCCGCTCACCGCCGCCTTGACCTCGGTGGGTGTGTGCATCGTGACGGGCAGGCCGCGACGCTCCGCGAGGAGCATGACCACCCCGGTCACCTGTGCGGTGCCCACGACGGTGGAGACGTTGGAGTCGGCGAAGACCCGCTCGATCGCGATGGCCTCGGGCCGGTGCCGGTCGAACCACCGCCGCATCTCGTCCTCGATGACCGCCAGACGCCTCGGCGTGGGGTCGCTCGACGGGGTGCGGATGACCCCGACCTCGACCAGCGCGAGACGACGGCCCGGCACGCCGTCTACGACGCCGATCCCGCACCGGGTCAGGCCCGGGTCCACGGCGAGGACGCGCACCGGCGCCACCTCCTGCTCGTCTCTGCTGGTCTCACGCTCGGCCCATGCCCGTCACGGCCACCTCGCGGGCCGGACCGGGAACCGATCAGGCCGAACACCTGTTCGGCCCACCGTACGACGTGCTCCCCCCGGACGTCGTGAGGCACGCCGCGCCCGGCGCGCCGTCCGGGCGACAGGGAGGTGGGCGGCATACGGCCCGGGACCACCAGCGCGCGCGGCCGGGCTCAGTCGTCGTCCTCCAGCACGGCGAGGACGTCGTCGGGGATGTCGCCGTTGGCGAAGACGTCCTGCACGTCGTCACTGTCCTCGAGGGCCTCGATGACGCGGATCATCTTCCGGGCCCCGTCGAGGTCGAGCGGGACCTGCAGGTCGGGCACCCAGGACGCCTCGGCCGAGTCGTAGTCGATCCCGGCCCGCTGCACGGCCTCGCGGATGGCCACGAAGTCGGCCGCCTCGGACACGATCTCCCACGTCTCGCCGTTGTCGTTGACCTCCTCGGCACCGGCGTCGAGCACCACCTCGAGCACCGAGTCCTCGGTGATGTCGCCGGCCGGTCCCTCCTTCGGCACGATGACGACACCCTTGCGGTGGAAGACGTAGGCGACCGACCCGGGGTCGGCCAGCTGGCCGCCGTTGCGGGTCAGCGCGGTGCGTACCTCGGCGGCCGCCCGGTTGCGGTTGTCGGTCAGGCACTCGATGAGCAGGGCCACGCCACCTGGTGCGTAGCCCTCGTAGGTGATCGTCTGGTACTCGGCGGCGCCCGCCTCGGCGCCCGACCCGCGCTTGACCGCCCGGTCGATGTTGTCGTTGGGGACCGAGGACTTCTTCGCCTTCTGGATCGCGTCGTAGAGGGTCGGGTTGCCCGCCGGGTCGCCGCCGCCCTGCCGTGCCGCGACCTCGATGTTCTTGATGAGCTTGGCGAACAGCTTGCCTCGTCTGGCGTCGACGACGGCCTTCTTGTGCTTGGTGGTGGCCCATTTGGAGTGGCCGCTCATGCAGTGTCCTCACCCTTGCGAACTGACGATCTTGACGAACTCGGCATGGATCCTCCGGTCGGTGCTCACCTCCGGGTGGAACGACGTCGCGAGGAGGCCGCCCTGCCGAACCGCCACGATCCTACCGGCGGCTGGACCCTCGCCCACGGTGGCGAGGACCTCGACGCCGTCCCCGACCTGCTCGACCCACGGGGCCCGGATGAACACGGCGTGGACCGGGCGGTCGAGGCCGGCGAAGTGCAGCTGGGTCTCGAAGGAGTCGACCTGCCGGCCGAAGGCGTTGCGCCGCACCGTGATGTCGAGCCCGCCGAGGGTCTGCTGCCCGGGTGCGCCGTCGCTGATCCGGTCGGCAAGCATGATCATCCCCGCGCAGGAGCCGAAGGCGGGCAGGCCCTGCCTGATCGCGCTGCGCAGCGGCTCCTGCAGCCCGAACGCGCGCACCAGCTTGTCCATGACGGTCGACTCCCCGCCGGGGAGAACCAGCCCGTCGATCCGCTCCACCTGTTCGGGCCGTCGGACCGCGACGACCTCGACGCCGAGCGCCGTCAGCACGGCGACATGCTCGCGCACGTCGCCCTGCACGGCCAGGACCCCGATGCGTGGTGCGCCCATGGTTCGGAGCGTATGCCGCCGAGCACGCCGGGCGCGCACCGGCCCGAGGCCGCGAGCCGTCGTCAGCGCCGCGCGACGACGTACACCTCGAACGGGTTGGCGGCCAGGCGGTGGCGCTCGACGGAGCCGAACCCCGCCTCGCGGATCATCTGCTCGGCCAGCTCGACGCCCCAGACGGTGCCCAGCCCGGCACCGCCCTGGGCCAGGGACACCGACATGCAGTGCGTCGTGGAGATGGCGTAGAGGAAGCTCGCCCAGGGCAGGTCGAGGTTGTTCTCGAGCCGGCTCGACGCGTCGATGTCGCCCATCAGGAAGGTCCCGCCGGGCCGCAGGCACGCGGCGATGTGCTGCAGGACCTCGGCCGGTCGGGCCTGGTCGTGGATCGTGTCGAACGCCGTCACGAGGTCGTATGCCGCCGGGCTCGGCTCCCCCGCGACGTCGCGTACCGCGAAGGTGGCGTTGGTCAGACCCCAGGCGGCGGCCTCGGCGCGGGCGGTGGCGATCACGTCGGGCTCGAAGTCGAACCCGGTGAAACGGCTGGCCGGGAAGGCCCGCGCCAGCAGGTTCACGGCATGACCCTGCCCGCAGCCGACGTCGGCGACGTCGATGCCTGCTCGCAACCGGTCGGTCTCGCCGGTCAGCGGCAGGATCTCGTCGAGCAGGATCGCGTCTAGGACGGCGCCGCTGTCCGAGGCCTGCAGGTCGTGGAAGCCCGGGTAGGCCGCGTAGTCCAGGCCGCCGCCGTGCCGGAACGCCTCGACGATCCCGGGCGTGGTCTGTCCCATGAGGGTGACGTACTGCAGCGCCCGGGCCAGGTTGTCCGCGCTGGGGCCAGTCAGGAACGGGGCGTGGTCGGCCCGCAGGGCGTAGCCGCTCGTGCCGGGGTCGTAGTCGACGAAGCCCGCGGTGACGACGCCGCCGAGCCACTCGCGCACGTAGCGCTCGTCGAGCCCGGCGGCGTCGGCCAGCTGGGCACTCGTGACGGGCGGGAGCGTGGCGAGGGTCTCGAAGAGCCCGGTCTGGTGCCCGATGCTGGCGAGCACGGCGATCGCCCCGTCGTTGAGCACCTGCAGGAGGCGCTCGGTGACGGCCTCGGGGTCCGCGGCGGGCACACCGGCCGGGGTGCTGTCCGAGGCTACGGTCGGGATGGTGGTCATGGCCTGTCCTGTCGGCTCGGGTGGGCGCGGTAGCCCACTCCTCGACGGTAGGTGGGCGGTCGCGTCGCGCACATCGGCCGGATCATGCATCCTCGGGCGGGGCGCGTGGTGCGTTCGGTGTACGGCCCAGGTCCCAGACCAGGGACGCCACATGTCAGGGCCGACGCCGTCCGGTCGGTTGGCCCTGGGTCAGAAGGGTGGCGGGTCCGACCCGGGGCGGGCCTGCTCCAGCCAGTCGGTCGGGTGGGTGACGTAGCGCCGCCCCGCGGCGGTGCGCCAGCTGATCCGAGCGTCGTCCGGGTCGCGCACGGCGCGCCAGAGCCCGGTGGTGCGCACCCGGTGGTGCGCCCGGTGCTTCAGGCTCAGGTTGGTCACGTCGGTCGGCCCGTCGGGGTAGGGGATGTCGTGGTCGACGTCGCAGTGGGCCGGCGCGACGGTGCAGCCCGGGCCGCGGCAGCCCCCGTCGACTGCGGTGACGTGCTCGACCATGCCCGGGCTGGGCCGGTACCCGGGCCGGGACAGACGGATCGCCCGGCCGGTGTCGGCATCGGCCAGCAGCGTCTGCCAGCGTGAGCCGGGTGCGGTGATGATCGCGCGCGCCTGCTCGGCGGCGACCCAGCCGTGCCCGGGCAGCTCACATGGCGCCTCGTCGAGCCCGAGCGCGGTGCTGACCGGCACGACGATCCAGACCCGTCCCGCCGGGCGGTGCCCGAAACAGGCGAACCAGGCCGGCACGCTCGCACCCGCCTCGCACGCGACGCCGTCCGCGCCGATGGGGTCGGGGTCGTCGGGGTCGGCGCCGCTGCCCTCCGCGCCGTTGGGGTCGGCTTCG
>NZ_JBDIAQ010000096.1:0-13177 GCF_039812505.1 Intrasporangium sp. | reverse complement strand
TCGAGCGTGCAGTAGCCCCGATCGACCGTGCACTTCCCCCCCATCGAGCGTGCAGTAGTCCCGATCGACCGTGCAGCTAACGTGTGGACCCGTGCGATGGGACGACTTCACCGGGCCGGACGATCTGCGGGCGATGCAGGACATGTGCTCACGGCTCTGGTCTCCAGCGGCCCGGTTTCACCCGGGACAGCTGGCGTGGAACCGGTACTCGGCGCCCATCGACCCGGCCCGGCCGCGAGCCGGCGAGGCCATCGCGGTGTGGCGTGACGCTGCAGGTCGGGCTGTCGGGTTCGGCTGGGCCGAGGCACCGGACTGGCTCGAGCTGCAGGTGGACCCGGCTCATCCCGCGGTGGCCGAGGACGTCCTCGACTGGTTCGAGGAGTGGAGCGATGCGCCCAGCCAGTCGGTGCTGCTCATGGACGACGACCCGATCGGAGAGGCCTGCCGGCCAGCGGGATTCGTGCCGGACGAGACGGCGCCCTTTCTCCGGCACCATCTGATGGACCTCTCGGCGCTACCGTCGGCGTCCGCGGTCGAGGGCTACCGGTTCCGGCACGTCGAGCCGGGCGAGGCGAGCGACCGGGCGGCCTGCCATGCGGCGGCGTGGTCGGACTTCGGCCCATCGGAGGTGACCGGCGCCTCCTACGCGCTGCTGATGACGGCCTGGCCCTACCGGGCCGACCTCGACTGGGTAGCCACCGACGCGTCCGGGCGGATGGTGGCCGGCGCGCTCGTGTGGCTCGACCCGGCCACGGGCGTCGGTCTGGTCGAGCCGGTCGGCTGCGTGCCCGGGCACCGTGGTCGCGGCCTCGCCGGCGCCGTGACCCTCGCGGCCCTGCACGCCCTCGCGCATGCAGGCGGTCGGACGGCCCTGGTGACCCCGCGTGGCGACGCTGGCTACCCGGCGCCGATGCGTCTCTACCAGTCGTTCGGTTTCCATCCCGGCGTCCGGACTGTCACCTGGACTCGCTCGCTCGGCAGGTGACTCCCGCGATTGGCCCGGTTGCAGGGTCGATCGGGAAAGATGCACGGTCGATTGGGAAAGATGCACTGTCGATCGGGAAAGATGCACTGTCGATCGGGCAGGGTGGTGCACTTACGATCCGAAATCGTGCACTGTGGATCGGGCGAAGTGGGGCCTCAGGGTCGCAGCGAGATCCTCGGGCGCCAGATCGGTCATCGCCTCGTCGTGGAGCTTCTCGAAGTAGGTCACGTCGCTGCGGTACATCGGCTCGGCATTGCTGCGGCTCACCATCCGCAGCAGCAGCGAGTACTCGTCACCCGCGTCTGGGCCGCCGCCGTAGAGCGCCCAGTTGAACGACGTGAGGTTGAGCTCGTGGTACGCGGCGAAGATCCGTGACATGCCGGCCCCCAGGTCCGCGCAGTCCTGGGCCGTCAGCTCCCCGAGGTCCGGGCAGCCGGCCACGACCCCCCACACCTCGTGGAACCCGACCGGGGCGAACGGGGTCAGGAAGGCGACCCGGCCGCGACCGCCGACCCACCGCGGGCCACGCTCCTCCAGCTCGACGAGCTCCTCCCAGAAGGAGTGGTGCCCGCGCCAGGCCGAGGACCGCTCGGCCAGGACGCGCTGGAAGGTCGTGCCGATGTCGTCGTGGGCCGACTGGGCATGCGGGTGCACGAGCGAGCTGCCGCTCGGGGGAAGGTAGTTCGCATTCACCGACGACCACATCGGCCGGATCCGGTGGACGCCACGGGTGTACTCGACGAAGGCCGCGAGCAGGTCCTCGACGAGCCTCGGCGTCAGGTCGGGCAGGTCGATGAAGTGCCGGTCCGTGTCGTAGAGGCCGACCGACGAGTACTCCGAGTAGGCCATGACGTTGGGCACGATGACGGCGCTGCCCCGCCGGATGCGGCCGTCCGGGGTGATCTCGGGCCCGAAGGTACCGGTCGCAGCCTCGAGGCGGTCGGTGCAGAAGGGGCAGAACCCCGGCTTCGCGGTCAGGGCGGACAGGTCGGGACGTGCGCTCGGGGACAGTTTCGTGCCCGTCACGATCCGGGAGGTGCGCCCGGTCAGCGGGTCGACCCGGACGCTGAGCGGCACCTCGATGCGGTTGGTGGGGTTGCCCAGCTCGGGGACGTGCGCGGTGATGGTGTGCTCGACGAGCTCGATTGCGGCCATGGGCGACAGGGTAGTGACTGGGACCAGCCTCTCGGGCGAGCGGCATCAGACGTGCCCTCTCGATACCGAAACGTGCACTCTCGACGGGTTGTCGTGCCCTCTCGATACCGAAACGTGCACTCTCGACGGGTTGTCATGCACCCTCGATACCGAAACGTGCACTCTCGATCAGGTGTTGTGCACTCTCGATGAGGCGCGCTCCAGCCGGGCCGACGCGATCGTCGCGGACCCGACCACGCGGGTGCCCTCGTACAGCACGACCGACTGGCCCGGCGCCACACCCCGGACCCGCCCCGAGAGGCGCACCTCGACCCGGTCCCCCTGCGCCCGCGCCCGGGCGGGGACCTCCTCGCCGTGGGCCCGCACCTGCGCCCCGACGCGCACCACCCCCGCCGGGGCCGGGCCGCACCATCGCGCGTGGTCGCCGGTGATCGCGTTGACCCCGAGCAGGTCGGCCGTGCCGACGACGACCTGGTTGGCCGCCGCCCGGACCTCGACGACGTACCGCGGCTCCCCGTCGGGGGCCGGTCGGTCCAGGCCCAGCCCCCGGCGCTGCCCGACGGTGTAGGCGAAGGCCCCGCGGTGCTCGCCGACGACGACACCGTCCGTGTCGACGATCTCGCCGGGCCGCTCCCCGAGCGCACCGGCGAGCCAGCCCCGGGTGTCGCCGTCCGCGATGAAGCAGATGTCGTGGCTGTCCGGCTTGCGCGCGACGTAGAAACCGCGGTCGGCCGCCTCCTCGCGCACCTGCGGCTTGAGGGTGTCGCCGAGCGGGAAGAAGGCCCGGGCCAGCTGCGCGGCGTCGAGCACCCCGAGGACGTAGGACTGGTCCTTGGCCGGGTCGGCGGCCCGGTGCAGCTCCCGCCGCCCGTCCGGGGTGTCGACGATCCGAGCGTAGTGGCCGGTCGCGACCGCGTCGAAGCCGAGCGCGACCGCCTTGTCCAGCAGGGCGGCGAACTTGATCCGCTCGTTGCAGCGCAGGCACGGGTTGGGGGTGCGCCCGGCGGCGTACTCCGCGACGAAGTCGTCGACCACGTCCCGCTTGAACCGCTGCGCCATGTCCCAGACGTAGAAGGGGATGCCCAGCTGGTCCGCGACCCGCCGGGCGTCGCCCGCGTCCTCGATCGTGCAGCACCCCCGAGCCGACTCCCGCAGGGTGGCGGCGCTCTGGGACAGGGCCAGATGTACCCCGACGACCTCGTGCCCGGCATCGAGCATCCGCGCGGCGGCCACGGCCGAGTCGACGCCGCCGCTCATCGCGGCCACGACCCTCATGACGGCCGCCTCACGACGCGGTCGCGACCCGCGCCCGCCGGGCCCGGTCGATCGCGGCCGGCAACGCGGCGAGGAAGGCCTCGACGTCCGCGTGGGTCGAGGTGTGCCCAAGGGTCAGGCGCAACGCCCCCCGGGCGTCGGACTCGGGCACGCCCATCGCCAGCAGGACATGGCTCGGCCGGGGCACGCCGGCCTGGCAGGCCGACCCCGTCGAGCAGGCGATGCCCGCCGCGTCGAGCAGGTAGAGCAGCGAGTCGCCGTCGCAGCCGGGCACGATCAGGTGGGCGTTGCCGGGCAGGCGCCCGGTCGTGTCCCCGACGTCCCACCGGCCACCCACGCGGATGTCCGGCTCGATGGCCCGCGCCCGGGTGATCAGCTCGTCCCGCAGCGCCGCGACCCGCGGCGCCTCGGTGGGTATCGTCGCGACGCTCTCCTCGACGGCCACGGCCAGGCCGGCGATGGCCGGGGTGTCGAGCGTGCCCGAGCGCATCCGCCGCTCCTGTCCGCCCCCGTGCGTCAGGGGCAGCAGCCTGGCGTCCCGGCGCGCGACCAGCGCGCCGACGCCGATCGGCCCGCCGAGCTTGTGCCCGGTGATCGTCATCAGGTCGACCCCGCTCGCCGTGAAGTCGACCGGCACGTGCCCGACCGCCTGGACGGCATCGGTGTGCGTGGGGATGCTGCCGTGCTCGTGCGCGGCCTCGGCGACCGCGGCGACGTCCTGGACGACGCCCACCTCGTTGTTCGCCCACATGACGGACACCAGGGCAACCGTGTCCGGGTCATGCTCGATCGCGGCGCGCACCGCCGCCGGCTCGACCAGCCCGTCCGGGGTGGGCTCGACCCACGTGACCGTGGCCCCCTCGTGCGCCACGAGGTACTCGACGCTGTCCAGGACGGCGTGGTGCTCGGTGGCCCCCACGACGAGCCGCACCCGGCCGGGGTCGGCCTCGCGCCGGGCCCGGTAGGTGCCCTTCAGGGCCAGGTTGTCCGACTCGGTCCCGCCGGAGGTGAAGACCACCTCGGAGGGGCGGGCCCCGACCGCCCGGGCGATGCGCTCGCGCGACTCCTCGATGACCCGCCGCGCGGCCCGCCCCGTGCGGTGCAGGGACGACGCGTTGCCGACGACACCGAGCTGTTCGGTCATCGCCGCGAGGGCGTCCGGCAGCATCGGTGTGGTCGCCGCGTGGTCGAGGTAGGCAGTCACCCGTCGATTCTAGGCCGGGTGGGCGCCCGCCCCTGCGCGACCGGCGGCAGCCGCCGACCGGGCTCGGGCCTCGACGGCGCCCCGTGCAGGGCTCGTATGATCTGGCCCGTGGACCTCGACACGGCCGTCGTGCGAGCCCCGGCTGCCCATCGCGCCGTGGCCGCGGCGACCAACATCGTGGTCGGCTACTTCGTCGCCCGGCTCGTCCTGCGCCTGACGCCCCTGTCGCCCGAGGTCACGTATGGCGGGTGCCTGGCGCTGGCCACCCTGCTGGCCTTCCGCGCGTGGCAGTCCCGGATCGAGCTGACCTCCGCGGCGGCGAAGGTGCACAACCTGCTGGCCTCCACGACGGTGCGCCGGGCCGACCTTCACCGGGTCCGCGAGGACGGGCGGATCGAGTGGCACGCGGGCGCGGCCCGGCCGGCGCGGCTCTCCGCGGAGGCGCTGCGCTGCCCCTGGTGGGCGTTCGGGCACGTCACGCACGACTACGCGCTCAACCGCGAGCGGGTCCGCCGCTGGCACCGCGTCGCCCGCTGAGCGGCATACACCGGGCGCGCGCCCGGGGACGACGGGCACCGATGCGAGAGGCCGGACCCTTGCCGGTCCGGCCTCTCGACGCCCCGGTGGGGCTCAGCCCTTGGCGGCCTCGACCGCGGCGGTGGCCTGCGGCAGGACGTTGAACAGGTCACCGACGACACCGAAGTCGACCAGCTCGAAGATCGGGGCCTCGTTGTCCTTGTTGACCGCGACGATCGTCTTGCTGGTCTGCATGCCGGCCCGGTGCTGGATCGCACCGGAGATGCCGCAGGCCACGTAGAGCTGCGGGCTGACCTGCTTGCCGGTCTGGCCAACCTGCGCGGAGTGCGGGTACCAGCCGGCGTCGACCGCGGCCCGGGAGGCGCCGACCGCGGCGCCCAGTGCGTCGGCGAACGCCTCGACCGGGCCGAAGTCGCCGGCCGTGCCGCGGCCGCCGGAGACGACGATCGCGGCCTCGGTCAGCTCCGGGCGACCGGAGGCGGCCTTGGGCTGGGTGTCGGTGATGGCCGCGCCCCTGGCGAGGTCGGACGGCGTGAAGTCGACGACCTCGTCGGCGGCTGCGGCCGGGGCCTCCTCCGGGGTGGCCGAGTTCGGCTTGACCGCGAGGATCGGGGTGCCGTGCGTGACGGTCGCCTCGACGGTGTAGGAGCCGGCGAAGACGGACTGGGTCGTGCGCACGCCACCGTCGGCCGCCTGCACGTCGACGGCGTCGGTGATCAGGCCGGAGCCGGTCTTGACGGCGAGGCGGGCGCCCACCTCCTTGCCCTCGGTGGAGGCCGGCAGGAGCACCGCGGCCGGGGACTTGTCCGCGACGAGCTGGGCGAGCAGCTCGGCCTGGGGCACGACGAGGTACTGGGTCAGCTCGGGGGCCTCGGCCCGGTAGACCTTCGCGGCGCCGTACCTGGCCAGCGCCTCCTTGGCGGTGTCGAACCCGGTGCCGACGAAGACGGCCGACGGCTCACCGAGCCGGCGGGCGATCGTCAGCAGCTCGGACGTCGTCTTGCGCACCGCGCCGTCGGCGTGGTCGACGAGGACGAGAACTTCAGCCATGACGTGAATCTCCTTTGCTGGCTGGGCGATCAGATGAACTTGCGCGAGGCGAGGAACTCGGCGAGCTTGGTGCCGCCGTCTCCTTCGTCGGTGACGATCTCGCCCTTGGAGCGCGGGGGCCGGGCGGCGAAGGCGTCGACCTTGCTCCAGGCGGCCTCCAGCCCGACCTGGGCGGCGTCGATGCCGAGGTCGGCCAGGCCCCACTGCTGGACCGGCTTCTTCTTCGCCGCCATGATCCCCTTGAAGGACGGGTAGCGGGGCTCGTTGATCTGGTCGGTGACCGAGACCAGCGCCGGCAGGCTCGCCTCGACGGTCTGGGTCGAGGTGTCGCCGTCGCGGTGGATCGTGGCCTTGCCGCCTGCGACGGTCAGCTCCGAGGCATAGGTGACGGCGGGCAGGCCGAGCCGCTCGGCGAGCATCGTCGGGACCACACCCATCGTGCCGTCGGTGCTGGCCATGCCGGTGATCACGAGGTCGACGGAGTCGAGCTTCTTGATCGCCTCGGCCAGCACGAGCGAGGTGGCGATGGCATCCGAGCCGTGGATCGCCTCGTCGTTGACGTGCACGCCCTTGTGGGCGCCCATCTGCAGGGCCTTCTTGATCGCGTCGGCCGCGTTGTCCGGGCCGACCGTCACGACCGTGACCTCGCCGTCGGCCTCCTCGACGAGCTTCAGGGCGGCCTCGACGGCGTACTCGTCGAGCTCGGAGAGCAGACCGTCGACATTCTCACGGTCGGTCGTGTTGTCCGATGCGTTGAACGTGCGCTCGGCCTGGGCGTCGGGCACGTGCTTGACACAGACGACGATGTTCATGGGTCAACGTCCTCTTCCATAGCGGATGGATGGTCAGCGGATGGTGGTCGTGGTCAGCCGGCCGCTGCGGGCGGCGACGGCACTGTCCCCCATCTTGGCACCGCGCCCCGCCGGGTCCCGCATCGGCCGGGCGTGACGCTCGCCACCAGCCGGGGGTCCCGGCTCGCACGGGGCGGCCCGGGGCCGGTTCGTCAGCGGCCCTCGAACCTCGCCTTGCCCGGACCGTGCTCCACGAACGAGGCCATGCCGATCTCGCGGTCCTTGGTGCCGAAGAGCGCAGCGAACGCCATCCGCTCGATCTCCAGACCGGTGTCGAGGTCTACCTCGAGCCCACGGTCGACGGCCTCCTTGGCGGCCCGCACCGCGTAGCTGGCCGCACCGACGAAGGTCGCGGCCCAGGCGCGTGCCGTCTCGTAGACCTCCGCGGCCGGGACGACCTTGTCGGCCAGGCCGATCGCCAGCGCCTCGGCGGCGCCGAGGAATCGGCCGCTGAAGATGATCTCCTTGGCCCTGGCCGGGCCCACCAGCCGGGCCAGGCGCTGCGTGCCGCCCGCGCCCGGGATCACCCCGAGCAGGATCTCGGGCTGGCCGAGCCGGGCGTCGTCGGCCACGACCCGGAAGTCGCAGGCCAGGGCGAGCTCGCACCCGCCGCCCAGGGCGTAGCCGGTGATCGCGGCGATGACGGGCTTGGGGATCTTCGCGACCGCGGTGATCGAGCTCTGCAACGGGGCGGAGCGGTCGACCATGTCCGTGTAGGACATGGTGGCCATCTCCTTGATGTCCGCCCCCGCGGCGAAGACCTTCTCGCCGCCGTAGACGACGACGGCCTTGACGTCGGCCCGGGCGGTGGCCTCGTGGGCGACCGCCCGGATCTCCTCCTGGACCTGCTTGTTGAGCGCGTTCATCCTGGGCCGGTCCAGACGCATCGTGCCCACGCCGTCCTGGACCTCGAGCCGGACGAACTCGCCCATCACTGACCACCCTCCGGGGTGGCATCGGCGGTCCCGGGCGCACCCGGCGCCTCCTCCGGCGGCTGCCAGGTCTGGAAGAAGAAGCCGACGCTCTGCAGGATGTGGTTGATCGACAGCGGCACGAGGATGTCCAGGTCGGCGTGCGGGGTGACGACCTGCTCGGCGGACACCACGAGGCTGTCCTGCACCAGCGAGAGCTTGACCAGGTTGAGCTGCAGCGTCATGTCGTTGCACCGCGCGAGCCGCTCGTTGCGGTCGGGCGAGACCGGCTCCTGCAGCTGCCACTGACCGAAGAACCGCACGAGCGGCAGCTCGCCCTCGGCGACGCGGGCGAACAGGGTCTGCTCGTTCACGACGTACTCGAGGTCGCCGTCGTTGTCTACGGTGCTCGTGACGCCGAGCTTGTCGAGCTCGGCGGCGATGCGGTCACGCACGGGCGTGCCGGCTGGTGCGCCGTTCGGCGCCCCGGCAGGCGTCGGGGGCTGGAAGTTGGGCAGCGAGGTCGGATCCGTCATGTGCCCAACCGTAACGAGGACGCACCCCCGAGTCACATGGCGGCTTCGCCGACCGGCGCCGTATGCCGCCCAGCCGGCGGCCGCTGCCACCCCGGCTTGCGCGAAGGTCCCTCGGGCACCCCCGGGCGCGCTCTATCCTGACGGACATGCCGACCACCCCGCCCGACGTGCCGCCGCCGCACGGCGTGCACGTGACGGCCGACGGTGCGACGTTCAGCGTCTACGCCTCCCACGCGGACCGGGTCGAGGTGTGCCTGTTCGACCGGGCATCCGACGGCGCCCAGCTCGAGCGCCGGGTGGCCCTGCGCAACCAGGTGTACGGCACCTGGTTCGACACCGTCGACGGCGTCGGCCCCGGCCAGCGCTACGGCCTGCGCGTGTCCGGCCCGTGGGTCCCGGACCGGGCGCTGCGCCACAACCCGGCCAAGCTCCTGCTCGACCCGTACGCCCGGGCGATCGAGGGCGGCGTCACCGTCGACCCGGCCGTCTACGGGCACCGCGTGGGCGCCAGCCTCGCCGGCGACCTGAGCGTGCGCGACGACCGGGACTCGGCGGCATACGTGCCACGGTGCGTCGTCGCGCGCGACGAGTTCGACTGGGGCACGGACGCGCCGCTGCGCCACCGGCTGTGCGACTCGCTCGTCTACGAGGTGCACGTGCGCAACGCCACCCGGCGCCACCCGGGCGTCCCGGAGCCCCTGCGCGGAACCTACGCCGGGCTGGCCCACCCCGCCTTCGTCGAGCACCTCACCTCCCTCGGCGTCACGGCGGTCGAGCTGCTTCCGGTGCACACCTTCACCCACGAGCCCGAGCTGGTCGCCCGCGGCCTGAGCAACCACTGGGGCTACAACACCCTCGGCTTCTTCGCCCCGCACGCGGCCTATGCGGCCGCGGCCGACCCGCAGGGCGTGCTGGACGAGTTCAAGGGCATGGTCAAGGCGCTGCACGCGGCCGGGATCGAGGTGATCCTCGACGTCGTGTACAACCACACCGCGGAGCAGTCCCAGACGGGCATGACGCTCAGCTGGCGCGGGCTGGACCAGCGGGCCTACTACCGCCTCGACGAGCAGGGCCGCGACATCGACCTGACCGGCTGCGGGAACACCGTCGACCTGAGCCGGACGGTGGTGGTGCAGCTGGTCCTCGACTCGCTGCGCTACTGGGTCGAGCAGATGCACGTGGACGGGTTCCGCTTCGACCTGGCCGTGGCGCTCGCGCGGGGCCGGGACGAGGGCTACGACCCCGACCACCCCCTGCTCGTGGCGGTGCGCACCGACCCGGTGCTGTCGCAGGTCAAGCTGGTCGCCGAGCCGTGGGACGTCGGGATGCACGGCTGGCGCACCGGCCAGTTCCCGCCGCCGTTCGCCGAGTGGAACGACCGCTACCGCGACGCGATGCGCACCTACTGGCTGCGCGACCTGGCCGCCTCCGGCGCCGGCGAGACCGGTCACGGGGTGCGCGACGTGGCGACCCGGCTGGCCGGCTCCCAGGACCTGTTCGACGGCGGCGGTAGGGGGACGACCGCGTCGGTCAACTTCGTCACGGCCCACGACGGCTTCACGCTGGCCGACCTGACCCGCTACGACCACAAGCACAACGAGGCCAACGGGCACGACGGGACCGACGGCAGCAACGACAACCGCTCGTGGAACCACGGCGTCGAGGGGCCGACCGACGACCCGGAGGTCCGCGCGGCGCGGCAGCGCTCGATGCGCAACGCCCTGGGCACGCTGCTGCTGTCGGCCGGGGTGCCGATGATCAACGGCGGCGACGAGTTCGGGCGCAGCCAGGGCGGCAACAACAACCCGTACAGCCAGGACAACGCGACCAGCTGGTTCGACTGGCGCCTCGAGCCGTGGCAGGAGGACCTGCTCGAGACGACCCGGTTCCTCGCCCAGCTCCGCGCCAAGCACCCGGTGCTGCGCCAGCGCCCGTTCTTCTCCGGTCAGCCGACCGGGCCGGACGGCCCGCTCGACCTGGCCTGGTACGGCGGGGACGGCCAGCCGATGGGGGCCCGCTGGAACGACCCCACGGTCGACGTCCTGCAGGCCCTGTTCAACGGTGGCCCGCTCGGACACGACTCGGTCCTGCTGACCCTGAACGGCACGGCGTGGGCCGCGGAGGTCACGCTGCCCCGCGCACCCGGCTCGGCGGCATACGACCTCGTCTGGGACAGCGCGTGGGAACGGCCCGGCGGCCCGGGCCTGACGGTCCCGGCCGGCGGCGAGGCGCCGATGACCGGCTCGTCGCTGCGGATGTGGCGGGTGGTCAGCCACGCCTGAGCCGGCCTGCTTCGTCGGCCGACCCGAGGTACGACGCTGCGCCGAGCCGGTTCTCGGGTGCCGCCACCGGCCAGCCGATCAGGACTCGCGGGTGAGCAGGTTCCGGGTCCGCTGATACTCCTCCGCGTCGATCTCACCGCGTGCCAGACGCTCGTCGAGCAGTTGCAGCGGGTCCGGCGCCGGTCGCTCCACGGCCGACGGCGTCGGCCGTCCGTGGACGACGGCACGCACCACGTAGGCGACCACCAGCCAGAAGCCGACCGCGCCGAGCGCAATCAGGGCCCACATCCACCACGCGGTGGCGCCGTAGCCCATGTGACTCCACATGACATCCTCCTGCCGGGAGATCTCTCGTTACCAACAGCCGTGTATCCATCTTCCCGGGCCGGTGTTGGGGTCCGGTCCAGATCGGATGAAGGTTTGACGAAGTTCCGGCTCGATGGCCGACCACACACCCGAGGCAGGCGCGCTACCGGGTCAGACTGGTCCCCATGAGCGTCCCCACCGGTGCCCAAGGCGCCAGCGCCGCGCGTCGCGTGCTGGTCGTCGACGACGAGCGCGCCCTGGCTCGGATGGTCGGCACATACCTGACCCGGGCCGGCTACGAGGTGTCCCAGGCCCACACCGGACCGGACGCGGTGACCTGCGCCAGGGACCTCGACCCGGAGGTCATCGTGCTCGACCTGGGCCTGCCGGGCCTCGACGGGATCGAGGTGTGCCGGCAGGTACGCCTCTTCTCCGACTGCTACATCCTCATGCTCACCGCTCGCGGCGACGAGATCGACCGGGTCATCGGGCTGTCGGTCGGCGCGGACGACTACATCACCAAGCCGTTCAGCGCCCGTGAGCTCGTCGCCCGGGTACAGGCGGTGCTGCGCCGTCCCCGACGGGCCGACCGGCCGCCGGGCCAGGCCGGGCCCGAGCAGCCGCCCCGCGACTTCGGGCAGCTGCGCATCGACTCCGCGGCCCGCGAGGTCCTCCTCGGCGGCGAGCCGGTCCCGCTGACCCGCACCGAGTTCGACATCCTCGACGTGCTGTCTGCCCGGCCTCGGCTGGCCTACCCGCGGCGCCGGCTCGTCGACGAGGTCTGGGACACCGGCTGGGTGGGCGACGAGCGCATCGTCGACGTCCACGTCGGGCACATCCGGCGCAAGCTCGGTGACGACTCGACCGAGCCGCGGTACATCGAGACGGTCCGGGGTGTCGGCTACCGGATGGGCAAGGGCTGACGGTGCGGATCCGCAGTGACCGGCACCGGCGGCCCGGGCTGGCAACCCGCCTCATGCTGGCGCAGGTGCTCGTGCTGGTCGCCAGCATCCTGACCGCCGGGCTGGTCGCGCTGCTCGTCGGCCCCTCCCTGTTCCACCGGCACCTGCTCGAGGCCGGGCACCTGCTGACCGGAGCCGAGCTGACCCACATCGAGCGGGCCTACCGGGATGCCTCCCTCGTCTCGCTGGGTGTCGCCCTGCTCGTCGCGCTCGGCTTCGCGGCCGCCGTCACGTGGTATGTCACCCGCCGGCTCCAGGACCCGCTCGAGGACCTGACCCGGGCCGCCACCGAGCTGTCCCGGGGACACCTGCGCAGTCGCGCCACGGTCACCGGGGCAAGCCTCGAGCTGGACGCGCTCGCCGGTGCGTTCAACCTCATGGCCGGTCGGCTGGAACGGACCGAGGACACCCGCCGCCGTCTCCTGTCCGACCTGGCCCACGAGCTGCGCACCCCGATCGCAACCCTCAAGCTCTATGCCGAGGGTCTGCACGACGGGGTCACCGCCTGGGACGCCGGCACCGAGGCGGTGGTCACCGAGCAGACCGACCGGCTCGCCCGGCTGGCCATCGACCTGGACGAGGTCTCCCGGGCCGAGGAGGGTCGGATCGTCCTGCAGCGCCACGTCACCACGGTCCGCGACCTCATCCGGTCGGCGCAGCGGGCCAAGCACGAGGCCTTCTCCCGGGCGGGTGTCACGTTGCTCGCAGAGCCGGACAGCGCGCCGGGCCTGTGCGTCGACGTCGACCGCCGCCGGATGGGTCAGGTGCTCGACAACCTGCTCGGCAATGCGTTGCGACACACCCCCGCCGGGGGAACCGTCCGGCTCACCGCCCGGCGCGCCGGTGACGAGGCGCAGATCCTGGTCATCGACAGCGGAGAGGGCATCACCCCCGAGCAGCTCCCGCACGTCTTCGAGCGGTTCTATCGTGGCGGCACCGCCCGGGACCGGGACCGCAGCGGGTCCGGGATCGGGCTGACGATCAGCCGCGCCATCGTCGACGCCCACGGCGGTGGCCTGACCGCCGCCAGCGACGGACCGGGCCGGGGCGCCACGTTCACCGTGGCCCTGCCGCGGCACACCGGTCGACCCGGGCAGCCCCAGACCGGCTCCGGGGATCCCTC
>NZ_JBDIAQ010000095.1:0-13302 GCF_039812505.1 Intrasporangium sp. | reverse complement strand
CGCTGCCCGCGGAGCGCCGCGACGAGGAGGCCGACGCGCCCGAGCCGGTCACCGCGGACCGGCGCGGCTGAGCCGGCCACACCGACACTGCGGTATGCCGCTCACCCGGGTGGGCGGCATACCGCACCTTGGGGCGGCGCTCAGGAGGCGCCGCGGCGCAGCGTGACGAGCAACCGGTGCGCGGTGATCACCGCCAGGGCCCAGGCCAGCCCGATGGCCCACGCCGCGAGCACGTCGGTGAGCCAGTGGTGGCCGAGGAAGACCCGGCTCGCGCCCATCGCGAGGACGAAGAGAGTGCCGAGGCCGACCGCGACGACGCGTTGCCACACCGCGGTCGTCAGCAGGAGCACGAGGTAGACGACGACCGTGGTCAGAACCGTGGCGTTCAGGGTGTGCCCGCTCGGGAAGGACGGCGAGGACTCGTACGGCGGCACCGCGTACCGAAGCGGCGGCCGGGCCCGCCCGACCAGGCCCTTGCCGACGAGGGTCATGGCCAGGGCCCCGGTGGCCGCGACGAGCATGATGACGACCGGCAGCCAGGCGCGGTGCAGCGCGGCGAGGGTCAGCGCCAGAACCGTGGCGAGGACCGGCATCCCGATCGGTCCGCCGAGATCCGTGAAGAGCGTGACGCCGTGGTCGAGCCCGGGGCTGCGCCACCGCAGGGCGAGCCGCAGCGCCGGCTGGTCGAGGGCCGCCACTCCGTCGTGGTCGACGACTCCTTCGTAGACCTCGTGGGCGCCCGCGGTCAGGGCGAGCATGAGCGACAGGGACAGGCCGGCGAAGACGACGAAGCCCACGTTCGCGGCGGACCAGGCGAGCGCGCGGTCCGCCGCGGGACGCCAGCGAGCCGGGAGCCGGGCGGCGATGGCGACGGCCAGGGCTCCGACCACGTGCACGAGCCATCGGCCGAACCGGGTGGGCCAGCGGGCCAGGTCGCGCGACCCGATCGACTCGCCCTGCGCCGGCGGGATCGGCGCCGGTGGGATCGGCGCCGGTGGGGTCGGGGGCGCGGGCACCCGCCCAGTGTCGCAAACGGGTCGCCATGGGCCGTCTAGTCTGGCCGGCGTGACGGTGATCGGCGACGACGGGCTGGCCCGGCCGGAGTGGGCGTCCACCGACCCGCTGCTGCGGGAGTACTACGACACCGAGTGGGGCATGCCGGTCCGCGACGAGCGCGGGGTCTACGAGCGGATCTGCCTCGAGGGGTTCCAGGCCGGGTTGTCGTGGGCGACGATCCTGCGCAAGCGCCCGGCCTTCCGCGAGGTGTTCGCGGGCTTCGACCCCGACGTCGTGGCGGGGTTCGGGCCAGCCGACGTCGAGCGGCTCATGGGCGACGCGCGGATCGTGCGCAACCGGCGCAAGATCGAGGCGACGATCCAGAACGCCCGGGCCACGGTCGTGCTGCGCGCCGAGGGTGGGCTGGTGGACCTGGTCTGGTCGTTCCAGCCGGCCGAGACGCCGCAGCCGCGGGACGGCTCCGAGGTTCCGACGGTGTCGCCGGAGTCCGTGGCCCTGTCGAAGACGTTGCGGCGCAAGGGGTTCGCATTCGTCGGGCCGACGACGACGTATGCGCTGATGGAGGCCATCGGGATGGTCGACACGCACCTGGTGACCAGCCACCGGCGGGGCAGCTCTGGACTCTGGCCGGCGTAGGGGACGGGGCCGGGGTCCTGTGCGTGCTTGGAGTTGTGCCTGTGCCTCGGGGTGTGCGTGGTTTGCGTCGTTCAGGCGACGCGAACCACGCACACCCGACCCGGCGCCGTGGTCGAGGCCGGTCGGTCCGTTGGGTGCGGGGCCAGGGCCGACCGCCCGCCGGCGTCAGAGGAACGACTCGTAGGCAGGCAGGTCGAGCACGCCGTTGCCGGACAGGCCGATGACGATCGTCTCGTCGGTGGTCGCGGCCCGGGCCCGGGCGATCGCCCCGGCCACCCCGTGCGTCGACTCCGGGGCCGGGATGATCCCCTCGGCCCGGGCGAACTCGATACCCGCCGCGAACGCGTCGTCCTGTTCGACCGCGATGGCCTCGAG
Source organism: Intrasporangium sp. (assembly GCF_039812505.1). Taxonomy (GTDB): domain Bacteria; phylum Actinomycetota; class Actinomycetes; order Actinomycetales; family Dermatophilaceae; genus Intrasporangium_A. The sequence goes on along the minus strand of NZ_JBDIAQ010000095.1, from coordinate 11,274 downwards.
CAGCCCGAGCTGCTTGGCGTGCGAGACCATCGGGGCCATGCCGTGGTAGCGCAGCCCGCCGGCGTGGATCGGCGGCGGCACGAAGTCGTGGCCCAGGGTGTGCATCTTGAGCAGCGGGGTCAGGCCGGCCACGTCGCCGAAGTCGTAGCGGTACTCGCCCTGGGTCAGCGACGGGCAGGCCGCCGGCTCGCACGCGACGACCCGGGTCGTCGCCCCCTCGCGCAGGTTGCGACCGAGGAACGGGAAGGACAGCCCGCCGAGGTTCGAGCCGCCACCGGCGCAGCCGAAGACGACGTCGGCCCTCTCGCCGATCGCGTCGAGCTGCTCGAGGGCCTCGATGCCGATGACGGACTGGTGCAGCAGCACGTGGTTCAGCACGCTGCCCAGCGCGTAGTGCGCCTCCGGGTTGGTCGCCGCTGCCTCGACGGCCTCGGAGATCGCCATGCCGAGCGAGCCGGTCGTGTCCGGGTCCTTGGCGAGCATGGCCCGGCCGGCCTCGGTGAGGTCGGAGGGCGACGGGTGGCAGCCGGCGCCATACGTCTCCATCTGCATGCGGCGGTAGGGCTTGGTGTCGTACGAGGCCCGCACCTGCCACACCTCGCACTCGAGCCCGAGCAGGGAGCAGGCGAACGCGAGCGAGGCGCCCCACTGGCCGGCGCCCGTCTCGGTGGTCAGCTTCCGGGTGCCCTCGACCGCGTTGTAGTAGGCCTGCGCCACAGCGGTGTTGGGCTTGTGCGAGCCCGCCGGGCTGACCCCCTCGTACTTGTAGTAGATCCGCGCCGGGGTGCCGAGGGCCCGCTCGAGGCGGTGGGCCCGGATCAGCGGCGAGGGACGCCACAGCGCGTAGATCTCGCGCACCGTCTGCGGGATCTCGACCCACCGCTCGGTCGAGACCTCCTGCTGGATGAGCGCCATCGGGAACAGCGGGGCCAGGTCCGTGGGGCCGAGCGGCTCCTGCGTGCCGGGGTGCAGCGCCGGCGGCACCGGCTCGGGCAGGTCGGCGGCGAGGTTGTACCAGTGCGTGGGCACGCTCGACGGGACGACCGCGCCGGTGGGCTCGGTGAAGGACTGGGTGGACGTGACCTCGGTCATCGACGGCCTCTCTCGTGGGGATACTGCGTCGGACCCTAGCGTCCCGTCCCGTGGTAGCGGCGCGTGTCTTGCCTGTCGAGGACCGCGTGCCCTCCCACCCGGCCGGGACGGGCGTGCCAACGGACGACCGTTGCTCGGGCTGACGCCAGCAGCCGTGCTCGGGCGAGTGCCGGGATGTCCCCGTCCGGGGACCAATGGTCGTCCGGCGGTACGGCCCCCGTCACGCCCCCGTCGAGCGGTCGCCGGCCCTCACTCGGCCGGCGGCTGGGCGGACCGGCGCCGCCGCAGGTCGTCCTCGTCGACGAGCCGGTTGACCAGCTGCTGGACCTCGTTGCTGCGCGGGATGTTGCGCAGCAGCTCGTCGGGGCTGTCCCCGGCGGACTCGATCCGGAGCGAGCCGGCGTTCACGATCCGGTCGAGCAGGGTCTGTTCGAACGAGACGTCGGTGATCTTGGACAGGGTGATGTCCTTGCCCGACTTGCTGAGGATGCCGCGGCGCACCATGACGCGGTGGCTGGTGACGACGTAGTGCGTCGTGCGCCACCGCAGGAACGGCACGAGCACGAACGGGATCGCGACGACCACGAGCAGACCCGCGACGACCCACTGGATCAGGTTTCCGGTCCGGTCGTCGGGGGTGGCCCAGGCGACGACGACCCCGATCGCGAGCAGCAGCACCGCGAGCAGGGTGGGGCCGACCACCGTCAGCCAGTGCGGGTGCAGGCTCTTGACGACCTTCTCGCCGCGAGCCAGGACGTTCTCCGGGAATCCCACGGCACGAGCCTAGACGGGCAGAGCGTCACGGTATGCCGTTCACGGTGCCCAACCGCCCGGGAGGCGGTGCCCTCGGCCGGGGCCCCGGTACCCCGGTCCACGAACGGCCGTCGGGCCTCTTGACGGGAGCGCCGATGGTGGCAGGGTCGGAGCATGACAGATGCCACGACCACCACCGTCGACGCCACCGCTGCCTATCGCGCCGCCCGCGACTCGCTCCTCGCCCTGCGCGAGGACTACGACGCGGCGGTCCGCGACTTCCGCTTCCCCGACCTCGGGGACCGGTTCAACTGGGCCGTCGACTGGTTCGACGCCTACGCCCGTGGCAACGACCGTCCGGGTCTGGTCATCGTCGAGCAGGACGAGTCGGTCGGCTCGTGGAGCTTCGACCAGCTCGCCCGGCGCTCGGACCAGGCGGCGGCCTGGCTGGCGGGCAAGGGCATCGGCAAGGGCGACTCGGTCATCGTCATGCTCGGCAACCAGGTCGAGCTGTGGGAGACCATGCTCGGCGTCATCAAGCTCGGCGCGGTGATCATGCCGACCACGACCGCGGCCGGGCCCGGCGACCTGCTCGACCGGATGCAGCGCGGCACCGCCCGCGCGGTGATCACCAACGCGACGGAGACGTACAAGTTCGACGACATCGAGGGCGACTACCTGCGCGTCGCGGTCGACCGGGGCGCGGAGGTGCCGGCGGGCTGGGCGGCGTACTCGGCGGCATACGACCTCGACGCGCCGCCGGCCGAGCACCCCGGCACGGCACCCGACGACCGGTTGCTGCTCTACTTCACCTCCGGCACCACGAGCCGGCCCAAGCTCGTCGAGCACACCCAGGTGTCCTACCCGGTCGGGCACATGTCGACGATGTACTGGCTCGGGCTGCGCCCCGGCGACGTGCACCTGAACATCTCCAGCCCCGGCTGGGCCAAGCACGCCTGGTCGTGCTTCTTCGCGCCGTGGATCGCCGAGGCGACCGTCTTCATGTACAACTACACGCGCTTCGACCCCGAGGCGTTGCTTCGGGTGCTGCGCACCAACCACGTGACCTCGCTGTGCGCGCCACCGACCGTGTGGCGGATGCTGATCAACGCCGACCTGTCCGGCGGGCCGGGCAACCTGCGCGAGGTCATCGCGGCCGGCGAGCCGCTGAACCCGGAGGTCATCGCGCAGGTGACCAAGGCGTGGGGGCTGACCATCCGCGACGGCTACGGGCAGACCGAGACCACGGCCCAGGCCGCCAACACGCCCGGCCAGCCGCTCAAGCCCGGTTCGATGGGGCGGCCCCTGCCGGGGGTGCCGGTCGTGCTGGTCGACCCGCTCACCGGCCGGCGCGCGGAGACGGGCGCGGACGGCACGTGCGAGGGCGAGATCTGCCTCGACCTGGCCGCGCACCCGCTGCCGCTGATGTCCGGCTACCAGGGCGACCCCGAGCGCAACGCGGCCGCGATGGCCGGCGGTTTCTACCACACCGGCGACGTCGCCACGATGGACCCGCAGGGCTACATCACCTACATCGGGCGCACCGACGACGTGTTCAAGGCCAGCGACTACAAGATCAGCCCGTTCGAGCTCGAGTCGGTGCTCATCGAGCACCCGGCGGTGGCCGAGGCCGCCGTGGTGCCGACCCCGGACCCGGTGCGGCTGGCCGTGCCGAAGGCCTACGTCGCGCTCGCGCCGGGCTACGAGCCGGGAGCGGAGGTCGCCAAGTCGATCTTCGCCCACGCCCGCGAGCGGCTGCAGCCGTGGCAGCGGCTGCGCCGGATCGAGTTCTTCGACCTGCCCAAGACGATCTCGGGCAAGATCCGCCGGGTGGAGCTGCGCGGCCGCGAGGTCGACCTCGACCAGGCCGGGTCGGACCGGCCCAGTCTCGAGTGGCGCGACGACCAGTTCCCGGAGCTCAAGGGCTGAGTTCCGTTGCGGCGGAGTCGGCTCGGTCCGGTGTGACACTCTGCGCCTCCCGATCGACAGTGCAGCAGTTCCGATCGACAGTGCAGCAGTTCCGATCGACAGTGCAGCAGTTCCGATCGACAGTGCCGCAGTCGCGTGTCACGGGCGCCCCGTGCTGGTCGGCCCGGTCGTGGGGATCGTCGTCGTCGTGGCCGGCGGCTGGGTGCCGGGAGGTTCCGCTCCCGGCGGCACCGGGGTGATGTTGCGCGTCGTCGTCGGGTCCGTCGCGCTGCACGAGCGGGTCGGTTGCTGCGTGCCGGCCGGCGGAGGACCCTGCGCCTGTTCCGGTTGCTGGCCTCCCGGCTGGTCGGGCGGCTCGATCGTCGCGCCGTTGATGACCTGGATCGAGTCGTAGGCCGGCCGTCCCTCGAGCAGGTTGCGATAGCTGTAGCGGGCCAGCCGGGTCAGGTTGCAGGCGGTCCCGAAGGTGGCGATGTCGAAGGCGTACGGCTGGCCGGTGAGCTCGGCGTCCTCCCCGGTCGTGTAGTGCGTGAAGAGGCCGCCCCCGGTGAACGTGCCGACCTGGATCCGGTTGCCGAACAGGCCTGCCTTGTGGATGTGCCCGTTGACCAGGATGCCGGCCCGCTTGACGTAGCTGACGGCGTACGGCTCGTGGGCGACGACGATGTCCGGCTCGGGCTGGTCGGCCATGGTCCGGTTGAACGCGTCGACCGCGGGAGCCTCCTTGGCGACCGGGTCCTTGTTGTCGTCGCCGAACCACCGCGGGTCGTTGAACCCGGCGATGCGCAACCCGTGGAAGCTCAGCTCGTGGTAGGTACCCTTCGGGCCCTGGAGCAGCACGACGTTCGGGATCCGGCTCAGTCGCTCGAGCAGCGACCGGTCGGTGGGCGAGCCCTGGTCGTGGTTGCCCGAGACGAAGATGTAGGGCACGCCCAGCGAGGCGATGCTCTTGAACAGCCCGGACGCCTCGCCCTCCTGGACGCGCCCGAAGTTGATCAGGTCCCCCGAGTCGATGACGGCGTCGATCTGCTCCTCCTTGATGATCGAGCGCATCAACGGGTACTGGTTCGCCCCGTGGATGTCCGACACGAGCAGGAAGCGCGCGGCCACCGGCTTGGTGAGGTCGCCCGGCACGAACTTGGCCTGCAGCGCCTGTGACACCGCGAGCAGGTTGCGCACGTACGGGGTGACCTCGTCGGCGCGTGCCTCGACACCGGTCAGCATCCCTGCACTGCGCCTGACCAGACCGAGCACGCCCGTGGTCGTGAAGGACTGGAACCGGTCGGGCCGGAAGGTGGTGCTCACGCCTGCCCCGGTCACGACGCACGCGGCGACCAGGCCGGAGGCGACCAGCCACAGGTAGTGCCGCCGCGGCCGTCGCCACATCGCGTAGTGGACCATCAGCGTCAGGGCGAGCGCCACGACTGCGGCTCCCAGGACGAAGCGCAGCCCGAGGCCGAGGGCGGCCGCCCGGATGGCCGCCGACAGCTCCGTGTCGGTCGGCTCGAGCGCGTCGACGGAGACGTCCGGCCGGGTGAGCAGCCCGGTGATCTCCGGGCGCACCGAGACGGCCACGTCGAGGCCGGGCGCGACGAGCGGGGAGGAGAACCGCAGGTCGACGTCGCCCAGGATCGTCGGCGCGTGCAGGACCGGGTTCGGTCGCGGCACGACGTCCAGGCGCAGCACGGCGCGGTAGTGCTCGGTCTTGACGACGGTCGGTGCCAGGTTGGTGGCGGCGACGCCGCCGAGGTAGCACATGACGAGCACGGCGAGCCACCGCCCGAGCATCTCCGCCCGGCGTAGCCAGGCTCGTCCGCTCATCGCCACCATCGGCCCCACTCTAGGCGCCGTGACCCGGAAAGCCTTCGGGCTGCTTTGGCACAATCGGCGACATGTGGATCGTCGCCCTCGTCGCCGCGGCCGTGCTGCTGACCCTCTCGACGCGTCAGCTGATCCGCGCCAACCCGAGGTCGCCGCTGCCCTGGCTGCGCCGGCCCCAGCAGGAGCCCGGCAGCACGCTGGTGCTGCGCATGGCCGGCGCCTTCGCGGGGCTGCTCGCCGCCGTCCTGACCCCGCCGCCCCTGCTCGGCTGGTTCTTCCTCGGGATCGTCCTGGCCTTCCTGCCGACGGCCGTGCTGCAGGCCCGACACAACGCCCACGTCGGCAGCTGACCGCCTTGCCCCCTCCCCCCTCACCCGGGTCGATGTATTAGCGCGGGCCAGAGACCGCGCGATTACATCGAACCGGCGTCAGGCAGGAGCCGCGATCCCAGAACCGACGTGGGCCGGCCCGTCACAGGTACTGGCCGGTTGGCCCACCCGTCTCGGGGCCCGGCCGGCCGGCGCCGGGGTGCATTCCGGGATGCAGGCCCGGGGGTTGCCCGTACGACGAACCGGGGTGCGCCTGGGGCAGGGCCCGCATCTGGGCGAGCTGCTGCTGCGCGGCCATCTGCTGGGCGACGAGGGCTGTCTGGATGCCGTGGAAGAGCCCCTCGAGCCAGCCGACCAGCTGCGCCTGGGCGATCCGCAGCTCCGGGTCGGTCGGTGACTCGTCGGTGAACGGCAGCGCGATCCGGTCGAGCTCGTCCACCAGCTCGGGGGCCAGACCGTCCTTGAGCTCCTCGATCGACTGGTGGTGGATCTCGGCCAGGCGCTTTCGGCCCTTGTCGTCGAGGGGGGCGCTGCGCACCTCGTCGAGCAACTGCTTGATCATCGACCCGATCCGCATGACCTTGGCCGGTTCCTCGACCAGGTCGGCCGGGTTGGTGCGCTCGCGTTCGTGCTCGCCCCCTTTGCCGTCGGGGTCGGCGACCCCCATCCCCTCGGGGGTCACCACGACGATGCGCGCATCCTGCTGGTCACCCGCGCCCTCTTGGGGTCCCTGGGCCTGCGTGTGGTGCTCAGTCATGCCTTCTATCCTGCCGCACTCTTCCCCGCCGTCGAGAGCATGCCGGGTCTGTGGAGAGGTTTGCGTCGTACGTCCCGCCGCGCTACGTGCCGGGCGATCGCTGTCCTGCTCGTCAGGTGAGGCAACGGCTGTTCAGGTGTGTTCAGGTGGCTCTCTTCGTCACCGTGGGTGCCCGTCGGATGCTCACCCACGCCAGGCCCCCGGCGACGAGCGGGACCAGCAGGACCGGCAGCAGGATCTGCAGCCAGGGGATGTCGATGACCACGGTGCTGAGGTCCATGCCCGCCCCGGAGTAGTCCGCCGTGAGGATCCGCGAGATCGCGATACCCGGGGCGATGCCGACGAGGACGCCGAGGACGGCGCCGAGGATGCCGAGGTAGGTCGCCTGGGCGCCCGCCAGTGCGCGTCTCGTCCCGCGCGTGGCACCGACGGCCGCCATGGTGCCGAGCAGGGGCGCCGCCTCGGCCTGGCCCAGGGCGGTCGCGATGAGGGTCGCGACGAGGATGACCAGCGCGATGGTCCCGATGGCGAGCGCGATGACGAGGCCGTCGTCGCGCTGGAAACCGCGCTCCACCTGCACCGTCGCGTCTGCTGAGATTCCCGCGACGACGTCGGCGATCCGCTGCTCCTGCTCCACCGTGATCGGCCCGTCACCACGCAGGATGGTGGCGTAGGGGGACGCTGTCAGATGCAGGTCCTTCGCGGTCCGCGTGGTGATAAGGCCCCCCACGCCGCCACTCCAGGTCACGAGCGCCCGCACCCACTGGTCGTGCTCGAGCCTGACGACGGGCAGGCGAACTGCGTCCTGCTCCTGCTGCGCGACGGTGGCAGCCCCGTTCGGGGTCGGTGTCACGCGGTACCGACTCAACATGACGGTGCCATCGGTCGTCTGGATGTCGACCGGTCGGAGCCGGTCGACGTCGACGACCCCCGTGTTCCAGCGGGTCTGTCGCGGCAGGCCTCGTGTCGCGTCGGGATCGAGCATCGCGAGGGCGCCGTCCGCCATGGCGCTGCGCTGCCTCGGGGTCAGGGTGAGCACGGATGTGAGCTGGTCGAGGTCTGCCGCCTTTAGTGCACTGCCGGGCAGGGAGCCTGATGTGGACAGGGCCGCGCAGCGCGGGGCGGGTTCGTCGGCGGAGACGGCGATGTTGCTGGTGCTATCGACCGTGGCGTCGTTGACCCTGATCGTCTCGGCGAGGGTGCAGCCGGCGGGAACCGCAGTCAGGGCGATGCCGCTCTCGTCGTCTCCCGACAGCGACTGCAGGTCAAGGGCCTGGATGGATGGTTCGACGCGACGGATCGCTGCCGTCAGCTCGGCAGTGGTGACGGGCCCTCCGGGAGTGTTCAGGAGCGCTTGACCGGTGGCGACCGTCGGTCGGTAGTTGGCAGCCTGTCGCAGGGTGTCGGCCTGCAGGGCGATGCATGCCGTGGTGAGGACTGCAGCGCCGGCCATGATCGCCGCCACGGTCGGTGTGGCGCGCCCCCGGAGCCGCCCCGCCTCGCGCGCCGCCATCCGGCCGGCCAGCGGCAGGCGATGCGCCAACCGCGCGCCCAGAGCGAGCACGAGCGGCACCATGAGCAGTGCCCCGATGACGATCAACAGCACCCCGCCGAGGAAGACGAAGAAGTATGCCGTGTCGTACTGGAACGACGCGAACAGCACGGTTGCCACGCCGATCCCGGCGAGCATCGCGCCGACGACCGGGACGCGGCGTCGCAGTGGCGCTGAGACCGACTGGCCGCGCAGGATCGAGACGATGTCGAGACTGCCCAGCCCTCGGCTCGGGACGAGCGCTGCGACCACAGAGCTGACGACCCCGGCCACGACCACGACGGCAATGGCGGCCCAGGGCACCTCGAGCGGGCCGAAGAAGTAGCGCGGCGCGAACCGCCCGACCACGACCGCAGCCAGCAGACCGCCGGTGATCCCCACGGCAGCGCCGAGCAGCGAGGACAGCACCCCCAGCACCAGGGCCTGGGCGAGCACGCTCCGGCGCAGCTGGGCCCTGGCGGCGCCGTTGGACGCAGCAAGGGCGAGGGTGCGCCGCTGTCGAGCCGCACTGACCGCGAAGGCCGGCCCGGCGAGCAGACTGGTCAGCAGCAGCAGGCCGAGGGTGGCTGCCCCGACCGCATAGAGAGCCGAGTTCGAGTCCGGTGGGCCACCGTCGCCCTCGAAGAGGGCAGCGGTCTGCGGGTGCAGGGCGACATACCGGCTGTAGGCGCCGATCCCGTGCCGGTTGAGCTGCTCGATTTCGGGCCAGGTGATCGGCGAGCTGCGCTCGACAAGCCACTGCACACTGGCGGCGGTGACGGAGGGGGTCGTGATGACCTCGACGGGCTCGACCTGCGTGCTGCCCCAGGTCTGGAAGCCCTGTCCCGTGCCGACGACGGTGACGGTCCGTTGCGTCACATTCCCGGCGCCCGAGTCGTCGATCAGCTCGAACGTGCCCGAGGTCGGCAGCCCCGTCGCGACACCGACCGGCGTGACGACGACCTCGTCTGTCCTGGTGGGCCAGCGGCCGGTCTCGAGAGTGACCCTGGGCGCGAGCACTGCTCCCGCCACCTCGCCGTCCACCCCGAGGACGCTGACCTGAATGGCGCGACCGTCGAGGCGCACCGTCCCCGTGGTGGCAGTGACCGGATCCATCCGACCTCCGACCAACGAGCCGAGCGCGGCTGCCTCATGGCCCGGCCCATATCCCGGCACCGGCTCGGCCGGCCGGGGCTCAAGCCCCTCGGGGGTGTAGCTCGTGTTGGGATCCAGACCCTGACGCAGGGCCTCCGAACGTGGCCCGACGAGGAATCCCTGCGTCTGGCCAACCTGCAGAGGCAGGCGTTCGGCAACGTCCAGGTCGTTGCTATACCACAACGTGCTGCCCGCCACGAGGAGCAGGACCGGCAGGCCCACCATGACCGCGATGAGCACGCTGCGCCCGCGGTGCCGCCGCACGTCGCGGCGCGCCATGCGCAGCGCGACCCGCCATCCGGCCCGCCACTGCTCGAGGCGGCCCGCCCCCTGCTCGGGCCGCCCCGAGTCCGCCTGGTCTCGTGTCGGCATGTCAACGCGTCCCGGCGAGAAGCGAGTCCGCCGAGTCGGGCCCGCCGGTCGAGTCGACGATGCGCCCGTCGCGCAGGAAGACCACCCGGTCGGCCCAGGCGGCATGCCGCGCCTCGTGCGTGACGAGCAGACCCGCAGCACCCGCGTCGCAGCGCTGTCGCAGCACCTTGAGCACCCCCTCGCCGGTGTGCGAGTCGAGCGCTCCGGTCGGCTCGTCGGCCAGGACCAGCTGACGCTGCCCGACGAGCGCGCGGGCGATGGCGACCCGTTGCTGCTGACCGCCGGACATCTGGTCGGGGTAGCGGTCGGCCAGCTCGCGCAGGTCGAGCCGGGCCAGTGCGTCGAGGGCCTGCGAGCGGGCGCGCCGCACCGAGAAGCCGTCGAGCTCGAGCGGCAGCCCGATGTTCTCGGCGGCGGTCAGGCTCGGGATGAGGTTGAGGTCCTGGAAGACGAACCCGACCGTGCGTCGCCGCAACTGTGCAAGTCCTTTGGCATCAAGGGAGTCGAGTCGTATGCCGCTCACCTCCACCGTGCCGGAGGTGGCCTTGTCGAGCCCGCCGGCCAGGTTGAGCAGGGTCGACTTGCCCGAGCCCGACGGACCCATGACCGCGACGAGCTCGCCGGAGGAGACCGACAGCGAGGCGCCGTCGAGAGCGACGACCTCGGTCTCGCCGGAGCCGTGGACCCGGGTCACGTCGGTCAGCACGAGGACCGGCTCGGTCGGTGTCCCGGTAGCCGGTCCGGTCACAGGAGCGTGCTCGGTGGTGTTCATGCCCGGGCTCCCTTCGGGTCGGTCCGGTCGGTCTGCGCCGTCTCGTCGAGGTCAGGTGAGGACAGTGGTGGGGTGAGCGGCATACGGGCATGACGCGCGAGCGTCGCCTCGACGTGGTCGAGCCAGCGCACCTCGGCCTCGCCGGTGAACAGCAGGCTCTCGAGGACGAGCTGCCAAGCGAGGTCGCGCGCGCCCGGCTCCTCGGGGGCGGAGGCCTTGAGCCGGGTCAGGTCGCGCAGATGCGTGAGGGTCGCGGTGCGCTGCGTCTGCACGACCGCAGCGACGTCGACGCCGGGAGAGGTGACGGCGAGGGCGAGCTTGATGATGAGCTCGTCGCGGGGCGTCGAGTCGCGGTCGACGGGGGTGTGCCACCACGCGTCGGCCTGCTCGCGGCCGGACTCGGTCAACTGGTAGGTGATCCGGCCCTCGTCGTCCGCCCCGCCGACGGGCTCGACGAGGCCGTCGCGTTCGAGCCGGGCGAGGGTCGTGTAGACCTGCCCGATGTTGAGCGGCCAGGTGTTGCCGGTGCGCGCCTCGAACTCGTTGCGCAGCCGGGCGCCGTACATCGGCTGCTCGGCGAGAAGCGCCAGCAGACCTTGCTTGACCGACATCGACGACTCCCCTGCATACTCGGTATCTCCTGAGGTGGGAGCATGTATACCGGGTATGTCGAACGAACGCAAAGCGTCAGGTGGTCAGCAGGATCTTGCCGATGTGCGTGGAGGCCTCCATCTCGCGGTGCGCGTCGGCCGCGCGTTCCAGC
>NZ_JBDIAQ010000094.1:0-13836 GCF_039812505.1 Intrasporangium sp. | reverse complement strand
GGCCGTGCCGGTGGTTCCCACGAACGACCACTATCACCGAACCGAGGCCGACCCAGACGGGGATGAGGAGGTCCGAACCGGATAGTGGTCGTCCGGCCACCCGCCCCCGCAGGGCCGGATGCGCGGCGACCGCGGTGAGCGGCATACCAGCCGGTCCCACGGACCCAGCGACCGGCCGGCTGCACAGCGACCGGAAGACCGAGCCGGCCTCGTCAGGACTGCCGACGGGCGAGCAGGTACTCGCGCAGCGACGTCGGTCGCAGGCCCGTGACCCGTTCGACGTCCGGCGAGACGCCGTCGAGCTCGCCCGCCTTGACCGCCGTGTACGTCGAGACCCAGGCGTCGACCTGCCAGTCCGGGGCGCCGTAGGCCGCCCGCGAGGCGTACGCCTCCTCGATCGTCTCGTCGTGGAACGACGCGGGCACCCCGGTCACCTCGGAGATCACCTGGGCCATGTCGGCGAACGACAACGCCTCGGGCCCGGTCAGCCGGTACGTGCGCCCACGGTGCTCGTTCGGCGCGAGCAGCACGGCCGCCGCGACCCGGGCGATGTCATCGTGCGCGACGACGGCGGCCCGGCCGTCGCCCGCCGGCCCCCGGATCACCCGGTCGGCACCCATCATATGGTCCATGAACTCGAGGTAGAGGTTGTCCCGCAGGAAGGTCCAGGCGAGTCCCGAGGCCCGGATGTGCTGCTCGGTGGCCCAGTGGTCGCGCGCCAGCGTGAAGGTGGCGTCCGGGGCGGCGCCGAAGAAGGAGACGTAGACGAGGTGCTGCACACCGGCCGCGACCGCCGCGTCGACGAACGTCCGGTGCTCGTCGAGCCGTGACTCGTTCTCGGCGGCCGAGACCATCAGCACGACCGGCAGCCCCCACAGCGCGGCCTCGACGGCGGACCGGTCGCCGTAGGATGCGCGGGCCACCGTGGCGGCGGCCAGCTGCGGCGCCCGGGCGGGGTCGCGCACGACGAGACGCTGGGCGACCCCTCGGTCGGCCAGCCGCGCGGCGACCAGCCCGCCGAGCCACCCGGTGGCGCCGGTCACCCCGATCGATGTCTGCGTCATCCCGTCATGCTAGACACCGTGCAGCCGGTCGCTCGGGGCCGGACCCGTCGGTATGCCGCACCGCCGGGCCCCGAACGGTCCGTTCGGGGAGGAAGCGGGCGGCGAGCAGCATACGGTGTGCTCGTGACCGACAAGACCACCGTGCCGCCCGGCGTCCGCGCGGCCAGCGAGTGGGCCTGGCGCCTGCTGCTGATCGCCGCTGCCGTCGTCGCCCTCTACCTCGGGATCGCCTTCCTGTCCCCGGTCGTCGTCCCCCTCGCGGTTGCCCTGCTGCTGACCGCGCTGTTGCGCCCGTTCGCCCTCCGGCTGCGCCGCTGGCTGCCCCACGGCGCCGCGACGGCGACCACGGTCCTCGGCACCGTCGCCGTCGTCGGCGGGCTGCTCACCCTCGTCGGCACCCAGTTCACCAACGGGCTCGACGACCTGACCGCGCAGGTCGCCGACGGGGTCAGCCAGGTCCGCGACTGGATCCGGTCGACGTTCCACATCACCGACAGCCAGTTCGACGGCTACTTCGACCAGCTCCGCGACACGGTCAGCAGCTCGGGCAACCTGAGCGCGCGCGCCGCCTCGATCGGCCTGACCGCGACGCACTTCCTGGCCGGGATCTTCGTGGTCCTCTTCGCGCTGTTCTTCTTCCTGCACGACGGCCCGCGCATCTGGCAGTGGGTCACCCGGCTGTTCCCCCGCGCCGCGCGCGAGAAGGTCGCGTCGTCGGGGCTGATCGCCTGGCAGCAGCTCTCCGCGTTCGTCCGGGCGACCGTCATCGTGGCAGCCGTCGACGCGATCGGCATCTCGCTCGGTGCGGCGATCCTCGACGTGCCATTCGCGTTCGCCATCGGCGTGCTCGTCTTCATGCTGTCCTTCATCCCGATCGTCGGCGCCCTGCTGTCCGGCGCCGTCGCGGTGCTGCTCGCGCTCGTGGCGCACGGTCCCGGCGTCGCGCTCGTCATGCTGGCCGTCGTCATCGGGGTGCAGCAGCTCGAGTCGCACGTGCTGCAGCCGTTCCTGCTCGGCCGTGCGGTCAGCGTCCACCCGCTCGCCGTCATCCTGGGTATCGCGATGGGATCGCTGGTCGCCGGCATCGTCGGCGCGCTGGTGGCCGTACCGACGATGGCGATCCTGAACGCCGTCGGCAAGCACCTGCTGTCCGTCGACCCCGCGCCGGACCTCGAGCCCGACACCGACCCGGGGCTCGACGAGGCTTCCGGGGAGGGCCCGGTGCCGGCCGACGCCTGACCGCGACGGGTCGGGTCAGAGGCTCGCCGCGCGCCGCGTGACGTGGCCGCGGGCATCCAGCTCGTCGGCCTCCTCGGCGAACTCCGGCGTCGCGAAGACGTCCGCCGGCACGCCGTCCGCCGTCATCCGCGGCTCGGCCTTCGCCTTCAGCGTGTAGGTCGGCCGGGGCACCGGCACCGGGCGCCACGTGCCCTCCGCGGCCGGCTGCGGCGCGGGCGCCCGAGCCGCATCGCGCGCGAGCTCCGCCTCGATGTCGTATGCCGCCGAGCCGCCTGCCGACCGAGCGGGACCTGCTGCTGCGGCGGGCCGGTCGTCGGTGACCGGGGCCGGGGTCGGGTCGACGGGCCGGTCGGCCACGCTGAGCCCGGCTGTGCTGGGCCGGGCCACGGCGGACCCGGCCGCGTCCCCCACCGCCGTATGGATGACCTGGGTGTCGACGGTGCTGGGGGCCCGGCCGCGTCGGCTCCGGCCGGAGCCGGGCGCGGAGCGGGTCGGGGCGACCGTCGCGGACCGGGCCCCGGCCCGGTCGACCCGCACCTCGAGCCGGAGCCAGACGAGCACCGCGACGAGGGTGACGGCGGCCAACGGGACCGAGACCCAGAGCAGGACGTGCAGCACGGCGAGCACGACCGAGGCCGGCACCCACAGCAGTGCGAGCAGCAGGAGCACCCCACGGAACAGCCGGCGTCGTCGGCTCACGGTGGGCACCGCAGCCGCCGGTCGCGCAGGCCCCGGATCGGGCCGGGCCGCTCGCTCGTGACGGTCGGGTGCGGTCGTGGTCGCACGGCTCATGGGGGCCACCTCGGCGATCTGGGGACGGGCATGGTCGAGGTGCTGATCAGCGGGTCGAGCCCGTCGAGCACCTCGGCTCCTGGCGACGAGGGATCGTGCCGGGGCGGTGGGCCCGGCCGGGGCGCTCGACCCGCCCACCCGGGCACGCCTGCGAAGGACCCGCATCGCCTCGGAGAACTGCTCGACGGAGTACCTGGCGGCGGCGTGCTCGCGACGGCGGATCCAATGCTGGAGCAGGTAGACGGCCCAGGTCGCGACGATGACCACGAAGATGAGGCTGCCTACTTGCACGGCACCCACCGTAGGGCGTCACATCCGTCACACGACGCACATTCACCGCGTGTCGCGCAACACGTGGCAGCTATCGATCCGGCAACCGTGCCAGCAGGCCGCCCGAGCCGATCTCCTCGGCGGTCACGGCGAACGAGCGGTGGTCGCGCCACGCGCCGTCGATGTGCAGGAAACGCTCGCGCACCCCCTCGTCGCGCAGGCCGAGCCGGTGCACGATGCCCAGGGAAGGCTCGTTGTCGAGCCGGATGTTGACCTCGATGCGGTGCAGTCCGGCATCGCGCAGGGAGTGGTCGATCGCCAGCGCCACCGCCCGCGTCGCGATCCCGTGCCCGACGGCCGCACGGTCGAGCCAGTAGCCGACCGCGGCCGACTGCTGGGCCCCCCGGACGATCCCGAAGACGTGCACCTGCCCGACGATCCGCCCGCCCACGTCGATGACCCACGGCAGCACATGGTCGGCCCGCGCCTCGGCGTCGAGCTCCCGGACGAACTGCCGGAACGAGACCACCGGCCGGGCGCGCACCCCGGGCGGGAGGGTCGGCTCCCACGGCTGGACATGGCTGGCGTTGTCGGCGCGGATCCGATGCCAGTCGTCCTCGTCACGGACTCGCAACGGCCGCAAGGTGATCGGCGGGGATCCCACCTCGTCGGTCAGGATGACGGGCCAGGGTGCGTCGTCGTGGTGCGGCTTCCAGGGCAGCTTCACGATCGCCTCCGCCCGGTCTCACATACTCTCGTGGTCGCTGCCGGGGATCTGCGCGAGGATGTGGGGCAGCACCTGCTCGAGGACCTCGAGCGCGTCGACGGCCGCGCCCCTGGAGCCGGGCAGGTTGGCCACGAACGTGGCTCCCGCGAGCCCGGTGAGCCCGCGGGAGAGCATCGCGGTCGGCACCCCCTTGGCGAGGCCGGCGGCCCGCAGCGCCTCGGCGATGCCCGGGACGGGCAGGTCGATGAACGGCGCAGTCATCTCGGGGGTCCGGTCGGTCGGGGTGAGCCCGGTGCCGCCGGAGGTCAGCAGGACGTCGGGCTCCGAGTCGAGGGCCCCGCCCAGCGCGCGGCCGAGCTCGTCGCCGTCCGGCACCACGATCGGCCCGGCCACCTCGAAGCCCCACTCCTTCAGGCGGCCCACGAGGACCGGACCCGAGCGGTCCGGGTAGGTGCCGCGGGCGGCCCGGGTGGAGGCGACGATGACAACCGCGTGCCGTCCGGTGCCCACCAGCTTCTCGTCACTCACTCCAGTCTCCTGACCGTCCGCCGGACTTGGCCGTGACCCGGACGTCCGTGATGCGCCCGTGCCGGTCCACGGCCTTGACCATGTCTATCAGGGCCAGCGCGGCGACCGAGACCGCGGTGAGCGCCTCCATCTCGATGCCCGTCCGGTCGGCGGTGCGGACCGTCGCGGTGATCGAGACACCGGCGTCGTCGACGGCCAGGTCGACCTCGACGCCGTGCACGGCGATGGGGTGGGCGAGCGGGATCAGGTCCGGGGTCCGTTTCACCGCCTGGATGCCGGCGATGCGGGCCACCGCGAGCGCGTCCCCCTTGGGCACGGTGCCGCCGCGCAGGGCGCCGACCGCCGCCGGGCTGAGCAGCACCCGGCCGGCCGCGCTGGCCCGGCGCACCGTGACGGCCTTGGCCGAGACGTCGACCATGTGCGCGGTGCCGTCACTGCGCACGTGGGTCAGGCGGGGCTCGTCGCCGGTCACGACTCGCCCTCGACGTCGAGCAGGATGACGTCGAGCTCGGCGCCGGCCGCCACCTGCGTGACCGTCTCGGGGACCACGAGCAGGGCGTTGGCCCGCGAGAGGTCGGCCACGAAGTGCGACCCCTGCCCCGCGACCGGCTCGGCGAGCAGCTCCCCTGCCGCGTCGTGGTCCACGACGGCCCGAGCGAACTGCCGGCGCCCGGCCGGCGAGCGCAGCGGCTGGGTGACCCGCGCGCGGCGGGTCGGTCGGCTCTCCGGCACCCGGCCCATCATCCGGCGCAGCGCCGGCCGGACGAACAGCTCGAAGGAGACGTAGGAGGAGACCGGGTTGCCCGGCAGCGCGAAGAGCGGCACGCGCCGACCCGAGGTGCCCAGGACGAAGCCGAAACCCTGCGGCTTGCCCGGCTGCATGGCGACCGTGACGAACTCGACGCCGCTGCCGCGCAGGCCCGACTTGACGACGTCGTAGGCGCCCATCGAGACACCGCCACTCGTGACGATCACGTCGGCCCGCCCGACCGGCTCGTCGGCCAGGCCCGCGCGGGCTCGCCGGCCGGTGCCGTTCCGGCGGGCGGTGCCGGCCTGCCGGGCGGCGTCGGCGCGCCCGACCGGGTCGGTCGTCTCGACGGTCTCCATCGGCCCGATCGCCTCGTCGAGCACCAGCAGCAGGTCGCGCTCGCTGTCCGCGACGGCAGCCCTGATCTCGGCGGTCGCCCCGGCCGCGACCACGGCCGCCTGGAGCATGACCGAGTTGGAGTCGTGGATCTGTCCCGGGCCCAGCGGCTGGCCCGGCGGCACGAGCTCGTCGCCGGTCGAGACGACCACGACGTGCGGCCGGCGGTGCACGAGGCAGTCGGCGTGCCCGCTCGCGGCGATGAGCGCCACGGTGCGTGGCCCCACCACCTGGCCGGCCCGGGCCACGACGGTCCCGGCCCGCACGTCCTCCCCCCGCCGCCGGACGAACTGTCCCGGGTCGACCGGGGCGCGGCAGGTGACCGCCCCCTCGGCCGCCGCGTCGGTCTGCTCGACCGGGATGACGGCGTCGGCCCCGGCGGGCACGGGCGCGCCGGTCATGATCCGGGCCGCCTCCCCCGCGCCGACCTCGAACCGGCCGAACGCACCAGCCGCGACCTCGCCGACGATGCGCAGCCGCACCGGCTGCGCGTCGGCGCCGGCGAGCGAGCCGGCCTGGACGGCATACCCGTCCATCGCGGAGTTGTCGAAACCCGGCAGGTCGGCGGTGGCGGTCACGTCCTCGGCCAGGGCCAGCCCGACCGCTTCGGCGAGCGCGACCCGCTCGCGGGGAGCGGGCGTGATCGCCGTGAGGATGGCCTCCAGGTGCTCCGCCGCGGTACGCACGCTCAAGCCCCTCCCAGGACGGCACCGTCGGGCACCCGGCCGGTCCCCTCGATGACGACGTCGTCGATGCACCGCACCCCTGCACCGAAGGTGACGTCGCCGCGCACGGTCAGGCTCGTGCACTCGCGCATCGAGGGCACCCCGCCCGAGAAGCGCTGCTCGAAGTGCGGGATGAGCTTGAAGTAGGTGTCGTCCAGATCCACGAAGGGCTCGGGCCCCGGCCGGGACGCGACCACCCGGTAGTCGACGTCGAGCGAGAAGTAGTCGGACCGGAGCACGAGCAGGTCGTTGGTCGTCTTGACCGGCCGGAAGCGGGTGCGCGGCACGAGCAGCGCCTCGGACCGCGGGAAGATCTCGATCGCGCCGCCCATCGCCGTCTCGATCTGGATGACCTTGGTCGAGGTGCCGTCGGACGGGTCGACCGGCTTGCGGTTGACGATGATCGGCAGGCCCAGCACACCGCCGGTCCGTACCATCCGCCGGTCGAGGTCCTCGAGGTTGACCCAGATGTTGTTCGCGTGGAACGTCGAGTGCCGCCCGATGTCGCGGAAGTCGTCCTCCTCGCCCGGGTAGACCATCGCCAGGTCACGCAGGACCAGCCGGCCGTCCGCCTTGCGGACGGCCAGGTGCCCGCCCTTGCGGTCGCTGGGGGTGCGCTCGCAGACCTCGGCGACGTACGGCAGGTCGTGGTCGACCATCCAGCCGGCGACGTCGGGGTCGCACGTCGCGCCCAGGTTGTCGGCGTTGGAGATGAACACGTAGCGGATGCCGCGGTCCAGCAGGGTCTCGATGAGGCCGGAGGTCATCATCGAGACGAAGACGTCGCCGTGGCCGGGCGGGCACCACTCGAGCTCCGGGTCGGCGGGCCACTGGACCGGGCGGAGGTCGCGCGCCCGCAGCTTCGGCTCGGCGTTCTGGAGGAACTCCAGCGGCACGCCGTGCAGCTCGAGGTCGCCGTAGGGCCGCAGCGCCGCGATGGTCTCGTCGGAGGTGCGGAACGAGTTCATGAAGATCAACGGCACGTCCACCCCCCAGCGCTTGCGCAGCGCCAGGGTCTGCTGGGCGATCACGTCGAGGAAGCTGTAGCCGTTGACCACGCGCAGCGCCGACTTCGCGCCACTCATCCCCATCGTCGTGCCGAGGCCCCCGTTGAGCTTGATGACGGCCGTCTGCGACAGGGCGTGCCGCGCGGCCGCTTCGGTGACCTCGACGGACCGGAGCCGCTGGATGTCGCCCAGCGGCTCGATCGTCGCCTCGGGGATGACGCCCAGCGCGCCCTCCTCGAGCTGGTGGTAGTAGTGCCGGAACACCCGGATGGCCTCGCTGCTGATCCCCCGTGCGCGCATGCGGTCGACCGACTCCCGCAGCCCCTCGTCGCTCATACGGCAACCTTACGATGGAGCCCGTGGGCGCGAAGTCGGATTTGCGAAGGGCCGCCCGGGCCCGTCGGACCCGGCTCGCGGCCCGGCTGGGCACGCCGCGCGACCGGGACGCGGCCGCCGTCGCGATCGCCGACGCGATCCTGGGGGTCGTGCCGGCGGGCGCCCGGGTGGCGGCATACCTCTCCCTCCCGGACGAGCCGCCCACGGGCCGGCTGGTCGACGCCCTGCTCGACGCGGGACACGAGGTGATCGTGCCGATCACGCTCACCGACTTCACGCTCGAGTGGACGTATGCCGCCCACGGCGCGGTCGTGGACGTGGCGCGGGTGGTGCGCGGCACCGTGCCGGCCGGGACGACGGTGCTCGGCCCGGGCGCGCTGCGCACGTGCGGCCTGATCGTCGCGCCCGGGCTCGCGGTCGACGCCTGCGGCGGGCGACTCGGGCAGGGCGGCGGCTGCTACGACCGGGCGTTGCGTCACCGCCGCCCGGGGGTGCCGGTGCTCACGTTGATCCACGAGGGCGAGGCCAGCGCCGAGCCGTTGCCCCTGGACCCGCACGACGAGCTCGTCGACGGCTACGTGACGACGACCGGCCGGCTGGTCTGGGTCAGGGGCGGGCCACCGGGCTGAGGGTGAGGGTGTGCTGGGCCGCCCGTTCGGTGGCGGCCGCGCTGAACGGCCACGGGAAGGTCTGGTTCGCGGCCCACGCGTCGACCTGGTCGGTGTAGTGGTCGGACATGGCGTGCCCGCTCTGGCCCGTCGAGTTGACCCAGCGGGACGCGTCGAGGGCGGACAGGTCGACGACCATCCGCATGGACGGGCCCGCCGTGACGTCGTAGCCCTCCGCGGAGGCGTCCCACGCGTTCGCGTCGACGATGGAGTTGCCGCCGCCGAGCTCGATGCCGCCCTGGTCGAACAGCCACCGCACCGGCCCGGGCACGGAGTCGGCACCCATGACCGGATGCTTGAGGTTGAGCTGGTGCAGGCGCCCCCAGCGCCAGGTGACCGGCTCCTTGCCGAGCTTGCGGGCGAGGTCGAGCCGGGCGTCGACGAGGGCGCGCTTGAGGATCTCGGTGGCGGTCTCGACGACGCCCGGGGTGGTCTTGTCGTCCCACCAGTCGTTCTTCGGGTCCTTGAGCAGCTGCTCCATCACGATCATCCACCGGCTGCCGCCGTCGGGGGCGATGTCCGGGGGCAGCTCGTCGAAGGTGTACTCGAGCAGGTGCTTCCACACGGCGTTGTAGTAGGCCGCCGCGGCCGAGTTGCGCGACTTGTCGGCCGGCTGGCTGTAGTCCCACTGGGTCAGCAGCCGCTGCGCCTGGGCGGTGAAGTCGTCGACCTGCACGCCGAGCAGGTGCTCGACCAGCACCGGGGCGAACATGTTGCGGGTGTCGCCCTGGATCTGCGACATGAGCTCGGGCGAGATCTTCGGGGCCGCCTCGAGCAGGTTGCGGATCCGCTGTGCGCGGAAGCCGTAGTCCCACTCGGTGGTCAGGAAGGGTGTGCTGCTCGCAGTGACCGCCTGGTTGGCCGTCACGAGGAAGCCCTCGCTGGGGTCGAGCGAGAAGGGCAGCTTCGCGAAGGGGACGTAGCCCTGCCAGTCCCACTGGCTGTCCCAGCCCGGGGAGGGCCAGAAGCCGGGCGGCGCGCCGGGGGTGGAGGAGCGGCGGATCGGGATGCGCCCGGGCGCCTGGTAGCCGATGTGGCCGTCGACGTCGGCGTAGACGAGGTTCTGCGACGGCACGGCGAACAGCGCGGCGGCGGCGCGGAACTGCGCCCAGTCGGTGGCGGTGTCGAGGGCGAAGATGGCGTCGGCGGTCGGGCCCGGCGTCAGCGCGGTCCAGGCCAGGGACACTGCGTAGTGGTTCGTCTGTGGCGCCCCGCGCACGACGACGCGATCGCCCGCCTCGGCGACGGCGGGGACCACGTCGGACAGGATCGGCCCGTGCACGGTGCTGCGCACGGTGATCGTCACGTCGGCGCCGCCGGCGACCTTGACCGTCTCGGTGCGGGTCGCGAGGGGCTTGCGCTCACCGTCGCGCAGGTAGCTGCCGTCCTCGACCTGCTCGAGGTAGAAGTCCGTGACGTCCGGGTCGAGGTTGGTCAGCCCCCAGGCGATGCGGGCGTTGTGCCCGATGATGACACCGGGCAGCCCCGAGAAGGTGAAGCCGGTGACCTGGAAGGGGCACTGCGCGGTGACCACGCGGCACCGGAGGCCGACCTGGGTCCAGACGCTCGGGATGGCCAGGTCCAGGTGCGGGTCGTTGGCCAGCAGCGGCTTGCCGGTCGTGGTGCGCGACCCCCCGACGACCCACGAGTTCGAGCCGACGTCCGGGCCGGTGCCGAGCAGCTCCGGCACGGCCTCGATCGCGGCCGTGGCCGACTCGATGGCGGCCTGCCCGTCGGCCGTGCCCAGCGGTGCGGCGAGCTCCCTCGGCAGGGGGCCGGCGGCCTGGTCACCGCGCTGCTGCGGCTGCCAGTCCTCCGGGGAGAGGATCGGCAGGTTGCGCTCCGTCGGGTAGGGCGGGTAGAGCAGGGCAATCTGCTTGACCGGGGTGCGCCGGGACAGGCGGGCCCGGGCCAGCTCGTCCGTGTAGTCCCCGCGCAGGTCCCACGCCATCGCCTTGAGCCAGGCGAGCGAGTCGACCGGGCTCCAGTCCTCGACCCGGTAGCCGGGGTTGCTCCGGGCCAGGAGCGTGTACTCGAGGGAGAGGTCGCTGGGGCTCTCGGCCTGGTGCAGGTAGGCGTTGACCCCGTCGGCGTAGGCCTGCAGGTACTGCCGGGTCTCGGGACGCAGCCTGGGCAGCTCCGCCTCGGCGACCCGCCGCCATCCCATGGTGCGGATGACCAGGTCGGACTCGACGCCCGGCTCCCCGACCAGCTCGGCGAGCCGGCCCGCCGTGACGTGTCGGCGCAGGTCCATCTCGAAGAACCGGTCCTGGGCGCTGACGTACCCCTGGGCCCGGAAGAGGTCGGCGGGGTTGTCGGCCGTGATGGTGGGAACCCCGCGTGCGTCGCGGGTCACGGTGACCGTGCTCGTGAGCCCCTCGACGTGCAGCTCGCCGTCGGTCTGGGGGAAGGAGTGGCGCACCGTCGAGATGGCGAGGATGCCCACGGCCACGAGCGCGAGGACCACCAGGACGAGCACCGAGAGGGTGATGCGGCGCGCGAGCTTGATCCGGGACACGACCCCGAGCGTAGGTCACCCCGGGCAGCGGCGGACCCCCGCCATGCGGGCCGGGGCGGCAGTCGTTACCGGAACGGAGCCTGACCCGGCTCTGTCGGACGAGGGCGGATCCGACTCGGCCCGTCCTGGCCGGGGCGGCGGTGACGCGCCGTGGACCGGTGGCGAGCCGGGACCGCTGCCCGGGTCCGGTCCGAGGTAGTGGTTTCATGGTCGCAGCCGCCCGCCAGGAGCCCGCGTTGACCGCACTCATGTCCGCGACGTCGTCGGAGATCACCCTCGACGACCTGACGCGCGTGCTCCTCGTCGGGTCGGTCGTCCTGCTCGTCGCGGTCGCGGCGGTCCGGCTCTCGATCCGCTCGGGCATGCCCTCGCTGCTGATCTACCTCGGGCTCGGGCTGCTGCTGGGCAAGGGCGTGCTCGGGATCGAGTTCGACTCAGCCTCGACCACCCGCGTGCTCGGCTACGCGGCGCTCGTGCTCATCCTCGCGGAGGGCGGCCTGACGACCTCCTGGCAGAAGATCCGCGGCGCGGTGGCGCCGGCGGCCGTGCTGGCGACCGTCGGTGTCGTGGTCTCGGTGCTGGTGGTCGCCGTGGCCGTGCACGCCTTCCTGCCGCTGTCGTGGACGATCTCGCTGCTCATCGGGGCGATCGTCTCCTCGACCGACGCGGCGGCCGTCTTCGCGGTGCTGCGCAACGTGCCCCTGCCGCGTCGCCTGTCCGCGGTGCTCGAGGCGGAGTCGGGCTTCAACGACGCGCCTGTAGTCATCCTCGTCGTGGCGTTCGCCGCGCAGGGGGTGCCCGGCGGGGCCACGCACACGTGGTACGAGCTGGCCGGGCTGGCGACGCTCGAGCTGGCCGGGGGTCTGGCGGTCGGGCTCGCCGTCGGCTGGCTCGGCGGGCAGGTGCTGCGCCGCGTCGTCAGCACCTCCTCCGCCCTCTTCTCGATCGGCATCCTGGCCCTGACCGTCCTCGCGTACGCGCTCGGCGCGCTCGTACACGTCTCGGGCTTCCTGGCCACCTACGTCGCGGCGCTCGTGCTCGGCAACCTGAACCTGCCCCACCGGGCGAGCTTCCGCTCGTTCGCCAACGCCATGGGCTGGATCGCCCAGATCGGGCTGTTCGTCATGCTCGGGCTGCTCGCCGACCCCCGGCGGCTCGGTGGACAGGTCGTACCGGCGATCCTCATCGGGCTGGTCCTGCTCCTGCTCGCCCGGCCCCTCTCGGTGTGGGTGTCCACCGTGTGGTTCGGCTTCCTCACCTGGCGCCAGCAGGTGTTCCTGTCCTGGGCGGGGTTGCGCGGGGCGGTGCCCATCGTCCTCGCGACCGTGCCGTTGACCATGGGAACGCCGAACACCGAGTGGATCTTCGACCTGGTGTTCGTCCTCGTGTTCATCTTCATCATCGTGCAGGCGCCGACGCTCGGCTGGATGGCCCGCGGGCTGCGCCTGTCCGAGGGGGTCGCGGCCGTCGACGTCGACCTCGAGTCCGTGCCGCTGGTCGAGATCGGCGCCGACATCATCCAGGTCACGATCGGCGCGGACTCCCGGCTGCACGGGGTCGCGCTGTTCGAGCTGCGCCTGCCCCGCGGCTCGCACGTCGCCCTCGTCGTGCGGGGCTCCTCGTCGTTCGTCCCGGACCGCCACACCACCTTCCGGCACGGCGACCGCTTCCTCGTCGTCACGACGGCGCAGGCCAAGGAGCGCGCCGAACGACGCATCCGGGCGGTCAGCCACGGCGGGCGGCTGGCCGACTGGAAGTAGAATGGCTCAGTTGACCATTCCACCAGAAAGGCTCCCGTGCCCACATACTCCTATGCCTGCCGCTCCTGTGGCCACGCCTTCGACATCCGTCAGTCCTTCAGCGACGACCCGCTGCTGATGTGCCCACGATGCGGTGAGCTGCAGCTGCGCAAGGTCATCTATCCCGTCGGCATCAGCTTCAAGGGGTCCGGCTTCTACCGCACCGACTCCAAGTCGTCCGCGAAGTCCCACGCCGCCCCCGCATCCGCCCAGCAGACCACGGCCGACTCGGGCTCGAGCACGTCCACCTCGTCCGAGGGCGCGAGCAGCACCGCAGCGGCGGCATCGTCCACAGCGTCCTGACCTCCCCCGGGCCCGTCCACAGCCGCCCCGTATGCCGCTGAGCGGGCGGTCCCACGCCCCTAGGCTTCCGGCATGACCTCCTCCGTGAACCGGACGACCGACCCGGTCCGGCCGACCGCTACGCCTTGTGCCGCCGCCGAGATCGGGGTCATCGGCGGCTCCGGCCTCTACGACTTCCTCGACGAGTACGAGACCGTCGAGGTCGACACGCCGTTCGGCGCACCCAGCGACCCCCTCGCTGTGGGGCTTGTCGCCGGCCGACGTGTGGCATTCGTCGCGCGCCACGGCAAGGGCCACCGGTTCGCGCCGCACCGGGTCAACTACCGCGCCAACCTCTGGGCCCTGCGGACGGTCGGGGTGCGCCAGGTCCTCGCACCGTGTGCCGTCGGGTCGTTGCGCGCCGAGCACGGACCGGGCGCCTTCGTGATCCCGGACCAGGTCATCGACCGCACCTGGGGGCGCGCACACACCTTCTACGAGGCCGAGGGCCCGGTGGTCCATGTCGGTTTCGCCGACCCGTTCTGCCCGCACGGCCGGGCGGCAGCCATCGCGAGCGCCGGCCGGTTAGGGCACGCGGTCGCCGCCGAGGGGACGCTCGTGGTGGTCAACGGGCCGCGCTTCTCCTCGCGCGCCGAGTCCCGGATGAACCAGCAGGTCGGGGCCACGATCGTCGGCATGACCACGATGCCCGAGGCGGCTCTGGCCCGCGAGCTCGC
>NZ_JBDIAQ010000093.1:0-14040 GCF_039812505.1 Intrasporangium sp. | reverse complement strand
CAGGCCCTTCAGCGCACCACCTGGCTGGACGTGCCCGCCCACTGCTCGCGCAGCCGGCGCTTGAGGATCTTGCCCGTGGCGTTGCGCGGCAGCTCGTCGATGAAGTGGATCTCGCGCGGCGCCTTGAACCCGGCGATCCGCTCGCGGGTCCACGCCTGAAGCTGCTCGATGGTCAGCGCAGAGCCGGCCCGGAGGACCACCACCGCCGTGACGTGTTCTCCCCACTGCTCGTCCGGGACGCCGATCACGGCCACCTCGGTGACGTCGGGGTGCTCGTAGATGACCTGCTCCACCTCGATCGGGTAGACGTTCTCGCCCCCGGTGATGACCATGTCCTTCTTGCGGTCGACGAGCGTGTAGTAGCCCTCCTCGTCGACGCGGGCCATGTCGCCGGTGTGGAACCACCCGCCGCGCATCGCCTGCGCGGTCTCGGCCGGGCGGTCCCAGTAGCCGACGAACACGTTCTCGCCCTGGATGCACAGCTCGCCGACCGCGCCGACCGGCACGTCGCGGTCCTCTTCGTCGAGGATCCGGAACTCGTTGTGGTTGACCGGGCGACCGATCGAGCCGGCGTGCTCGAGCACGTCCTCGGGGGCCAGGCAGGCCGCGATCGGGGAGGTCTCGGTCAGGC
Organism: Intrasporangium sp.; assembly: GCF_039812505.1. GTDB lineage: Bacteria > Actinomycetota > Actinomycetes > Actinomycetales > Dermatophilaceae > Intrasporangium_A. The sequence continues at coordinate 13,409 of NZ_JBDIAQ010000093.1, read as the reverse complement.
CGAAGCCCTCGGTGAAGGCCATCCCCTGGCCCTGCAACGCCCGGATGACCGGGATGGGGCAGGGCGCCCCACCGGCCACGGCGAAGGTGAGCGAGGACAGGTCGCGCCCGCTGCCGGGCAACGCCTGGGCGATGGCCGCCCACATGGCCGGCACGTTGAAGGCCTTGGTGATCCGGTACCTCTCGGCCGCCTCGAGCCAGCCCCCCGGGGTGAACGCCTCGGTGATCACCGTGCATGCGCCGATGTAGAGGAACGGGAGGGTGTGCACGCCGAGCGCACCGATGTGGAACAGCGGGGCGGCCGACACCGTGACGTCGTCGCGTCCCAGCCCGGAGCCGAAGCCGAAGCCGTTGATCGCGTTGTAGAAGAAGTTGCGGTGGGTCAGCATCGCGCCCTTGGGCAGGCCGGTCGTGCCCGAGGTGTACATGATCACGCAGACGTCCGTCTCGGCGACGTCACGCACCACACGCTCCGAGGAGCCGGCGGCAACGAGTGCCTCGTACTCACCACCGTCCCCGGCGGCCCGCTCGGCCGCCGTGGGGATGGTGACGTGGTGGCGGACCGAGGGACTGTCCGAGAGCGCGGCATCGGCCGTTGCGGCGAGGTTCGTCGACGAGAAGAGGACGATGGCGCCGGAGTCGTCGAGCACGTAGGCGACCTCGCGTGGCGAGAGCCGGAAGTTCACCGGCACCCCGATCGCACCGAGCTTGGCCGTCGCGAGGTAGACCTCCATCATCTGCGGGCTGTTCAGGGTCAGCATCGCGACCCGGTCCCCACGGCGGACTCCCTTGTGGCTCAAGGCGTCCGCGAGCCGGTTGGTGCGGGCTTCGAGGTCGCGGTAGGTCGTCACCGCCCCGCTCGTCGCGTCCACCAGCGCAGCCCGCGTCCCGTTGCGGACGGACTGGACGGTCACCCAGTTGCCGATCCCGTGGTCCATGTCGTCTCCCGATGGTCGGTGGCCACGTGAAGTCCCCTGGAAGGACGGTAGCCCCTCGTCCGGGCCGCCGTCGTCGCCGACAGAAACAAGCACGGTTGCTTGTTTTGTGGACGTGTGCCACGCTGCCATGTCATGAGCGATGTGGTGGCGGCGACCGTGCAGTCCTTCCTCGACGAGTGCGCGGACCTGGACCGGCTCGTCGCCGGGCTCCCGGCCGACGGATGGCGCCGGGACACGCCGGCCGCGGGATGGACCGTCGCCCATCAGGTCGCCCACCTGGCGTGGGCCGACGAGGTGGCGCTGCTGGCCGTCGCCGACACCGGGGCGTTCCGGACGGAAGTGGCGGCAGCCTCGGCCGACCCGGTCGGCCACGTCGACCGGATGGCGGCGGTGGGCGCCGTTCCCCCGTATGCCGCTCTGCTGGCTCGGTGGCGCACCGGACGTGAGGCGCTCGCCGCCGCGCTCCGGACCGCCGACCCGGGCACGGCCGTGCCGTGGTTCGGCCCGCCGATGAGCCCGCGCTCGATGGCGACGGCGCGGCTGATGGAGACCTGGGCACACGGGCAGGACGTCGCGGACGCCCTCGGCGCGCAGCGGCCCCCGACCGACCGGATGCGCGACATCTGCCACCTCGGCGTGCGGACCCGCGACTTCGCCTACCGGATCAACGGCCTCGAGCCGCCGGCCGGGCAGTTCCGGGTCGAGCTGACCGGGCCGGGCGGCGACGTGTGGACCTGGGGGCCGCAGGACGCCCCGGATCGGGTGCGCGGCACCGCCGAGGAGTTCTGCCTCGTCGTCGCGCAGCGCCGCGAGCTGCACGACACCGGTCTGGTCGCACAGGGCGAGACGGCGCACTGGCTCACCTTCGCGCAGGTGTTCGCCGGAGCGACCAAGGAGAAGGTCCGCGCCCGGCAGACCCCTGCGGACGCCGGCCCGGGGAAGGGCCGGGTCGGGGAACGGTCGAGATCCGCATCGGCGGGAACGGGAGGGCAGAGAGCATGAGCCGCCGGGACTGGCAGACGCCGGAGCTGCAGGCGCTGCGCGCGACCACCACCGAGTTCGTCCGGCGCGAGGTGCTCCCCCACCAGGACGACTGGGAACGCGGCGGCGAGCTGCCGCGCGACCTGTCCGGCCGGGCCGGGCGCCTCGGGCTGCTCGGCGTCGGCTTCCCCGAGCACGCCGGGGGCGGCGGCGCCGGCCTGCGCGAGGTCGTCACGGTGGTCGAGGCGTTCCACGAGGCCGGTGGCGCGGCGGGGGTGCACGCCTCGCTCTTCACGGCCGGCATCGCCTGCCCCCACATCGTCGCGGCGGGCGACCGCGCCCAGATCGACCGGTGGGTACGTCCGGCACTGGCCGGCGAGGCCGTCGGGTCGCTGGCGATCACGGAGCCGGGGGCCGGGTCCGACCTCGGCGGCCTGCGCACGACGGCCCGACGTGACGGCGGCGACTACGTGGTCAACGGGTCCAAGACGTTCATCACCTCCGGGTGCCGCGCCGACTTCGTCACGACGGCGGTGCGCACGGGCGGCCCGCAGCTGCCCCGGGCCCACGGGCTCTCCCTGGTCGTCCTCGAGCGGGGGATGCCCGGCTTCGAGGTCACGCGCCGGCTCGACAAGATGGGGTGGCGCTCGTCCGACACGGCCGAGCTGTCCTTCACCGACGTGCGGGTGCCGGCGAGCCACCTCGTCGGTGCCGAGAACTCCGGCTTCGCCCTGATCGGCACGGCGTTCCTGTCCGAGCGGATCAGCCTGGCGGCCCAGGCCTACTCGCAGGCCCAGCGCTGCCTCGACCTGGCCGCCGACTGGTGCCGGCGGCGGGAGACCTTCGGCGCACCGCTGATCGCCCGGCAGAGCGTGCAGGGCACGCTGGCCCGCATGGCCGGACGGGTCGACGTCGCCCGGACCTACACGCGGGCGGTCGTCGACCGGTTCGAGGAGGGTGAACGGGTCGGCGACCTGGTCCCGCAGGTGTGCTTCGCCAAGAACACCGCGGCCGAGGCCGGGGAGTGGGTGGTCCACCAGGCGGTGCAGCTCTTCGGCGGCATGGGGTACATGGCCGGCACCGAGGTGGAGCGCCAGTACCGCGACGTGCGCATCATCGGCATCGGCGGCGGCAGCGTCGAGATCCTCTACGAGCTCGCCGGCCGTCGGCTGGGGCTCACCCCCTGATCGGGCGGGCTCACCCCACCCGGGTCGGCCCCTTCCCCGGTCGCGGCCCTCCCGGGTCGCGCGCCTTCCGGTCGCGCGCCTTCCGGTCGCACGCCCGGCGACCGCGCGCCCGGCGACCGCACGCCCGCCGGCCGCGGGCCCGCCGGCCCCGTGCGGTCCCCGCGACGGTGCCGGGTCGTGATGATGACCAGCCCGGACAGGACGAGGGCCGCCCCGAGCAGGACCCTCGGGGCGAGCTGCTCGCCCCAGAAGGTCACGCCGAAGAAGGCCGCCCAGACCGGCTCGAGGACCATGAGCACGGCCACCTGGGCCGCGCCGATGTGCGCCTGCGCCCAGGTCTGCACGAGCATCGTCAGGCCCCCGACGACGGTCGCGAGGTACAGGAACGCGACCCAGTCGCCCCCCACCGGGAGGGTGATGCCGTCACGCGCCGAGACGGCGAGGAAGCACACCCCCATGGTCAGCAGCTGCACGACGGTCAGCGGGTACGCCGACCGCACACTGGTCCACCCGCCGAGCACGACGATGTGGGCGGCGTACAGCAGGGCGGCAACCAGCGTCAACAGCTCACCCCAGCCGATCGCGAGTCCCTGCAGCGACAGCGCCGCGACCCCGCTGATGGCCAGCAGGCTCGCGACGACGGTCCGGGCGCGTGGCCACGTGCGTGACACCAGGGCCACCAGCAACGGGGTGAAGACGACATACATCGACACGATGAAGGCCGACACGGTCGCGGCGGTGTACTGCAGCCCGACGAACTGGAGCAGCTGGCCGACGAAGTAGAGACCCCCGAGGGCGACGCCGTGCAGCAGGACGCCCCGGTCCGCCCGCAGCACGAGGCGCGGGCGGACCATCCCGACGACCAGTGCCGCGAGCAGGAAGCGCAGCGCGAGGTAGTCGGTGACCGGCAGCCGGGTCAGCAGGTCCTTCGTGATGGCGAAGCTGGACCCCCAGACCGCCGTGATCGCGACCAGGGCGGCGACGGCCAGCGCGGCGGTGGGACGCGAGGCCCGGTCACGCATCGCGGACCACCACCGGGCTTCTCACGCCGTGATGCCGACCCGCTCGGCCAGGGCCTTGGAGTTGCGGTCCACGAGGTGCAGGGCCGCCTCGCGCAGGGTGCAGCCGGACTCGGCGGCGTCGGCCGTGACGGTCTCGACGAGCCGGTGCATGACCCCCCGGATCTTGGCGAAGGAGGCCTCGGCGTTCGGCTCGATGTCCTGGAAGACGATCCACCACCACCAGGCGTTGGTCATGACGTTGGCCAGGAAGTCCGGCACGACCGGGATCCCGCGCTTGGCGAGCGCGGCCTCGGCCGCGGGCAGGGTCGGCATGTTGGCGCCCTCGACGACGGCACCGGCGTCGATCCTCGGGACGTCGTCCTCGTCGATGACGTAGGACATCGCGGCCGGCACGAGCAGGTCGCACGGCACGGCGAGCCAGTCGTCGCGGTCACCGACCGTGTCGGTGTCGCGCAGGGCGGCCCGGTCGATCACGCCGAGACCGTCCCGGGCGGCCAGCAGCGCCTCGATGTCGAGCCCGGCGTCGTTGCGGATCAGGCCCTCCCGGTCTGCCACGGCCACCACACGCACGCCGGCCTCGGCCAGGTAGCGCGCGGCCGCGCCGCCGATGGACCCGAACCCCTGGACCACCGCGGTGGTCTCCTCGGGCGCCTTGCCCAGCCGTGCGGCTGCGGCCAGGCCGGCCTGGGCGACGCCGTAGCCGCCGACCAGGTCGCCGAGGCTGATCCCCCCGACCATCGTGCCGAAGGCCTGCGCGAGCGCCGCCCGGGACGCCGCGGCGTCCGGGATCGTCGCGAAGGCCGCCTCGACGGTGGAGGGCATCCCGAGCTCGGCGGCGACCTGCTCGATCGTCTCCTGGCGCAGCCCGAAGTCCTCGCCGGTGTTCCACTGCGCCCGGACCACGGGCAGCACCGCGGCCAGGAACCTGCGCAGCACGTTGGTCGCCTCCGGGTCGGCCGGGTCCACGTCGATGCCGCCCTTGCCGCCCCCGAGCGGGACGTACTTGTCGGCCGGGTCGTAGACGAGGGCCTCCTTGCGGGTCATCCCGCGGGCGAGCCCACGCACCTCGTCGAGGGTGCAGCCCTCGCGCAGCCGCAGGCCGCCGCTGGCCAGGCCACGTACCAGGGTGTCGATCACGACGTACCCCTTGCGGCCGGTGACCGGGTCGGTCCAGGTGATCTCGAGCAGGGCGGGGGTGTCGGGCAGGGCGGGTGCGCTCATCGGCGGGCTCCTTCGGCAATGGTTGAGGCGGGGTCGTCGTGGACGACGTGGATCACGGTCGCGGTGTCGACGGTCAGGGCCGCGCGGACCGCGTCGGTGAGATCCGTGGGAGAGGTGACGGTCACGCCCCGGCAGCCGAGGGCGCGGCCCAGCGCGGCGAAGTCGGGCGCCGCGAAGGTGACCGCCCGCACGGGGTCGTCGCGGTCGATCATCTCGTTGCGGATCTCGCCGTAGCCCGAGTTGTCGACGATGACGACGGGCAGCGGCTGCCGGAGGGCGGCCGCGGTGGCCAGCTCGGCGACGGTGAACATGACGCCACCGTCGCCCAGCAGTGCCACGACCGGTCGGTCGGGGTGGGCCACCTTGGCGCCGATCGCGGCGGGCAGCCCGTAGCCGAGCGTGCCGAACCCGACCGGGTAGAGGAACGAGGACGGCTGGTACGCGGGCAGGTTCGAGATCGCCCCGTAGTAGCAGACCATGGCGCTGTCGCCGGCCAGGACGGCGTCGCGGGGCAGGGCCTCCGCGAGGGCGCCGACGATCTCGAGCCACTCGGCGCCCTCGGCTGCGGCGTCGTCGGCCTTGCGCGAGCGCCACTGCGCCGCAGTCTCGGCCGCGGCACTGCTCACCCCGCCCGGCTGCTGGGAGGCGTCGCCGGGGACCGAGCTGGGCGGCATACCGTCCGGGTCGAGCGTGGCGAGCAGGTCATCGAGGGTGCGTGCGGCGTCGCCGACGAGCGCGACGTCGGGGACGACGTTGGTCACGACACCGACCGGGTCGACGTCCACCCGCACCACCGGGCAGGTGATCGGCAGCGGCCCGTTCCACATGTCGGACGGCGCCAGCTCGGCACCGATGACGCCCACGACGTCGGCCTGGGCGACCAGGTCGGCGACGGCGGCCAGGTGGATGCCGGCGCCGAGCGCCAGCGGGTGGTCGTCGGGCAGGACGCCCTTGCCGTTGGTCGTCGTGACGACCGGCGCGCCGAGCCGCTCGGCGAGGGCGCGCACCTGCGATGCGGCCCACCGTGCGCCGCCACCGACGAGCAGGACCGGACGAGCCGCTGCGCCGAGGAGCCGGGCCGCGGCGGCGACCGCCTCGGCGGGGGCGCCGGCCGGTGCCGTCGGGGTGCCGGTCACGATCGTGACCTCGGCCTGCTCGGCCAGGACGTCGAGCGGGATCTCGAGGTGGACCGGGCGGGGCCGGCCCGAGCGCAAGATCGCGAACGCCTGGGCCACGGCGACGGGGATCTCGGCCACCGACGTGGGGCGGATGCTCGCGGCGGCGACGGCGGCCACCGCGGCACCCTGGTCCTTCGTCTCGTGCAGGATGCCGTTGCCCAGCGCCGGGTGGCGCACCGGCAGCCCCGGGGAGACGACGAGGATCGGGATCGAGTCGGAGTAGGCCTGTCCCATGGCGGCCGCCGCGTTGAGCACCGCCGGGCCGCTCGTGACGAGGGCGACGCCGGGGCGGCCGGAGCTGCGGGCGTAGCCGTCGGCGGCATAGCCCGCGCCCTGCTCGTGCCTCGGGCTGACGTGGCGGATGCCGTGGTCGCCGAGGTAGCGGTAGAGCTCGAGGTTGTGCGTACCGGGGATGCCGAAGGCCACCTGCACCCCGTTCGCCGCCAGGGCCGCGACGAGCGCCTGCCCACCCGTCATCCGGACGGGCCCCGCTGCCGGGGCGGTCTGCGACGTGTCGACCATCGACCCGGTCACTTCCGCTCACCTGCCGCGCTGTCCGAGTAGACGGCCTTGCCGAGCCACTGCCCGCCGTCCACCGACAGGACGTCGCCGGTGATGTATGCCGCCCGGCGCGGGTCCAGCAGGAACACCGCGGACTCCGCGACCTCCTCGGGGGTGGTGAAGCGCGCGGCCGGGACGCTCGCGAGCACCCGGGCGCGGTCCTCGTCGGTCGGCCAGAGCGCCGCACCGGCGCCCTCGGTCTCGGTCGGGCCGGGCGAGACGCAGTTGACCCGGACGCCGCGCGAGCCCCACTCGGCCGCGAGGGTGCGGGTCATCGCGAGCACGCCGCCCTTGGCGGCTGCGCTGTGCACCGTGCCGGGGTGGCCGGTCCACGCATAGCTGGCGATGACGCTGAGGATCGCCCCGCGGCCGGCGGCGAGCATGTGCCGCCCGGCGGCGCGGGTGCCGTAGAACGTGCCGTTCAGGACGATGTCGACCACGGCCTTCCAGCCGTTGGGCGACAGGTCCTCGGCGGCGCAGATGAAGTTGCCGGCGGCGTTGTTGACCAGCGCGTCGATGGCGCCGAACTTCGCGACCACCCCGTCGACGGCCGCCGTCACGGCGGCGGCGTCGCGCACGTCGCACGTGACGACGTCGGTCCGGACCCCCAGCTCCTGAGCGAGCCGGGCGGTCTCCTGCAGCGGCTCGATCCGGCGCCCGAGGACGACGACGTTGCCGCCGCCGGCGGCGTACCGGACGGCGATGGCCCGGCCGATGCCGGACCCGCCTCCGGTGACCAGCGCGGTCTGCCCCGCGAACTCCTGCAGCGGTGACTTCTCGATCATCGTGTCTCTTCCTTGACTCGGTCCAGCTCGGTATCGGTCGGTTCGGCCGGCGGCCGGGGGGCGGCCACCAGGAGGGCGTCCACCGCAACGGCACCGGTGGGGCCGACGCGCAGCGGGTTGATCTCGCACTCGGCGACGTCCGGCTGCTCGGCGATCAGCCGCGACACGGCCGCAACCACCGAGGCCGCCGACTCGATGTCGACCACCGGCCGCCCCCGGAAGCCCTGGAGGAGGGGGAGCGCGCGCAGCGAGGTGATCATCCGCAGGGCAGCCTCGGCGCTGACCGGAGCGAGCGCGAGCGCCACGTCGCGGTAGAGCTCGGCATGGATGCCACCGAGCCCGACGACGACGACGGGCCCGAACGAGCTGTCCCGTCGCGAGCCGACGATCAGCTCGACGGTGCCCTCGCGGGTGTCCATCTCCTCGAGGACGTACTCCCCGGCGCCGAGTCGCTCGGACATCTCGACGTAGGCGTCCCGGGCCTGCTCGGGGGTCGGGATCCCGATCCTGACGCCGTCGACCTCGGTCTTGTGCTCGAGGTGTCCGGCCTTGAGCACCAAGGGGGTCCGCAGCTCGCGGGCGACTTCGAGGGCCTGCTCGGGTGAGGTCGCCTCACGGGCCTGCGGGTAGCTGACGCCGTATGCCGTGAGCCTGGCTCGGGCGTCGAGGTAGCCCGCCGTCTCACCCGCCCGGGCGCCACCGGGGGCGACGACGCCCGCCTGCCGGCCGTCGCGGGCGGCGAGCGTCGCCGCGAGCGCGATCGACCGGGACGCCGCGTCGATGGTGTGCAGGGTCGGGACGGCCCGGGCGCGCATGTGCCGGACCGCGTCCGAGTCGTGGCTCATGCTGTGCACCACGACCGGGCGGCCGTGGGCCTGAACGGAGTCCGCCAGGTTCGTGATGACCGAGAGCTCCCGGTCGAGCAGGGAGGGCGTGTCCGCCCCGTAGCAGCCGAAGTAGCCCGACAGCACGACCGTGTCGGCCTCGCCGCTGCCCAGGATCGTGTCGACGACCCGTGCGTAGGTGGTCAGGTCCTGCTCGCCGGCACCGGCCAGGTCGACCGGGTTGCCGACGCCGGCGCCCGCCGGCAGCAGCTCGGCCAGACGGCCGGCGGTGCCCGACGTGAACTGCGGGACCAGCAGCCCGTCCCGGGCCATGGTGTCCGCCGCCAGGGCGCCCTGCCCGCCGCTGTCGCTGACGATGGCCACCCGGCGGCCCTGCGGCAGTGGGCTGCCCAGCAGCAGGTGGGCCAGGTCGACGGCCTGGACGGGCGTCTGGACGAGCACGGCCCCGGCTGCGGCGCAGGCCGCCGCCACGACGTCGGTCGACGCGGTCATCGCCCCTGTGTGGGACTTGGCCGCAGAGCGGCTGGCGTCGCTCGCGCCGACCGTCAGGACGATGACCGGCTTGCCCGCCTCGCGCAGCCGCGCGAGGACCGACACGAGCTCGCGTCCCTCGGCGAAGCTCTCGAGATACAGGACCACGACCCGGGTCGACTCGTGGTGGGTGAGGTCCTCGAGCAGGTCGCGCGCCGTGACGTCGACCTGGTTGCCGATGGACACGAACCGCGAGATGCCCAGGCCGGCGTGTGCGGCCAGACCGGACAGCTCGAGGCCGAGCTGCCCCGACTGGGAGACGATGGCGACCTCCCCGGGGGTGAAGCTGCCCCAGACTAGGTCCAGCTCGGCCGCGGCGTCGTAGATGCCGAGGCAGTTCGGGCCGACGATCCGAGCTCCGGCCGCGCGGATCCTGGCCGCGAGCTCCTGCTCGAGGCCCGGCTGCCCGTTGGCCGCGTCGATGTGGGCGGTGATGCCGAGGAAGCCCTTCGCCCCCATGGCCAGTGCCTCGTCGACGACCGCGGGAACGGTGTGGGCGGGCGCGCAGAGGACCACGAGCTCGGGAGCCGTGTCGAGGTCGCCCAGGCTGCGCACCGACGGCGTTCCCTCGATCACCGCCCCCTTGGCGTTGACGAGATGGACCTGTCGCCGGTGGGCGCCGCGCAGCGCCCCGCGGGCGATCCAGTAGCCCCACTTGGCGGTGTCGGCGGAGGCGCCTACGACGGCGACGGACCTGGGGTCGGAGAAGACGCGCAGGTCGGCGCTCATCGACCCACCGTCGGCTTGCTGACGGCCCGGGAGATGATCAGGCGCTGGATGTCGGACGTGCCCTCCTCGATCTCCTCGAGCTTGGCGTCGCGCAGCCACTTCTCGGGGAAGTACTCGCGGGAGTAGCCCCACCCGCCGTGGGTCATCAGGGCCGCGTCGCAGACCCAGGTGGTGTTCTCCGAGGCGGTCAGCTTGGCGATGGCCGAGATGTCCGGGGTGCTCTTGCCGGCGTCGAAGAGCCGGGCCGCCCGCATCGTCACGAGGTGCGCCACGTCGGTGCGGGCCGCCATGTCGGCGATCCGGAAGGCGACGGCCTGGTGCTCGATGATCGGCTTGCCGAACTGGGTGCGCTCGTGCGCGTACGCGATGGTCGCGTCGAGGGCGGCCCGGGCCAGGCCGGTGGCACCGGCCCCGATGAGGATCCGGGAGGCGTCGAAGGTGCCCATCAGCCCGTAGAAGGCCTGCCCCTCGGCGCCGAGGCGGTTCTCGACGGGGACCCGGACGTTCTCGAGGAAGACCTCGGCGTTGAGCGTGCCGCGCTGCCCGTACTTCTTCATCGGGGCCCCGACGGCCAGGCCCTCACGGTCGCGCTCGACCAGGAAGGCCGTGACACCGCGCGAGCGCAGCGTCGGGTCGATGGTCGCGAAGACGACGAAGTACCGCGACAGGGGGGCGTTGGAGATCCAGGTCTTCTGCCCGTTGAGCACGTAGTGGTCGCCGTCGCGGACCGCCCGGGTCTGCAGGCTGGCGGAGTCGGAGCCGACCCCGGGCTCGGTCACCGCGACGCTGGTCACGGGCGGCACGCCGTCGGTGAGCATGGAGATGTACCGCTGCTTCTGCTCCTCGTTGCCGAGGTGCAGGATCGGCTCGGAGAAGAAGGCGCTCGAGGTGAGGAAGTTGGCGATGCTGATGTCGCCGTAGCACAGCTCCTGCTGCACGAGGCACTGGGTCACGAGGTCGGTGATCCCGCCGCCGCCGTACTCGGTGGGCAGCATGTAGGAGGTGAGACCGACCTCGGCCGCCTTCTCCCAGAGGTCCATGGGGGCCACCGTGTCCGCCTCGTCGATCTCGCGGGATCGAGGCCGGATCTCCTTGGCGGCGAACTCCCTTGCCAGTGCGACGAACTCCTGCTGCACGTCGGTCAGGTCGATGCCATCGGTGACGGGTCGGGACATACGGGGCTCCTTGCCAGGGGTGATGGGCAGTGGTTGATGGACGGTGTCTGACGTTCGGTCTCTGACGTACAGCGTGTCTGACGTACAGTCAATTCTGACGTACAGTCAATGTTGATTGACGAGTCAGTTATCCTCTGTCCAAGGATGAGGCAGCGCGGTGCCGCGTGTCAAGCCTCGGCGTTCCCCGCCCATCCGACCGCGACCGGCGCGCGGGGTCAAGAGCTGACCCGCCGCGGGGAGGAGGTCGAGATCGAGTCGATCAGGTGCTCGCACACGGCGTGCATCCGGGCCCACGTCATGTGCCGGGTGCCGACGAGCGCCTGCATCGAGAGCCCGTCGACCAGGCCGACGACCAGGTTGGCCAGCAGCACCGGGTCCTGCTCGACGATGCTGCCCTCGGCCTGGCCGTCGCGGATGATCCCGGTGATCATCGAGCGCCACTGGCCGTACACCCGCTCGTTGAGGGCACGCAGGTCGGGGTCGTGCAGCGCCTCGACCCAGGTCTCGGCCCACACCTGCCAGGCCGCGGTGGTCTCCTCGTCCCGGGGCAGGTAGGAGTCGACGAAGGCCCGCAGCCGTTCGCGCGGGCTCGCCCGGCGGGTCAGGATCCGCTGCCGGCGAGCGAGCGACCTGTCGAAGTTCCACTCGAAGGCCGCGTGCGTCAGGGCGCGCTTGGTCTCGAAGTAGTAGTGCACCGAGCCCGTGCTGATCCCCGCCCGCTCGGCGACGTCGGTGACACGCAAGGCGTTGATCCCCTTGTCCCGGATCACCTCGCAGGCGGCGCGCAGGATCTGTTCGCGGCGCTCCACCTCGACGCTTGGTCGTGCCATGTCCCTTCACCTGACCGCCACCCGCCCGCGACAGCCAGTCTCCTCTCGGCGCTGAGCATCTGTTCCATGGTTGACGCATCCGTCAGTTCTCGGATGGACCTCATCGTCGGGCCCGTCGCCCGGCCTGTCAAGGCCGGTCGGGTGCCGGCCCGGTGGGTTCGCTTGGGGCCCATCTTGATCCACCCGCGGTGCGGCGAGCCAGAATGAGGAGGTGAGCGAGCCCCCGCTGCAGCAGTCCGGATCCATGCGGCCCCCCTTCGAGAGGGTGTGGGTCGACCTCGACGGGCCGGTGCACTACGTCGACTACGGCGGGCCCGGGGACGCCCCGACCCTGCTGCTCGTGCACGGCCTGGGCGGGTCGGTGCTCAACTGGGCCGCGGTCGGCCCGGCCCTGGCGCAGTCCTGCCGGGTCCTCGCGGTCGACCTGGTCGGGTTCGGCCGGACCCGGGCCGTGGGCACCTCGCCGACGATCGAGGGGAACCGGCGGCTGCTCGAGCGGTTCGTCGACACGGTCGTGGGCCACCCGGTCGTGCTGGTGGGCAACTCCATGGGCGGGCTGCTCTCGCTGCTCGTGGCCGAGGCCCGGCCCGACCTGGTCGCCGGGCTGGTCCTGGTCGACCCGGCGCTCCCCTTCGGGATCGCCTCTCCCCCGGACCCGCTGGTCGCGCTGATCTTCACCGGCTACGCGATACCCGCCTTCGGCAACGTCGTGATGGCCCGGCGGCGCTCCTTCATGTCGGCCGAGGAGCAGGCCAAGGCGATCCTGCGTCTCAGCTGCGTCGACTCCCACCGGATCCCGGCCGAGCTCTGGCAGGAGCACCTCGCGCTGGCCCGGGAGCGCGACGAGGACTGTCCCGACGGTGACGCCGAGCTGGTCGTGGCGACGCGGTCGCTGCTGTTCGTGCTGGCGCACGGGCGCCGAATCCGTGACCTCACCCAGCGGATGGTGGTGCCGGTGCTGCTGCTGCACGGCGCGCAGGACCGGCTCGTGCCGCTCGCCGCAGCGCGCCGCATCGCCGCGCTCAACCCGCTCTGGCGCTTCGAGGTCGCCGAGGACGTCGGGCACATGCCCCAGCTCGAGGCGCCGGACTGGACCGTCGGACACATCTTCGACTGGCTCGCCAAGGAGGGCGACGTCGCCGCCCGGACGGCCCGCCCCTGAGGGGGGTATGCCGCTCAGCCGGCTTCCGCTACCCCGGTCCCCGCTCGCCGCGGGGCGACGGCACCGAACCGGCTGAGCGGCATCCTCCTTCGGCGCGGCGGGTGACCGCCCGCCCGGGCGTCCCACCACCCACAATCCGACCACGGCCGGAAAGCTGGGGCCCACCCGAGCACCCCACCACCCACAATCCGACCACGGCCGGAAAGTTGGCGCCCACCCGGGCACCCCACCACCCACAACCCGACCACGGCCGGAAAGTTGGCGC